>JAPTWT010000284.1 GCA_028064935.1 Gammaproteobacteria bacterium | reverse complement strand
CTAGGCTGTATCGGCGGGATAGGCCCGCCAGGGAGAATACCTCATGTCATATAAGGATAAAGGGCTTGCGGTCTTCGATCTCATCGGGCGCGTGCTTCTGGCGTTCATCTTTCTCTTTGCCGCCCTCGGCAAGATCGAGGACTATGAGGGGACACGCCTCTACATGATCTCCTATGGAGTCCCCGGAGCGCTGCTGCCGGTCGTGATCGCAGTCGAACTCCTGGGTAGCCTTGCGATCATGGCCGGCCTGTGGACGCGCTGGGCGGCCTTGTTGCTCGCCCTGTTCTCGACCGCCGCCATCGTCATCTTCCACCAGAACCTCGCGACCATGAGTAATCAGATCATAACGCTCGCGGAGGTGAGCTTCACTGGGGGACTTATCATACTCGCAGTCAACGGGGCCGGCTGTCTCAGCCTGGATGCCCTCTTGAAGCGCAACAAGGCCTGAACGGCCGTCCACGCCACTTTACGGCCTCGACAGGCGGGCCCCGGTCATGCGATATCCAACGCACTAAATGACCCCTATAGGGGCGGCACGATCTTCGTCTCACCGCCCATATAGGGGATTAAGGCATCGGGGATACGTACGCTCCCGTCGGCCTCTTGGTAGTTCTCGAGCACCGCGACCAGTGTGCGGCCGACTGCGAGTCCCGAACCGTTCAGGGTGTGCACGGGCTCGGGTTTCTGGCCCGGGGCACGGGCACGGGCATTCAGGCGCCGGGCCTGAAAGTCCCGAAAATTACTGCACGATGAGATCTCCCGATAGCGGCCGCTGCCGGGCAGATAGACCTCGAGATCATAGGTCTTGGCGGAGGCAAAGCCCATGTCGCCCGCGCACAGCGCCATGACGCGATAGGGTAGCTTGAGGCGCTGCAGCACCGCCTCGGCGTGCCCGGTCAGCTGCTCATGGGCACGCGCCGAATCCTCGGCGGCCACGATCTGCACGAGCTCGACCTTCTCGAATTGATGCTGGCGGATAAGGCCACGGGTATCGCGTCCGGCGGCGCCTGCTTCGCTGCGAAAGCACGGGGTATGACAGACATAGCGCTTGGGCAGCTCGTCTCTTGCATAGACCATATCGCGGGCAAGGTTCGTGACCGGCACCTCGGCCGTCGGTATCAGGAAATAGGGGAGATCCGCGATCGCAAAAAGGTCTTCGGCAAACTTCGGGAGTTGGCCGGTCCCAAACAGGCTCTCACGGTTGGCCATATAGGGCACATACACCTCGGTGTAGCCGTGCTCGCGGGTGTGCAGGTCGAGCATGAACTGCGTGAGCGCGCGCTGCAGGCGGGCGAGCGGTCCGCGCAGCACCGCAAACCGGCTGCCGGCGAGCTTGGCGGCGGCCGCCAGATCGAGACCCTTCAGGCCCTCGCCGAGATCGACGTGGTCACGCGCCGGAAACGCAAACACGGGCACGTCGCCCCAGCGCCTGCGCTCGACGTTATCCTCCTCGCTCCGGCCGTCCGGGACATCCTCGGCGGGGATATTGGGCAGGGCCGACGCCAACTCATCCCACGCCGCCTGCACGCGGGCCAACTCCGCCTGGGCCTCGGCGAGCCGCCGCGCATCCTCGTCCTGACCGGCCATGAGTCCCGCGATATCCTCGCCCCGGGCCTTGGCGCTCCCTATGGCCTTGGCGCGCGCGTTGCGGCTCGCCTGACGGTCCTCGGTCTCCTTCTGCGCGATCTTGCGTCGCGCCTCAAGCGCCGTGAGCGTCTCGACATCGAGCACAAAGCCACGTCGCGCCAGGAGTCGCGCGGCCTCGTGCGGCTCGTTTCTTAAAAACTTGGGGTCGATCATAAGCGGTCGTCGTTCGGGTCGCAGCGTGGGAGTGTAAAGGATTTGAGGATCGGGGCATATCGCGCCGGCGCCGGCACCCCCTGCATCCATGCCCAGAGGTCGGCGTCGTGCTCGGTGAGGAACTCCTCGAACACCGCGCGCTCAGGCGGCGACAGGCGCTCATAGCCGTCTTCCAGGAAGCGTCCGAGCGCCAGATCGAGCTCCAGGAGCCCGCGCCGGCAACGCCAACGCACCGCAGCCTGCGTCATAGTCTACGCTTGGCGAGCAACGCCCGGATTCCGCTTATGGCGCGCGCCGGATCGAGCCCCTTGGGGCAGACGTCGGTGCAGTTCATGATGGTATGGCAGCGATACAGGCGGTAGGGGTCCTCGAGATCATCCAGACGCGAGCCGAGCGCCTTGTCGCGGCTATCGGTGACGAAGCGGTAGGCCTGGAGCAAGGCCGCCGGACCCAGAAAGCGCTCGGGGTTCCACCAGAACGACGGACAGCTCGTCGTGCAACAGGCGCATAGGATGCATTCATAGAGGCCGTCGAGCCGGTCACGCTCAATGGGGCTTTGGGGGCGCTCGATCTCGGGCTGTGGCCCCTCATCTATGAGCCATGGCCGCACAGAGCGATACTGGCGATAAAACCCCGAGAGATCGACCACCAGGTCGCGGATCACCGGCATCCCCGGCAGCGGACGCAATGTGATCGGCTCGCGCAGATCCTTGAGGGGGGTGATGCACGCCAGTCCGTTGCGGCCATTGATGTTCATGGCATCCGACCCACACACGCCCTCGCGGCACGAACGCCGGAAGCTCAGCGTCTCATCCTGGGCCTTCAAGAGCATCAGGGCATCGAGCAGCATCACCGCACCATCCAGGGTCTCGGGGGTGAGGACATAGTCCTGGAGGACCGGCCCCCCGCCCTCCTCGGGCCTATAGCGATAGATGCGAAAGCGCATGAGCCGGCTCCTAATAAGTTCGCGCGATCGGCGGAAACGAATCGACGGTCAGGGGCTTTACGCGCACCGGCTTGTAGTCGATGGTCTCCCCTGCGCGCAGATAGAGGGTGTGCTTCAACCAGTGGCGATCGTCACGTTCGGGATGATCGACCCGCGAATGCGCCCCGCGGCTCTCGTGACGTGCCGCCGCCGAAACCACGGTGGCGAGCGCCACCTCGACCAGATTCTCGAGCTCCAAGGCCTCGATTCGGGCGGTGTTGAAGACCCGGCTCTGATCGCGCAGCCCGGCGTGGGCGAGCCGCTCGCGGATCTCGCGCACCCGTCGCGCCCCCTCATCCAGGACGTCCTGAGTGCGGAACACCCCGCAGTAACGTTCCATGACCTGCCGAAGCTCGGCGCCAAGGGCCTCCACCGATTCCTCCCCCGGACGTTCCCAGCGCCGCACCCGCTCTTGCGCACGTTCCACCGTCTCCCCGGGCAGGGGCCTGTGGTAGCGCTGTTCCTTGAGCGCCGCAAGGATATGATTGCCGGCGGCGCGTCCAAATACGATGATATCAAGCAGCGAGTTGCCGCCCAGTCGGTTGGCGCCATGCACCGACACGCAGGCGCACTCGCCGACCGCGTAGAGCCCGGGCTGCGGCTCCTCCGGGCCATGACGTTCAGGGGCCACTACCTGCCCAAAGCGGTTCGTGGGGATGCCGCCCATGATGTAATGGGCGGTCGGATAGACCGGGATCGGTGCGCGCGCCGGATCGATATGGGCGAAACGCAGCACGGTGTCACGTATGCCCGGCAGGCGCTTGCGGATCGTGTCATCGCCCAAGTGATCGAGCTTCAGCTCCACGTAATCGCCGCGCGGCCCGCAGCCACGCCCCTCCGACACCTCCATGTGAATCGCCCGGCTCACCACATCGCGGCTGGCGAGGTCCCGGGCATGTGGGGCATAGTGTTCCATGAAACGCTCGCCGCGGCCATTTACGAGATATCCGCCCTCGCCACGCGCACCCTCGGTGATCAACACCCCGAGACCGGCGAGTCCGGTGGGATGGAACTGGATAAATTCCATGTCCTGCAAAGGGAGGCCCGCGCGCAAGGCGATGGCAAGCCCGTCACCGGTATTGATCAGGGCATTGGTGCTGGTGCGGTACATGCGTCCGGCACCACCCGTCGCGATCAGGGTGGTCTTGCTCTCGATCACGAGCAGCTCACCAGTCTCGATCTCCAGGACCAGCGCGCCCAGGGTATTGCCGTCGGCATCACGCAACAGGTCGATGGCGAAGAACTCATCGAAGAAATGGGTCTTGGCGCGGATGTTCTGCTGATAGAGGGCATGGAGGATGGCGTGCCCCGTGCGATCGGCCGCAGCGCAGGTGCGCGCCGCCTGCTCCCCTCCGAAATTCTGGCTCTGCCCGCCGAATTTGCGCTGATAGATGCGCCCGTCGTCGATGCGCGAAAACGGCACCCCGTAGTGTTCGAGCTCGATGACAAGCCGGCTCGCCGCCCGGCAGAGATACTCGATCGCGTCCTGATCACCGAGATAATCGCCACCCTTGACCGTATCGTACATATGCCAGTGCCAGGAATCCGGCAGGACGTTTCCAAGGGCCGCATTCACCCCGCCTTGCGCGGCCACGGTGTGCGAGCGCGTCGGAAAGACCTTGGACACCACCGCCACATGCGCGTCGCCATCGGCGAGCTGCAAGGCCGCGCGCAGACCGGCGCCTCCGGCGCCCAGCACCAGGCAGTCGAACTGGCGGCGCGGAAGGCGCGTGCTCATGCCCACACCGCCACCATGCCGTAGACGACCAGCGCGAGCAGGCTTAGGGCAATCACCATCAGACCGACAAGGCGCGCGAAGGTGTTGTGGACATAGTCCTTCAGGATCGAATCACAGCCGAGATAGGCATGCAGCGCCACCGCCGAAAGCCAGCCGGCCAGCAGGATACGCACGGCCGTCTCGCGAAAGAGCGCCTGCCAGGGACCGTAGCCGAAGCGAGGGAGTTCGGCGATCAGGGCCATGAGCGCGAGCGCCCCGCCGGCGATCGCCACCGCGCTTGCGCGCACGAGCAGATAGGCACCGCTGCCGGCGCGGCGACTGCCGAGATTGCGATCGCTCAGGGCCATGCCCAGAACGCCGCGAGCGCGGTCAGTACCGCAAGGATCATGACCGCGCCGGCACTTGCGCGCGCCCGGTCGCGCCCGAATCCCCAGCCGGCGTCATGCGCCAGATGGCGCATCCCGCCGTAGAGGTGCTGGGCCGCAACAAGGGTCGCAAGCGGTCCTATCATATGCCCCCACGGTCCGCGTATCGCGTCTGCCACCCGCCGAAAATCCCCCGGGCCTTGCAGAGAGGCCCGCAAAAGCCCGAGGGCCCAACCCACCACGCCGACCAAAAGGACGCCTGTGATGCGGTGCCAAATGGAGGCCCAGGCCCCCACCGGCAGGCGCAGGGTCCTAAGACCCAGGTCTTGCGGGCGTGCACGCGACATCCGACCTCCCCTAGCCGTGGCGGCGGTTTTTGATATGATCGTAACGCGGCGGGCGCATGTCAGGCATTATAGGGGGCGAGTCATGCAGAGGGAATGGAAGGCGGAATTGATCGAGGCCGGCGGCCTCCTGGAGGACGGCGCCGTCACCGACTATGGCGATCGCCGCGCCGAGGTCCTGGCCGCCGCGCACGGTACGGTCTGGAGCGCGCTCACCCACATGGCGATCCTGCGCGCCGCCGGGCCCGACGCCGCCGCCTTCCTGCATGGACAGTTCAGCAACGACATCCTGAGCCTCGGCGCCACGAGCCAGCTGGCCGCCTACTGCACGGCCCAGGGACGCATGATCACGCTGTTTCGGGTCGTGCCCCATCAGGATGCATTCCTTCTGCTATTGCCCGCGACCCTCCAGGCGGCCGTCCAAAAGCGCCTGACGATGTATATCCTGCGCGCCCAGGTCAAGCTCACGGCCGCTGCCGATTGGGCCCTCGTCGGTCTCTCCGGCCCGCATGCGCCCCAGGCACTGGCGGCCGCCGGACTCCCGGCCCCGACCGTGCCCGAGGCCGCGACGAGCGGCGACATCACCGTCGTGGCGATCCCGGGACACGCATCCCGCTACCTGCTCCTGGGGCCGGAATCGGCGCTGCGCGTGCTGCCACCGCGCCTGCCCGAGGTCACACGTGTCGGCGCGCGCGCCTGGGCCTGGCTTGACATCCAGGCGGGCCTTCCCACCATAGGTCCGGAGACCTCCGAGGCCTTCGTGCCGCAAATGACAAACCTCGACCTTCTGGGGGGGATCAACTTTCGCAAGGGGTGTTATCCGGGACAGGAGATCGTGGCGCGCACCCATTACCTGGGACGCTTGAAACAGCGCATGTATCGGGCGTCGCTGCCGGCGGGTACACCCATGCCGCCACCCGGCGCCACCCTGCAGGCCTCCAATCTCCCGGGGCAACCCGCCGGTACCGTGGTCGACGCCCAGATCGGGCCCGATGGCGCCATCGACCTGCTGGCAGTCGTCCAGATCAGCAGTCATGATGCCGGCGCGGTCCTCTGGCAGGACAGACCGCTTACCTTCCGCGACCTGCCCTACCCCCTGGCCGCAAGCTGCTGATTGCGAAACACGCGCGCGGTCTGCGTAGCCGGGGGGCTACCCGGAACGATCTCATAGAAGGTCTCACCCTTCTTCACCATTCCCAATCCCGATCGCGCCTGGGCCTCGATGGCCGCGCGCCCATGCCTCAGGCTCTTCACCTCGGCGGCCAGTTGCTCGTCGGTCTTCAAGAGCGTGGCATTAGCGTGCGCCAGCGCATGGATATGGCGCTCGCGGTGCATGAGCGCGATTACACCACCCTGCCCAAACCATAGGGCATACTGGGTCAACGCGAACAGAACCACCGCGAGCGGGCCTATCCATTTCCTCATAGCCACCATATTAGGCCCATAAGCTCAGCCTTGGGAATAGGCCTGCCGCGGGGCCCGCGCGTAACTGGCATTACTGCCCTCGAATTCCTCGATCCGCAGGAGTTGATTGTACTTGGCCATGCGCTCGGAGCGCGACAGGGAACCGGTCTTGATCTGGCCGGCGCCGGTGGCGACCGCGATATCGGCAATGGCGGTATCCTCGGTCTCGCCCGAGCGGTGTGAAAGGATCACACCGTAGCCGGCCGCCTGCGCCCGGCGTATGGTCTTGAGCGTCTCCGTCAAGGTCCCGATCTGATTGGGTTTTATGAGGATGGCATTGGCCACACCCTGATCGATGCCGCGCTCAAGGATCGCGCTGTTGGTCACGAACAGGTCATCGCCCACGAGCTGGACGCGGCCACCCAAGCGCTGCGTAAGACCCTTCCAGCCGGCCCAATCCTCTTCACCCATGCCATCTTCGATGCTCACGATCGGATAGCGCGCCATCCAGCCCTCATAGAGCCCGGTCAGGGCATCCGCATCGAGTGTCCGGCCCTCGCCGGCCAGCACATATGATCCCTGTTCATCCACAAGCCCGGACACCGCGGCATCGAGGGCGATACCGACCTGCTGTCCAGGGGTGTAGCCGGCGGCCATTATGGCCTCCCGGATCAGGCCGAGGGCCTCCTCATTGGTGCCGAGGTCGGGCGCGAATCCCCCCTCATCCCCGACCGCGGTGGCAAGCCCCCGCGCCTTCAAAAGGCCCTTCAGTGTATGGAAGATCTCCGCCCCCCAACGCAAGGCCTCGGAGAATCGCGCGGCCCCGAAAGGCACGATCATGAATTCCTGAAAATCCAGATTGTTGTCGGCGTGCGCGCCGCCATTCACGATATTCATGAGCGGTACCGGCAAAACGAAGGGCCCGCGCCCTCCCAGGTACCGGTATAGCGGTACGCCGGCCTCGGCCGCGAGCGCGCGCGCGAGCGCCAACGAGACCGCCAGGATGCCATTGGCCCCGAGCCGCGATTTATCCTCGGTGCCATCCTCGGCGATCATGCGCTCGTCGACCGCGGCCTGCACGGCGTCGACGCCTACCAACGCCCGTTTGAGCGTCTCGTTCACCGAGGCGCATGCCTTTTGAACTCCAAGTCCCCGGAACCGCCGCTTGTCGCCATCGCGTAACTCGAAGGCCTCGCGCACGCCGGTGGAGGCGCCGGATGGGACAGAGGCGCGCCCGGCGGCCCCGGAATCGAGCGTCACATCCACCTCGACGGTGGGATTCCCGCGGGAATCCAGGATCTCGCGCGCCCGTATATCTGCAATCTTGCTCATGACACCATCCTGAAAAATTCCTTGCCGTTTTTGATTAACTGCCGGTCATCTCGTCCAAACCGCGCGCCTTGACGCAAGCGTCGATCTCCCTCAAGGTGCCAAGCAGGCGCTCGAGGCGCGCAAGCGGCCAGGCGTTGGGCCCATCGCTCAAGGCCCGGTCCGGATCGGGATGGGTCTCCATGAAGACCCCCGCCACCCCGGACGCCACCGCCGCGCGCGCCAGCACCGGCACATACTCGCGCTGGCCGCCCGAACACGACCCCTGTCCACCTGGCAGCTGCACCGAGTGCGTGGCATCGAAGACCACGGGGCATCCGGTCTCGCGCATGATGGCAAGACCGCGCATATCCGAAACGAGATTATTATACCCAAACGAAGCACCACGCTCGCACACCAGGATGCGTCCCTCGCCGCCGGCGGCGCGCGCCTTCTCCACCACGTTCTTCATGTCGCCCGGGGCCAGGAACTGCCCCTTCTTGATATTCACGGGCCGACCCGCGGCCACCACCGCCTGGATAAAGTCGGTCTGTCGGCACAGAAACGCCGGGGTCTGCAGCACATCGGCGACCTCGGCGACCTCCGAAATCTCGGGGATGTCATGGACATCGGTCAGCACCGGCACGCCCACCGTGTCGCGCACCTCGGCCAGGATCGCAAGTCCGGCATCGCGCCCGGGCCCGCGAAACGAGGTATGCGCGCTGCGATTGGCCTTGTCGAATGACGACTTGTAGATGAAGGGAATTGACAGGCGCGCGGTCAGCTCCTTCAGCGCCTGCGCGGTCTCCAGAGCCAGCGATCGCGATTCGATCACGCACGGTCCGGCGATAAGAAACAAGGGCTGGTCCAGCCCCACCTCGAAACCGCAAAGCTTCATGTCGAATCGGCCTGCCGCGCGGCAACGAGCGCGCGCCGCGCGCGCGCCGCCTCGATGAAACTGCGAAACAGCGGGTGACCATCGCGCGGGTTGGATGTAAATTCGGGATGGAACTGCACCCCGATGAACCACGGATGATCCGGTAGCTCGACGATCTCCACGAGCGCCTGATCAGGCGAGGTTCCCGAGATATGCAGACCCTTTTCCGCGAGCCGTTCGCGATAGGTATTGTTGACCTCATAGCGGTGGCGGTGACGTTCCACGACGTTTGCCGCCCCGTATATCCCGGCCGCGCGACTGCCGGGCGCGAGCTCGCAGCGCTGGCCACCCAAGCGCATGCTGCCCCCGAGATCGGCACCCTCGGTACGCACCTCGCGTTGTCCCTGACTGCCCATCCATTCGGTTATGAGGGCGATGACCGGATGCGGAGTCTTGGGGTCGAACTCGGTGCTATGCGCGCCGGCGAGACCGACCTTGGCGCGCGCGAACTCGATGACCGCGATCTGCATGCCAAGACAGATGCCGAGATAGGGCACGGCGTTCTCGCGGGCATGGCGCACGGCCGCAATCTTGCCTTCCGTGCCGCGTCCGCCAAAGCCTCCGGGGACCAGGATCGCGTCATAGGTCGCGAGACAATCGACACCTTCACGCTCCAGGACCTCGGAATCGACGTAATGGATACGCACCTGCAGGCGCGTATGGATGCCGGCGTGGATCAGGGCCTCGGACAGGGATTTATAGGACTCCGTGAGATGCACATACTTGCCGACGATGGCGATATCCACCACCCCCTGGGGATGGTCGAGGGCGTCGTTCACCGCCCGCCACTGACCAAGATCGATGGCCTTGGCCTTCAGTCGCAACTGCTCGACCACGATGTCGTCGAGCCCCTGGTCATGGAGGATCTCCGGTATGCGATAGATGTTGTCGACATCGATCGCCGAAATGACGGCCCGCGCCGGGACATTGGTAAAAAGCGCGATCTTCTGCCGCTCATCCTCCGGCAGCCTGCGATCCGCGCGGCACAAAAGGACGTCCGGCTGGATACCTATGCCGCGCAACTCCTTTACGGAATGCTGCGTGGGCTTGGTCTTGATCTCTCCCGAGGCCTTGATGAACGGTACCAGTGTAAGATGCATGTAGACGGCATGCTGGCGCCCGTACTCCACCCCCATCTGACGGATGGCCTCGAGAAACGGCAGGGACTCGATATCACCCACCGTGCCGCCGATCTCGATCATGGCCACGTCGGCGGAGCCCGCGCCCTGCACGATACAACGCTTGATCTCGTCTGTGATGTGCGGGATCACCTGAACGGTCGCGCCGAGATAGTCCCCGCGGCGCTCCTTGCGGATCACATTCTCGTAGATGCGCCCGGTGGTGAAATTGTTGTCGCGGGTCATGGTCATGCGCACGAACCGCTCGTAGTGCCCGAGATCGAGGTCGGTCTCCGCGCCATCCTCGGTAACGAACACCTCGCCGTGCTGATAGGGGCTCATCGTCCCCGGATCGACATTGATGTAGGGATCGAGTTTCATGAGGGTGACGCGCAGGCCGCGCGCCTCGAGCAGCGCGGCAAGCGACGCCGCCGCGATCCCCTTGCCCAGCGAAGATACGACCCCGCCGGTCACGAATATGAACTTGGTCATCACAACCGTCCGGGCGCGCTTGGCGCCTGTCGAGTCCGGCCGTTGCCGCTGTCAGTTGGTTCCACTTCGCATAACCTCCTCGATCGGCCTGTCACGACTCGATATGAAAGACAAAACCCGGTTCGCCAGGCCCCGCCCTGAAAGGCGCGCACACCCAATGCCCGGCCACCGCGATCAATGCCTCGTCTGCATAGATCAAGACCGCACGCGAACGCTCCCACGGGGCGATACCCATCTCCTGCAGGAGCTTTTTCACCGCCCGGTGACCCCGGCCGGGCACGAGCACCCTCTGCCCGAAGGTCCGGGTTGCCACCACGAGCGGACGGTCAGCGATGCGCGAGGCCGCCACTCCCTGACCCAAGACTGGTACCGCCCGCAGCCGCCGCCCGTCGCTCAAGCCGAGATCCTGAAAAGGCGGGGCCCATGCCTGGGGCAAGGCGGGCTCGGCGCTTTCGTAATCCCCCGGGGTCCAGACCGCCCGCTCACGGTAACGCCGCAGCGCCCCGGCCCGCCCAAAGCGTAACACTTGTCGGCGACTCCGGGGAACCATGGCCAACGCCGCCAGCACCTCCGCCCCCTTGGCCTCGCTCATAGGCGGCCCCCCTTGCCCGCTGAGCCATGCACGCAGGACCGGGCCCTGGATGCCGGGCGCGAGCGCGAGCAACACGGGCAGACGCAACGCCCCGTCGGGGGCCGAACAGGCCGCCACATCCTGCGCCACATAGGCGCAAAGCAGCTCCTCGGCCGAACGCGCATGGCGGGCGGCGCGGTTTATGGACTCGACGGCTCGCGGCCAGCGCGCGGTGATCACCGGCACCAGGGCGTGACGGACATAATTACGCGCATAACGCGTATCGTCGTTGCTGGGGTCATGGACGAAGGCCAGGGCGTGCTCGGCGGCATAGGCCGCCAGCGCCGCCTTGGGCACCGCGAGCAGCGGTCGCGCCAGCCGTCCCGGGCCGAACGCGCGTATCCCGGCCATGGCGGAAAGCCCGGCGAGCCCCGCCCCGCGCAGCAGCCGCAAAAGCACGGTCTCGGCCTGATCGTCGGCATGATGCGCGGTCACCAGGACCTCCCCGGGGCGCATGCATGCGGACAACACCTGATAGCGGGCGGCGCGCGCATCGGCCTCCGGCCCCTCGCCCGTCCGCGTCACGGTCGCGCGCACCACCTCGCAGGGCACACCCATCGCCGTCGCCGCCGCCCGCACCCGCGCGCCCCACGCACCCGCCTGTCTCTGGAGGCCATGATCGACATGGATGGCGCGCACCGAGTGCCAACCAAGACCGCTCATGGCATGCAGAAGCGCCAGGGAATCGCCGCCACCACTTACCGCCACCACGATATCGTCGGACGCCTTCACCCCGAGTCCGGCAAGGGCCCGGGACAGGTATGGGCCACAAAATCTAACGTTCTTCAAATTGTCCGTACTGGCGCAGCCGAAGCTGCCGGCGCGTGAGCAGATCGTCGGTCGGCAGCGCAACGAGGTCGGATATCGCGCGGTGCAAGGCCTCTTTCAGGCCGTTGGCCGCGGCCTCGTAGTCGCGATGCGCCCCACCAAGCGGCTCGGCCACGACCTCGTCGATGAGCCCCAGGCGCTTTAGGCTCTCGGCCGTGATCCCCAGCGCCTCGGCCGCGAGTGCCGCCTTGTCGGCGCTCTTCCAGAGTATCGAGGCACAGCCTTCCGGGCTTATCACGGAATAGGTGGCATACTGAAGCATCAGCATGTGATCGCAGACCCCGATCGCGAGCGCGCCGCCCGAACCTCCCTCGCCGATCACGGCACTCACGATCGGCGTCTTCAAGGTCGCCATCACAAACAGGTTGCGGGCGATCGCCTCGCTTTGCCCGCGCTCCTCGGCACCGACCCCGGGATAGGCACCCATCGTATCGATCAGGGTGATAAGCGGCATGCCAAAGCGCTCCGCCAGACGCATGATGCGCAAGGCCTTGCGGTAGCCTTCGGGCCGTGGCATCCCGAAATTGCGCCGCACCTTCTCGCGGGTGTCACGACCCTTTTGATGGCCTATGACCGCCACGGGCACGCCCTCGAGACGGGCCACTCCGGCCACGATCGCCGGGTCATCGGAATACAGCCTGTCGCCGTGCAGCTCCTCGAAGTCCTGAAAGACCCGCCCCACATAATCCAGGACATAGGGGCGTTGCGGGTGGCGCGCGAGCTGCGAGACCTGCCAGGCGGTGAGCGACGCGAAGATCGACTGCGTCAGGCGATGGCTCTTGGCCCGCAGGCGCGCGATCTCCTCGTTGATATTGACGCCCGAACTCGAATCCAGGAATCGCAGGGCGTCGATCTTGGCCTCGAGATCGGCGATCGACTGTTCGAAATCGAGGTAATTTTGATTCATTCTACCCGTCCTGATAGATCAGTCGCGCATGGCCTTCCGGCACGAACACCTCCAACTGACGCATGATCGCCTCGCTCGGCGTCACCCGCCAATCCTCACCGAATACCACGTCGACCACGCCCTCCGGACGGTGATAATACACGGTGACCGGACAATTCCCGGCGCGCGCCGGCGTAAGGATCTCGCGCAGGCCATCCACAAAGCCATCGTCACATCGGCCATAGTCGATGTCCATGACAAGACGGGTCGCGAACGCCGCGCGCGCCTCGTCGATATTATAGATGGCCTCGGCGGTCATTTTGAAGCCACCCGAGTAATCATCGGTACTCACCGCGCCCTTGACGATGACGAGCGCATCTTTGACGATGCGTTCGCGGTAACGCTGGTAGAGTTCGCCGAACATCGCAAGATCTATGCGTCCGGTGCGGTCATCCAGGGTAACGAAGGCCATGCGATCGCCACGCCGGGTATTGATGACGCGAAGCGCGACCACAAGCCCTCCCACCATGACCGAGCCGTTCTCGGTGGGCCTCAAATCGGCGATGGTGGTCCTCGTGATGCGCTTTAGCTCCGCGGCGTATCGATCTATGGGATGCCCGGTCAGATAAAGTCCGAGGGTATCCTTTTCGGCCTCCAGCCGCTTTTCCATGGCCCACGGCTCGACAGCCACAAAATCCGGCTTGAATGCCATCGCATCGCCAAATAAATCGTCCTGACCCACCGCGGCATCACGCCCATGCTGCTCGGCGGTGCTTAAAGCGACATCCAGGGACGCCATCATGGCGGCCCTGTGCGGTCCCAGGGCATCGCAGGCGCCGGCCGCGATCAGACACTCATAAGCGCGGCGGTTGACCCGCCGGTCCACGACCCTCCGGCACAGATCGAAGAGATCCGCAAACGGCGTGGTGCCGCGCGCGGTCAACACCGCCTCGATCGCGCCTTCCCCAAGACCCTTGATGGCCCCCAGGCCGTAGAGAATCGTATGGTCGTCGATAGGCACGAACTCGTAATCACAACGGTTGATATCGGGCGGCAGGACCGTGATGCCCATCTCCCGGCATTCGGCGATCATGGTGACAACCTTGTCGGTCTTGTCCATATCCGCCGACAGCACGCCGGCCATGAACTCCGCCGGATGATGCGCCTTCAGCCACGCGGTCTGATAGGACAGGAGCGCATAGGCCGCCGAATGCGAGCGGTTGAACCCGTAGCCTGCGAACTTCTCGATCAGATTGAAGATGGCGGTGGCGAGCCGTGGGTCGCAACCGCGGGCGCGCGCGCCCTCGACGAAGCCCTCGCGCTGCTTGGCCATCTCCTCGGGCTTCTTCTTGCCCATCGCGCGGCGCAAAAGGTCGGCCTTGCCGAGGCTGTAGCCGGCCAATACCTGGGCGATCTGCATCACCTGTTCCTGGTAAAGAATGACGCCGTAGGTGGGCTTTAAGATCGGCGCCAGCGCCTCGTGCGGGTACTCGATGCGCGCGCGTCCATGCTTGCGGTTGATGAAATCATCGACCATGCCCGACTGCAGGGGGCCTGGGCGAAACAGCGCCACCAGCGCCACGACATCCTCGAAACGGTCCGGCTGCAGGCGCAAGATGAGATCCTTCATGCCACGCGACTCCAGCTGAAAGAGCGCCGTCGTCCGGCAGTGCTTCAAAAGACTGAAGGCCTCGGCATCATCAATCGCCAAAGACTCGATGGCGAGCGGCCCCAGGCCCTCCTGGGCGCGCCGGCGGTCTATCATGGCCACCGCCTTGGCGATGATGGTGAGCGTCCGCAACCCCAGAAAGTCGAACTTCACGAGCCCCAGGGCCTCGACATCGTCCTTGTCAAGCTGCGTCACGAACTGGTTGCTGCCGGCTTCGCAGTAAAGCGGCATGAAGTCGGTCAATGCGCTTGGTGCGATCACCACGCCACCGGCATGCTTGCCGGCATTGCGCGACAGCCCCTCGAGCTTGCGCGCGGCATCAAGCAGCGCGCGCACGTCCTCCTCCTGTTCGTAGCGCTCCTTCAGCGCCGCCTCCTGGGCGATCGCTTCGTCGAGCGTAATGCCCAGATCGTGCGGAATGAGCTTGGCGAGCTTGTCGACGAAACCGTAGGGATGGTCCAGAACCCGGCCGACATCGCGCACCACGGCCTTGGCGGCCATGGTGCCGAAGGTGATGATCTGCGAAACCTTGTCGGAGCCGTAGCGCTCGGTGACATACTCTATGACCCGGTCGCGCCCGTCCATGCAGAAGTCGACATCGAAATCGGGCAAAGACACGCGTTCCGGATTCAAAAAGCGCTCGAATAGTAGATCGTATTCGATCGGATCGAGCTCGGTGATGCCGAGGGCATAAGCGACCAGCGACCCGGCGCCCGAACCACGCCCCGGCCCCACCGGCACCCCATTGTGCCGCGCCCAGGTGATGAAGTCGGCGACGATCAGGAAGTACCCGGAGAACCCCATCTTGACGATGACGGACAACTCATGGTCCAGGCGTTCGCGGTACGGTCCGTCGTGGGCGGCGCGTGCCTCGGGTGAGAACCGCGCCATGCGCCGCGCCAGCCCCGCAAGCGCATCGGCGCGCAGGACGTTATCGACCGAGGCCCCTTCGGGGACTGGGAACCGTGGAAGATAATAATCCCCAAAACGCAGCGCCACCGTGCACCGCCGGGCAATCTCGACGGTATTGGCAAGGGCCTCGGGGAGATCGGCGAACAGCGTCGCCATGTCCGCCGGGCTCGTCAGATACTGGCGATCTGTGTAGTGGCGTGGACGCCTGGGGTCGGCGAGCGTGCGGCCCTCGTGGATGCACACGCGGATCTCGTGGGCCTCGAAGTCCTCGGGCGCCAGGAAGCGCACGTCGTGGGTCGCCACCAGCGGAATCTTCAGGTGACGGGCAAGCCCCACGGCGCGCGCATTGTATTCCTCCTGCCAAGGCCTGCCATTGCGCTGCACTTCGACATAAAACCGACCCGGAAACAGCGCCATCCAGACACGCGCCGCCGCATCCGCCTTGTCCTTGTGGTTGCCGATCAAAAACTGCCCGACATCCCCGTCCTGCCCCCCCGACAAGGCGATGAGGCCATCGCTATTCCCCTCGAGCCACGCCTTCTCGAGACAGGCGCGGCCACTGCTTTGGCCTTCACTGTAGGCGCGCGTCAAAAGCCGGCTCAGGTTGCGATAACCGTTGAGGTTCTGGCAGAGCAGCGCGGCGCGATAGGGTCGTTGCGGGTCATCGCTGCGCACAAACACGTCCGCCCCCAGGATGGGCTTGATCCCCGCCGCCACCGCCTTGTTGTAGAACTTCACCATGCCAAACAGGTTGGCAAGATCGGTCAGCGCCACCGCCGGCATGCCTTGGTCATGGCAGGCCCCGACCAGTTCGTCGAGGCGCAGCAGACCATCGGCAAGGGAATACTCCGAATGGACGCGCAGATGGACGAAGCCCGTCATGCCCGACCCCCTTTAGGACCCGCGGCGTGCGTCACGCACGGGCGCGAAACTCATGCGATGCAAAGGGCACGAACCAAGACGCGCCAATGCCTCCAGATGACGGGCGGTGCCATAGCCCTTGTGCGTAGCGAAGCCGTATTCGGGGTAGATGGCGTCCCAGTCACGCATCTCGGCATCGCGCGCGACCTTGGCCACGATCGACGCCGCGGAGATCGCCGGCACGCGCGCGTCCCCGCGCACGATGGCGCGTGCTGGGCACGGCAACACCGGTACATGCACACCATCCACCAACGCCAGATCAAGGGTGAGCGCGAGATTGTCCACGGCGCGGCGCATGGCAAGCCACGCCGCCTGCAGAACGTTCAGGCGATCCACCTCGGCGGCGCAGGCCTGGCCGAGCGCCCAGGCCTGCGCACGCGCCCGGATCTCGCCTGCCAGGCGCTCGCGCGCGCGTTCCGTCAACCGCTTGGAATCCTTGAGACCCATAAGTCCGTGGCGCGGCCCCAGCACCACGGCCGCCGCCACCACGGGTCCCGCGAGCGGGCCCACGCCGACCTCGTCGATGCCAGCTACGATGCGCATGACATGACCCCAGGCGGCGTGCCGCGCGCGCCGACCAACTCCAGGACCGCCGCTGCCGCGCGATCACTCGCGCCACACCCAAGGTGCGCGCGCAGCTCGACGAACGCCGCGGTCATCTCCGCCCGACGTCCGGGATTCTCCAGGAGATCCTCGGCGGCACGCACCAGGCCGTCGGCCGTGGCCGCATCCTGCAGCAACTCCGGGACCACGCCGCGCCCGAGCAACAGGTTTGGCAACGACACATAAGGGGCCCGTGCCAGCAGGCGCGCAAGCCCGTAGGTGATGGGCGAGAGCCGGTAGACCACGACCATGGGTCGTCCGACCAAGGCGGCCTCCAACGCTGCCGTCCCCGAGGCCAAAAGAACCACGTCGGCGGCGGCCATCGCCTGCCGCGCATGCCCGTGAAGGCGCGTGATCGGAAGATCGAAGGCCTGGAGCTCGGTCAGGGTCTTGTCGAAGATTGCGAGCGTCTCGCGATTGACAAACGGCGCGACGAATCGGCCGTCCGGATAACGTAGGGCCAAGCGCTGGGCGGTCTTCACGAAAAGCCCGGCATGGGCGCGTAATTCGGTTACCCGGCTCCCGGGCAGCAAAGCGATCACAGGCCCCCTCCCGTCCAGGCGCAATTCGGCCCGCGCCTTGTCGGGGGATGGCTGCGCCTCTATGGCGTCGGCCAGCGGGTGGCCGACGAATACGGCGTCGGCGTGCCCGGTGTAGTACTGAGGCTCGAAGGGAAACAGGGCCAACAGCCGGTCGGCGCTCGCCGCCACCGTGCGCACGCGATAGCGGCGCCATGCCCATACCGTGGGACTGACATAATGCACCGTTCGAATCCCGTCGCGCCGCAGCGCGCGCTCGAGCGCGAGCGTAAAGTCCGGGGCATCGATGCCGATCACGACGTCCGGGCGGGTCTTGCGGAAATAGGCGATGAGATCGCGGCGAATGCGCAGGAGATCACGCAGGCGTCCGGCCACCTCGGAGATCCCCATGACCGACAGGGCCTCCATGGGAAACTGGCTCAAACCGCCCTCGGCGACCATCGCCGGCCCGCAGATCCCCTCGAACGCACAGGGCGTGACCGCCTTCATGGCCTTCATGAGCGCCGCGCCAAGCATGTCACCCGACACCTCGCCGGCCACGATACCCACGCGCAGGGCCATTAGCGGATGATGCCCCGGCCCTCGACCTTGAGAAAGCGCGCCAGAACATCGAGTTCCGGGTGTTCGGGCACCAATTCCTCGATTTTGGTGATCGCCTCCTCAAGTCTCAGGCCCGACTTGTAGAGAATCTTGTAGGCGCGCTTTAGCATATGGATGGCCTCTGTCGAAAACCCCCTCCTGCGCAAACCGGTCACATTGATCCCGTAGGGTTGCGCGCCATTGCCCGCGGCCAGCACATACGGCGGGATGTCCTGCACGGCCACCGTGGCGGCACCCGTCATGCAGTGGTCCCCGACCCGGCAAAACTGATGGATGCCGGTAAAGCCGCCCAGAACCGCATAGTTGCCGATTTCCACGTGCCCCGCGAGACTGGCGCAATTGGCGAACACCGTATGATCGGCGATATGGCAATCATGGGCGATGTGCACATAGGCCATAAACAGGTTATCGTTGCCAATGCGCGTCACCCCACCACCGCCGGCGGTACCACGATGGACCGTACAGTATTCCCGAAACACGTTACGGTGGCCGATTTCGAGCACCGTGCGCTCGCCGCCGAACTTCAAATCCTGCGGCACCTCGCCTAGCGACGCGAACTGAAAGACCTTGTTGTTCCTTCCTATCCGGGTCGGCCCCTGGATCACGGCGTGCGGCCCAATCCATGTCCCCGCTCCGATCACCACCTCAGGCCCTATGACGGTAAACGGCCCGATATCCACGTCCGCGTCGATCTCCGCTCGCGGATCGACGACAGCCTGGGGGTGAATCATGCCATCTCCTTGTAGGTGCACATGAGCTCGGCGGTCGAGCATATCGCCTCGTCGACCGAGGCGGTCGCCTCGAAGCGCCATATGCTCTGCATCTTGCGCGTAAGCTTGACATCCATTCGCAGCTGATCGCCTGGGCCCACCTGGCGCTTGAAGCGCGCCTTATCGATCCCCACAAACAGGTAGATGCCGCCGTCGGAGGGCATTTTACCCAAGGTTTTGAACGACAGGATGGCGCACGCCTGCGCCATCGCCTCGATCACCAACACGCCGGGCATGACGGGATACTCGGGGAAATGCCCCTGAAAGAACGGCTCGTTGATCGTGACGTTCTTGATCGCCACCAGCGACTCATTCGGGACGTAGTTTAGTACCCGGTCGACCAAGAGAAAGGGGTAGCGATGCGGAAGGTGCTTTAGCACCTCTTGAATGTCCAACGTATTCAATGTTTTCCCCCTGACAGGATCTGCTTTATTGTCTGCTCGACGCGGCGCAGGCGCCGTGCCAATTCATCCAGATGGCGAAACCGCCCGAGATTACGCGCCCACACGTCGGCATCGGCCGCCGGCAGGCTCGACGAATAGCGCCCCGGGCCGCTCACCGAACCCTTAAGAAAGGACATCGCGGTCACCTCGACGTCGTCGCCCACCGTGATATGGCCCATGATCCCCGATCCACCCGCTATGAGGCAGCGCTTTCCGATGACCGCGCTCCCGGCGACGCCGACACAACCGGCCATCGCCGTGTGCTCGCCCACCTTCACGTTGTGGGCGATCTGGATCAGATTATCGAGCTTCACGCCGTCTGCGATCACGGTGTCTCCGAGCGCGCCACGGTCTATGGTGGTGTTAGCCCCGACATCCACCTCGTTCCCTATGACTACGCGCCCGAGCTGCGGCACCTTGAGCCAGCGCCCATCCGTCTCACGGACATAACCGAAGCCTTCGCCGCCTATCACCGCGCCCGGTGATATCACGCAACGCTCGCCTATCACGCAGTCGTGCATAATCACGGCGCGCGCCTCGATACGCGTGCCCGCGCCCACGACGCAACGCTCGCCCACCACCGCCCCGGCGCCGATCAGCGCCTGATGTCCGACGCACGCGTATGCCTCGATCACCGCCTGCGGTCCTATGCTCGCGCTGTCGGCCACGCTCGCGCTTTCGTGTATGACGGCGCTCGGATGGCGGCCGGGCTGAATGGGTCCCGGGGGGTGAAGCAGGCGGGCGATACGCGCGAAGGCGACCCGCGGATCATCGCACAAAAGCGCGTTCCCCGAAAACACGCCGCTGTCCTCGGGGTGGAGAATGAGCGCACCCGCCCGGCTCTCCGAGATGAGCGCGCGATAGCGCGATGACGCACAGTAGGCGACGTTTCGGGGACCCGCGCGATTGAGCGGCGCCACCGCGTCGATCTCGATCTCCCCGCGCCCCCGCAACGTGACCTCAGCCGCGTCCGCCAATTCCCGCAATGTATACGCCATGTCTGTCCGGGTCGCGCCCGCCTCCGCCCGCCTTCTCGTCTCGAAGCCTAGCCACCGGCGCCGGTTCCCGCTAGTACATAAAGAGCGTGCCCAAGGTGAACTGGACGGCGCGCGTCTGGTCGCCCGGCCGGGCATTCAGCGGTCGGGCAATGCTGATACTAAGCGGCGCAATCGGCGAGAACCAGTCGAAGGCTATGCCAAACGACGTACGGATCTGGCTGAACTGGATGGGCTGGCCCGGGCCGTATACCTGGCCGGCGTCTATGAACGTGGACAGGCGCATGGAGCGATTATGCGGGCTGGTGCCGGGCACCGGGAAAAAGAACTCGGCACTCGCCAGCACGCGCTTGTTACCCCCGATCGGATCGTGCGGCGGCAGGATATCGCGCGGTCCCAGGGATTCATTCTGATAACCCCGTACGGAATTGGCGCCACCTGCATAAAAGTTCTTGAAAAACGGCAGACTGTGCGTGTTTCCGTAGCCGTTACCATAGCTCCACTCATTGCTCAGCTTCAGGCTGTACTGGCGCCCGAACGGGAAGAACACACTGGCAAGATAGGACATGCGGTAGTACTCGAGGCTGCCACCGGGCAGGCCGATTTCCCCGCTCAACTGCTGATACGTCCCGCTGGTCGGGAAGATGGCGTTGTTCAGGGTGTTGCGTGACCAGCCGAACGTCGCCTTGATGATGTCGTTGGTCGATCCATGCCGGGCCACGAACTGCTGGGCCACATAGGCGCTGGTGGAGTTGACACCGATATTAACCCGCTCGGCCGCCAGACCGATGTTGATCGTGCGGTTGACGCCGATCGGAATCCCATAAAACACCCCCGCCCCGACCGTGCTTTCGTTATACGCGGCGGTGTAGGCGGCCGCGGCATTGAACGAGCTGTCATAGATGTTGAATCCACGGCTGATCCCGGAACTCGTGTAATACGGGTTCACATAAGTGAGGTTGATGTCCTTGTAGGCCACCGACGTGTCAGCGGTCACCGACACCTCCTTGCCGGTCCCAAGCACATCCTGGTAGGTCACCGAACCATTGATGAAGATACCGTAGAGGTCGGAGTAACCGAGGCCGGCCACGATACTGCCGGTCGGGCGCTCCTTGACGTGCACATCGACATCAACCTCATTGGGGTGTCCGGGTACCGGCGGGGTGGTGACACGCACGTTGGTGAAAAAGCCAAGCCGCCTCAACAGCGTCACCGATTGCTTGATACGCTTGGCGGAAAACCACGCCCCCTCGTATTGGCGCATGGTGCGACGCAACACCGCATCCTGGGTGACCGTATTCCCGAAGAACCGAATGCGCCGCACATACACGCGCTGACCGGGTTCCACAAACAGCGTGAGCGCGATCGTGTGATTCTTGCGGTCCACCGCCGGCACGACGCGCACATTGGCGAAGGCGTAACCCCGATTGCCGAGCTTCCCGATGATGCGGCGCGTGCCCTTGGTGATGCGTTCGCGCGAAAAGACCTGTCCCGGCTTTAAGCGCATGAGGCGCGCAAGCGTCGCGGGCGACAGGACCTCATGTCCCGCAAAGCGATAATGCGATATCCGGTAGACATGACCCTCGCGCACATTCTCGGTCACATAGATCCAGTCCTTGTCGGGCGTGATCGCGACCACCGTCGACAACAGCCGGAAACGCAGATACCCGCGGTTCAGATAGAAGTTCTGCAGATTCTCGAGATCGGCCTCGAGCTTTTGACGCGAATAGCGGTCATTGCCGGTGAAGAAGCTAAAGAGATTCGGGGGGCCTAGCTTGAAGCGGCCAAGAAGCCGGCTTTCCTTATAACGATGGTTGCCGACGATGGTAATCTGCTTGATCCGCGCAATCTTGCCCTCGGTCACCGTGATACCCACCGCGACCCGGTCGCGCGGCAAGGGCTTTACGGTCGTGACCACGCGCGCCGCGTAATAGCCGCGATTGAAGTACTGGCGCCTCAACGCCTGCTTGGTCTCGTGCAAGAGCGCGCGATTGAACACGCGCCCCTTGGCAAATCCCATCTCCGCGAGCGATTTCAGGAGCTTCTTCGGCTTGATGACATGCGTGCCCTTGATCGTGATGCGCGCGATCGCCGGGCGCTCACTCACCGCCACGATCAGCGTATGGCCCTGCTCCATCAACTTCACATCCCGGAAGAAGCCGGTCTTGAACAACGCCTGGATGGCGCGCTCGGCGCGCGCCCCGGTGAGCGTCTCGCCCACACGCAACGGGAGATAGGTCATGACCGTGGCACGCGAAATGCGCTTTAGGCCCGTGACTTTGATGTGAGAGATCACGAAGGAGGCGGCCTGGGCCGTTCCCATGAGCGCGCCCGTCAAACAGAGCGCCGTCAACCATTTTTTCATTGCTTGAAGCCCGCCTCGTTGCTTATCCGAGAATCCGTGTAATGTCGTTGTAGAAGGCGAGCATCATGAGACCTAACAGCAGGGTCACGCCGACCCGCTGCCCCCACCCGATCGCCTGCTCCGAGATGGGCCCTCCCTTGACCCACTCGAGCAGATAGAAGAACACGTGGCCCCCGTCGAGGATAGGCACCGGCATCAGATTCAAAACTCCGAGACTGATGCTGACGACCCCGAGAAACATCAGGAAACTGGTGAATCCCACCTGCACCGAATAACCGGCATACTGCGCGATCGTGATAGGACCGCTGATGCTCTTCGGTGAGACCTCGAGCATCAACATCTTGCCAAGCATCTCGACCGTCAGACGACTCATGAGCCATGTGTCCTTCAAGGCCGCCCCGAGCGCTGCCAGTGGTCCGAATCGCACCACGACGCGCAGGTTCGGCGGTAACGCCGGAACGCGGATGCCCGCACCAATCTGGCCTATGCGCCGGGCTCCCACCTTAACGGCTTTTGGCGTGATGATCAATTGCCGCGTCCGCCCATGATGACGGACGTCAAAATGCAGGGGCTGCAAGGGATGGGCGCGGACGATGCGCGCAACCTGTGTCCAATTGGTGATGGCTTGTTTGCCGATGCGCGTGATGAGATCGCCGACCCGTAGTCCGCCACGGGCCGCCGGCGTGTGCGCGAAGACCTCGGCGATGCGCGGTACGAGACGTGGCTGCCAACCGCTGATCCCAAGCACCTCACCCAGGTGCCCCTTGCTCAGGGCACGGGCATGGACGTGGCGCAGATCGAGGGTCAAGACGCGTTCATGGCCGCCCTTGGTCAGGACCTGCACGTGCACCTTGGCATGCTCCAGGGCCTTCTGAAAGAGATAGAGCCGATCCTGTCCGAGGCTCTGCACCCGCCGACCGTTGATGCGCGTGATCAGGTCTCCGGCACGCAGACCGGCGGCCTGCGCCGGCGAGTGCGCCGCGACCCTGCCGATGACAGGCTTAAGACCGGGCACGCCGGTCATGAACACCACCCAGTAGGCCAGGATCGCGAACAGGAAATTGAATCCGGGTCCGGCCAGCACGATGGCCGTGCGCTTCCAGAGGGCCTGACGGTTGAACGCCCGGTGACGCTCGGCCGGCGCCACATCACCCTCGTTCTCGTCTAGCATCTTCACATAACCGCCCAACGGTACCGCCGCCAGCACATACTCGGTGGCGTCGCGGCCGGCGCGACGCAGGATCAGCGGTTTCCCGAACCCCACGGAAAACCGTAGTACCTTGACCCCGAGACTGCGCGCCACAATGTAGTGCCCAAACTCGTGCACCACGATCAGGATACCGATCGCGAGTACGAAGCCGAGCAGGCTATAGCCGATCTGCGTCAACACGCCATGACCCCCTTCGCGCGATGGCCACCGATGACCCGGTGCGCACACTCACGCGCCATCCGATCCTCTTCCAGTATGGCCTCGATGCTCTCCGCCGGCACCACCGGCCGCGCCTCCAGGACCGACTCGATCACCCGGGGGATGGCGGCAAACGGCAGCTCGCGCGCCAGAAAGGCCTCCACCGCAACCTCGTTGGCGGCGTTTAATACCGTGGGGGCGCTGGCACCGGCCACCGCGGCCGCGCGTGCGAGCCTAAGACACGGGAAACGGTCCTCGTCCGGCACCTCGAAATCCAGCCGCCCTACGGCTGCCAGATCGAGGCGCGCGACCCCCGCCTCGATGCGACCCGGAAACGCCAACGCGTGAGCGATGGGGGTGCGCATGTCAGGATTGCCAAGCTGCGCGAGCGTGGACCCATCGACATACTCGACCAGTGAATGGATGATGCTTTGCGGGTGGATCACCACGTCGATCTGCTCGGGCGCCGCCTCGAACAGCCGGCAGGCCTCGATCAACTCCAGGCCCTTGTTCATCAAGGTCGCGGAATCCACCGAGATCTTGCGACCCATGCTCCAGCGCGGATGCGCGCAGGCCTGCTCGGGGGTTATGGTGGCAAACTCGCTCGCCGGGGTGTTGCGAAACGGGCCGCCAGAACAGGTGAGCACGATGCGCCGCACTCCCGCCCCGATCAACCCCGCGCGCGGCTGCGGCAAACATTGAAAGACCGCATTATGCTCGCTATCAAGCGGCAGGAGCTGCGCGCCGCTGCGACGCGCCAAGGCCATCAGCAGATGACCGGACATGACCAGCGGCTCTTTATTGGCAAACAAGACCCGTTTGCCGGCGGCCACCGCCGCCCACGCCGACTTAAGTCCGGCGGCCCCGACAATGCCGCACACGACGGTGGTCACGCGCGGATCGCAGACGATACGTTCAAGCGCCGCGGGTCCGGCGAGCACCTCGGTGCCGGTATCCGCCAGCGACTGCGCAAGCCAGTGCGCCGTCTCCGGGGCATGGATGGCGGCCAGTGCCGGACGCCACGTCTGGCACAACGCGCGCAGCTCCTCGGCACGCTCATAGGCGCTCAAGGCCACTACCCGGAAACGCCCCGGATGGAGCTCCGCCACCTTCAAGGTGCTGATCCCTATGGAGCCCGTGGCCCCCAATACCGCAAGCCCCTGGACGGCTTCACGCCCCGGATGCCCCTCCTGCCTCATCGAACCCCCAGATAGCGCATGGTCCACACGAATAACGGCACCGCCGCTGTCAAGGCATCGATACGATCCAGGATGCCGCCGTGACCCGGCAACAGGCGGCCCGAGTCCTTGACGGCGGCCAGACGCTTGGCCTTGCTCTCGAGCAGGTCGCCTATGATCGAGGCCATGGCCACCACCGCCCCCAGCAGCGCGCCGCTGCCGGCCGTGAGGCCCGAAAGCGCCAGCCAAGAGGCGCCGATACCCCCGATGATCGCCGCCCCCGCGATCCCGGCCATGGCACCCTCCACGGTCTTGCCGGGGCTTACGAGCGGGGCCAGGCGATGACGCCCAAAGGCGCGTCCCGCAAAATAGGCCGCGCTGTCGGCGGTCCACACCATGGCCAGCAGCCAGATCAGGAGCATCGGCCGCGAGGGATCCTGGGCCTTCAGCGCCAGGCATCCGCGCCACGCCGGCACCAATATCAGTATACCTGACAGGCACTTGACCGGCGCATGACGCCACACCGGACTCGCCCGGTCACGGAACACGAATACCTCGCCGGCCGCCCAGACCCACCATAGGATCGCCACCGCCATGACCGCCGAAAGCGGTAGCAGGAGGCTTGCCAGCCCCAAGAGCGTGGCGAGCGCGGGAAACGCAAACCGCGCCACCGGCCGCCGCGCCGCGAGCCCCGACCACTCGAAGGCCGCCAGCAGCGTCACCACGCCCAACAATATCCCGACTCCGGCAGTGTTCAGAAACCATAGACCGGCGAGCAACAGGGCACCCGCGAGAAGCGCCGTCAGCAGGCGCTCCTTAAGCACGCCACGCCGCCTCGACCTGGTCCCCCGTGCGCCCGAACCGTCGCTGGCGCCCGGTGAAGGACTCCAGGGCCAGATCGAACTGCTTGCGGTCGAAGTCGGGCCATAGTACGGGCGTGAAATAGAGCTCCGTATAGGCAAGCTGCCAGAGCAGAAAATTGCTGATGCGCTGTTCACCGCCGGTGCGGATGAAGAGATCGGGCTCCGGGACGCCGGCCATGCTGAGATAGGGTTCCAGGGTCTCGGGGCTGATGTCGCCGGACAAAAGACGGCCGGCACGCACCTCCTCGGCGATACGGGCGCACGCCTGGGCGATATCCCACCGACCGCCGTAGTTGGCGGCGATGGTGAGACGCAGGCGGCGATTGTTGGCCGTCAAGGCCTCGGCGTCGCGCACGCGCTGCACGATGTCGGGCCCGAAGGCGGCGATGTCGCCGATGGCGCGGAACTGGATATCGTTGTCATGGAGCTTTGCAATCTCGCGCTCCAGCGCCAGCAGGAACAGCTGGCGCAGCAAACGGACCTCGAGCCGCGGGCGGCGCCAGTTCTCGCTGCTGAAGGCAAACAACGTCACCGCCTTGATGCCCTTCTCGGCGCACGCCGCGACCAGTTCGCGGACCGTCTCCACACCCTTGCGGTGTCCCTGGATGCGGGCCTGCCCGCGGGCCTTGGCCCAGCGACCGTTACCGTCCATGATCACCGCGACATGGGCGGGGAGACCCCCTGTAATGGCACTTTGATCCGTCGTCTTCATAACACAAGTATAGGCACACTCGGGCGCCTGAGGTTAGATCTCCAGGATGTCGCGTTCCTTCGCGGCGACCAGCTTGTCGATTTCGGCGATGAACTGGTCTGTGGCCTTTTGCACGGCCTCGACAAGCCGCTTCTCCTCATCTTCCGAGAGCAGCTTCTTCTTGACCTGATCCTTCAAATGATTGTTCGTATCGCGACGGATGTTGCGCACCGCGATCTTGGCATTCTCGCCCTCGCTGCGCGCCACCTTGCCAAGGTCCCGACGACGCTCCTCGGTCAACGGCGGCATGGGGATGCGGATGGTCATGCCGGACGTCACCGGATTAAAGCCGAGCCCGGACTCCAGAATGGCGCGCTCGATCGCCGCCACCATGCCCTTCTCCCAGGGACTCACGACCAGATTGCGGGCATCGGCCACGGTGACGTTGGCCACCTTCGGGAGCGCGGTCCTGGTACCGTAGTAATCGACCATGACGTGGTCGAGGAGCGCGGTATTGGCGCGCCCGGTGCGAATACGGCCGAGCTCCGCCTTCAAGGCCTCGACGGACTTGGCCATGCGCGCCTGGACGTCTTTCTTCAGATCCTCACTCACATGCCGCTCCTTCTTCGACTAAAGTCCCTTCATCGGCGCCGGCGAGGATGCGCGCCAGGGCCCCGGGCGAGGTCATGTCAAAAACGCGCAAGGGCACGCGAAACTCCCGCAATAGCGCGATCGCCGTGGCATCCATCACCCCGAGACGGCGCTGCAGCACATCGTCATACCCAAGCCGCCGGTAGCGTACGGCGCCCGGGTCGCGCTTGGGGTCCGCCGAATACACGCCGTCGACCTTGGTGGCCTTCAGCATGATCTCGGCGCCCACTTCCAGGGCCCGAAGGCTTGCCGCGGTATCGGTGGTGAAGAACGGATTGCCGGTGCCGGCTGCGAACACCACGACCTCGCCCCGCTCCAGACACTCCAAGGCCCGACGCCTGTCGAAGGGGGGTACCGCGGTACCGACGGCAAGCGCCGACTGGACATGGGCGGTCACCCCGGAAGAGCGCAGCGCCTCGACCAGCGCCAGCGCATTCATGACTGTGGCGAGCATGCCCATGAGATCGGCCTGCGCCCGGTCCATGTCACGCGCCGAACTCGACACCCCGCGAAAGATGTTCCCGCCGCCGATCACAATCGCAAGACCCGTGCCGCAAGCGCCCTCGGCCACTGCCGCGGCCACGGTGTGCAAGACCTCCGGGTCGATCCCGTAACCCGCGGTCCCCATCAGGGCCTCGCCGCTCAACTTCAGGAGCACGCGCCGGTAACGCGCCATGGATCAGCTTCCCTTGACCTGTGACATCACTTCCGATGCGAAGTTGCTGACCTCGCGTTCGATCCCCTCACCCACCTCCAGCCGGAAGAAGCGTCTGGCCTCGGCCCCGGCCTTCTTCAATTGCGCGGCGACCGTAGTCTCCGGATCCTTGACGAACGCCTGACCTGTCAGTGTGATGTCATCGAGGTACTTCCGGACCTTGCCCATCACCATCTTCTCGATGATCTCCGGGGACTTTCCCGAACCTTCGGCCTGCGCCACATAGATGGCCTTTTCGCGGGCCACGACATCCGCCGGAACGTCCTCCGGCCGGACATAGGCGGGCTTGCTTGCGGCGATATGCATAGCGAGATCGCGGGCGAGCGCCGCGCCCCCGCCGGCAAGCGACACCAGCACGCCGATACGCCGCCCATGCACATAGTGCCCGAGCACGCCGCCCTCGGCATCGAGGCGCACGAACCGTCGTACCGTCATGTTTTCCCCAAACTGCGCCACGAGCGCCGCGCGCGCCTCAGCCACCGTGCCCCCGCCAGGGAAGGCCATCGCTGACAAGGCCTCCAGATCCGCGGGGTTGTGGTCGACGACCAGGGCCGCGAGCGTCTGTGCGAAGGCCGCGAAGCGCTCCTCCTTGGCCACAAAATCCGTCTCGCTATTGACCTCCACCAACGCACCCACCTGACCGCGCGCATCGACATGGGCGCCGATGGCCCCCTCGGCCGCCACGCGGTGGGCCTTCTTGTCGACCTTGGCACCGGCCTTCTTGCGCAGGAGGTCGATGGCCGCCTCCATATTCCCGTCCGTCTCGGTGAGCGCGGCCTTGCACTCCATCATGCCCAGTCCGGTCCGTTCCCGAAGCTCTTTTACCTGTGCCGCTGAAATCGCCATATCCTGTCCTCGCGCGCATGCAAAAGGGGGGCATCCCCCCCTTTTGCCTCTCTCATATTCGCCATTACGCCGTCACGGCCGGGCACGGCCGCCACGGGCGGGCCGCGCCCCGGCCCCTTCCCGGCCCTTGGGACGCGACTTGCGGGCATCCGCAGCCCCAGGGCCATCGGCCTCGCCTTCCGCCTCGCCCGTATAACCCTCGTAGCCGGCCGCCGGTTTCTTGCGTGCGGCGGCGCGCGTCGCAGGGTCCTCCTTCACCTCGACAAACTCCTCGTCGCCGGAGGTCGGGAGGGTCGCTGCCGAACTCCGCCCTTCCAGCACCGCATCGGCCATGGTTCGGGCATAGAGAGTGATAGCCCGGCTGGCGTCGTCGTTTCCGGGTATGACGTAGTCCACACCATCGGTCTTGCAATTGGAGTCCACCACCGCGAGCACCGGGATCTTCAGCTTGTTGGCCTCGCTCACAGCGATGTATTCATGGCCCACATCGATCACGAACAGCGCGTCCGGCAGGCTCGGCATGTCCTTGATGCCGCTCAGACTGCGATCCAGCTTGGCGCGCTCGCGCTCGAGGGTCAGCGTCTCCTTCTTGGATAGCTTCTCGGCCCCGCCACCCTCGGCGAGCAGCTCCTCCAGCCGCTTCAGGCGCTCGATCGAACGACGCACGGTCTTGTAATTCGTCAGCATGCCGCCGAGCCAGCGATGATCGACATAGGGGCAACCGGCACGGATGGCCTCGGCGCGCATGATCTCCGCCGCCTGCCGCTTGGTGCCGACAAACAGTATCGTGCCCTTGTTCGCCGCCAATTTACGCGCGAAGGCCGCCGCTTCATTCAGCATCGGCAGCGACTTCTCGAGATTGATGATGTGGATATTGTTGCGCTCGCCAAAGATATAGGGGCGCATTTTCGGGTGCCAGAAGCGGGTCTGATGTCCAAAATGGACCCCGGCCTCCAGCATTTCACGCATTGTGACGCTAGCCATGACATCTCTCCCAACGGGTTTGTCCACCGCAGGTCCCGGTCGCCGACTCAAGGCCCATGGCCCCAAGCACCCGAACGCCGTGACGACCTGCGTGCGATAATGCCTCGAAACGAGGACGCGAGGGGATCCTCGCGTGGCCGCATGCTACCACGGGTACGAGGCTCGTAACAGTACTGGGCGAATCGCGCGGCGACGACGCCATGGCCTTCCCAGGTTGAATACCGACGGCGGACAACGGACAATACACCGACATTCATTGTCGACCCCCCAGACTTCTGATGCCCATTACGATCAAGACCGAAGCCGAAATCCGCAAAATGCGCGTCGCCGGGCGGCTTGCCGCCGATGTCCTGGAGATGATCGCACCTCATGTGGTCCCCGGCATCACCACAGGCGAGCTCGACCGCATCTGTCATGACTATATCGTGTACACCCAAAAAGCGATCCCGGCGCCGCTCAATTACCGAGGCTTTCCGCGCTCCATCTGCACCTCGGTCAATCACCAGGTCTGTCACGGTATTCCCGGCGACCGTGTATTGAAGCGCGGCGACATCGTCAATATCGACATCACCGTGATCAAAGACGAGTATCACGGTGATACGAGTCGCATGTTCTATGTGGGAGAACCCTCGATCGCCGCGCGTCGCCTGACCGAGGTCACCTATGAATGCCTGGTGCGTGGCATACGACTCGTACGCCCCGGCATCCATCTGGGTGATATCGGTCACGCCATCCAGACCTTCGCCGAAGGCCAGCACTACTCAGTGGTGCGCGAATACTGCGGACACGGCATAGGCCGCGCCTTCCATGAGGACCCGCAGGTCCTGCATTACGGGCGCCCCGGGACCGGCGTGACGCTGGAGGCGGGCATGATCTTCACGATAGAGCCCATGATCAATCAGCGCGCCGCCGGGGTGAAGCTTCTGCCTGACAACTGGACGGTCGTCACCCGCGATCACGGCCTCTCCGCCCAATGGGAACACACGGTGTTGGTGACACCCTCCGGATACGAGGTCCTGACCCTGCGCCACGACGAGACCATCTAAAGGGCCACACATGGCGACCAAGGCCGTGGTGCCGATCCTAGACCCGGACATCACGCGATTTCGCGAGAGGCTGCGTGCCGGTGATGCGCGCCTGCGGGCCACGCACGACGCCGAACTGCCGCGCCGGCGCCGGGGACTCGGGATCCAGGCGCTTCAGCTACGCACGGCGCTGATTGATGATGTCCTGCGCGAGGCCTACGCCCGGCACGAGTCCTTGCTTCCGAATACCGTGTCCGTGGCGCTCGTGGCGGTTGGGGGCTACGGACGCGGCGAACTCCACCCCGCCTCCGATATCGACCTGCTGTTGCTCCAAGACAGCCCTCGATACGCCAATACCCAGGCCTTCGCCGAACCCTTCCTGCGCTTTCTCTGGGATATCGGACTCACCGTGGGGCACAGCGTTCGATCGCATCACGACTGCCTGCGGGTCGCGCGCTCCGACCTCACGGTCATGACCAACCTCATGGAGGCGCGCCTGTTGACCGGCGACGAGGCGCTGCTCGCGCGCCTCGCGCACGACCTCGCGTCGCCTTCTCTATGGTCCAGCGCGCGATTCTTTGACGCCAAACTCGCCGAGCAGCGCTCGCGTCACACCCGTTATGACGACACCGGCTACAACCTGGAACCGAACGTCAAGGAAGGCCCGGGGGGGCTGCGCGACATCCATACGATCGGCTGGATCACCCAGCGCCACTTCGGTTCCGCCGACCTCCATGACCTCGTCAAGGTGGGCTTCCTGGACGAGCGCGAATACCACACGCTCATAGACGCACGGAACTTTCTCTGGCAGATCCGCAACGGCCTTCATCTCCTGGCGCGGCGGCGCGAGGATCGCCTGCTTTTCGACCATCAGCGGACCCTGGCCCAGAAGATGGGTTATATGGACCGCCCGGGGCGGCTTGCCGTCGAACAGTTCATGAAGCGGTATTACCGCACGGTAAAGCAGGTCCAGCTTCTGAACGAAATCCTCCTACAACACTTCGCCGAGACCCTGCGCGCACCAAGGCGGCCGGTGATAAAGCCGCTAAGCCCCCGGTTCCGGGCCCGCAACGGCTTCCTGGAGGCCGTCGACGCGCACGTCTTCGCCGAAGACCCGCGCGCCATCCTCGACCTGTTCCGGGTTTTGCAGGAGCACCCCGCGCTCCAGGGTGTGCGCGCCGCCACCATCCGCCTGTTGCGGGCGCACCTATCCTTGATAGATGGGGCCTTCCGTCACGACCCGGCCACCCGATCGGCATTCCTCGCCATTTTGCGGGCACCGTCGGGCGTCACCAAGGCCTTGCGGCGCATGAACGCCTACGGCGTCCTCGGCGCCTATATCCCGGCCTTCGGCAAGATCGTGGGCCAGATGCAGCACGACCTCTTTCATGTCTACACGGTCGACGAGCACAGCCTGTTCGTCTTGCGTAATGTCCGGCGCCTTATGCAGCCTGAGTATCACGCCGAACTGCCGGGAGTAAGCGAGATCGGCCATGCGCTTGCCAAACCCGAACGCCTGTATCTGGCAGCACTCTTCCATGACATCGCCAAAGGGCGTGGCGGCGATCATTCCCGCCTCGGTGAATCCGAGGCCCGCGGCTTCTGCCAGCGACTCGGCCTGAGTGAGTATGACAGCGAGTTCGTCGCCTGGCTCGTGCGCCATCATCTCGTCATGTCCTGGACCGCACAACACACCGACATCTCGGATCCGGGGATCATCGCCGATTTTGCGCGGCTCGTAGGCGACCGTGAGCATCTCGACAACCTCTATGTGCTTACCGTGGCGGATATCCGCGGGACCAGCCCGAGCGTGTGGAACGACTGGAAGGGACAGTTGCTCGCAGGTCTCTATCGCGATGCGACACGCGTCCTGCGGCGCGGCATAGGCGAGGCCATCGCCATCGACGCGCGTGTTGCCGACGTGCGGCGTGAGACCCTGGAACGTATCGGGGACTGCGCACCTCGCGAGGCGATCGAGCAGCATTGGGCACGCATGGACGCAGACTACTTCCTGCGCCACGACGCCTGGGCCCTGGCCTGGCACGCCTGCGCCATCGCCCGGCACCGATCGGCGACGCTGCCCGCCATCGAGGCGCGCGTGCGTCCCGATCACGCCGCAGTCGAGTTTCTCGTCTTCAGCCCCTTGAGCGACGAACTTTTCGCTATAGTCACCGGCAGCTTGGAACGTCTCAATCTCTCGATCGTCGATGCCCGCATCCATATGGCCTCGGGCTATGCCCTCGACTGTTTCGTGGCGCTCACCGCCGACGGCAAGCCGCCGAACGCCCGCGAGTTGTCGCACATGACCAAACAGGTACGCACCGACCTTACCGCCGGATTTCGCGAGACCCCCGTCCGCCCCCTGCCCCGTGCCCTGAAAAATTTCCCGATCGCCACCGAGGTGCACTTCTCGTCGACCGCCAATGGCCAGCTCACAGTCATGGAGGTCATCGCTCAGGACCGTCCGGGACTGCTTCACCAACTGGCCCTGGCGCTTCTTGCCGGCCGCACGCGCATCGTAACCGCCAAGGTGGCGACCTTCGGGGAGCGCGCCGAAGATGTGTTCTTTCTCACCGACGAACGCGGTAAACCCTTCGGCCGGGGCGCCTCGCAACGCCTGACGGAACTCGCGGATGCCATTCGCGCGCGCCTGGACGGGGCGGCCCCGATTCCACGATAACGATCTGAAGCCGACCTACGGCCAGTCCGGCGCGACCGAATCGTCATTCCTAATGGCCCGCGCTCTGATAGCGCCGCAGGCCCAGGCTCCAGATGGTATAGGCCGCCAGACCCGCCCCAAGGGCTGCAAGCGGCGTAAAGACGATCGCCCCGACATCGAGTGGCGATTTCTGGAGCAGGACACGCCCGGGATAATAACTGACGGCGGCAAATGGCACGACGTAGGTCATGGCGAGCTGCACGACCCGGCCGTAGGCATCCATGGGAAACTTCGCGATCTCGGCCAAATTGTTTACGAAAAACGGCACCGCGCTGGTCGGCGTGGGCTCCCAGAACACATAGCTATTGGCGGCCAGATTGATTGCCAGCACCATCAACACACCGCATAATAGCGTACTCGCCAGATACGCCATTCGAGCCGCATTCCAGACCAGATGAAGATGGACGCTGCTTGCCACGATAAGCACGATGCCGAGGAGGCTTGTGGCTGCGCCCTAATGAAAATTCGATATCTTCGCAAGGACCATGAATAAGGGCGGGGCCGGACTCAGCAGAATGCGATCAAAGGTGCCTTGACTCACGAGCGTCCGCAGGGTCCACGGGCCTGCCGCAGCAATATCTGCGACACCTTGGGGTATCAGGATCATGGCAAACAGAAACGCCACCTGCCAGCGGTTCCACCCGGAAATAGCGGGGATATGGGCAAAGACGGCACCCAGAAATATCAAACCCGTGGCTTGCTTCAGACAAGAACCGAGGATTCCAATCCAGAAATCCCACGGAAACTCGAACTGTGAACGCATGTGCAGATAAATGAGCCTGCCGTATAAGGACACCCAGCGTCTTGTCGCACCCATGATCACCCTCCGAGGACCGTGAGACGTCGTAGACCAGAAGCCCACACGGCCCTTGCCAGAAACCACAACACGATGACCCAAACGAGCTGTATGCCAAGTTCCGGCAGGGCCGATGCGCGCCCAAGGTATAGGGACAGCGGGATATACACGATCGCCTGAAACGGCGAGAGATGCGCCACCACCGCAAGCGGTGACGGCAACAAGGCAAGCGGCACCACGGCCCCCGATAGAATATCGGTGACGGCGCCCCTCAACCACACGAGGCCCACGATGTTTTCCGTCCAAAAGGACACGGCTGCCATGAGGTAACTGATCAAAAACTTGACCCAGAAACCCATGGCCACACTCACGGCAAACGCGAAGCCCGCGCCCGCCGACGGTGGCGCCAGCGGATGCAGGAATATCTCTGCGAGCACGAGTGCCGACGGAATGCTGGAAAGACCGTCTGCGCACGCGCCGCCAACCACCATGGCCAGCCGCCCCATCTGAAGATCCATGGGACGCATCAGTTCCGTCAGAATCTCGCCCGTACGTATACGATTGAAGAGCTGCGTCTCGACGCGGAACGTCAATAGTCCGTTTATCAGGAACGACCATACGAGATAGGTGCGCATCTGCGCCCAGTCAAAGCCACCTACATCAACGGTGGACGAATAGGCGTCTCGCCAAACGAAATACGGGATTACAAACCACGCAAGGTTGCCGAGAAACGCAAACAGCGCGGTCCTGCGACGGGCCATACCATCCAGGAATGCGACGCGCACGAGCGTCGCGTAAGACCAGATTGAGGCGCTCCTATCCGTCAGCCGCCCTCCTCGTACCGCAATTCCCCTCTATAAAGTCTGCGGATGACGCTTTCAGTGTCGGGCCCGTCCACCCGCACATCCCTCACCGGCAAAGCGGGTAGCAGTCTTTGGATCAGCGACGCGGAACTGACCACGCGGTTATCGAATCGTACTTGGAGACGATAGACGGTGTCGGCCGTCAGCGCGATTGTCGGGTACGGAGCCAAAAGCGCGCGGGCTTTGACGGCAGCGTCAGCCACCGCGATCGAAAACACGAACTCTATCAGGTGCTCATGCCCAAAGCGCATGCGCACGCCCTCGAGGCTGCCATCGTGGACGATCCGCCCATTCCCCATCATGACAAGCCGGTCACATATCTCATCGATATCCCCGATATCATGCGAGGCCATAACGAGCGTCGTCCGACGTTCCTCGCTGAGCCCTCGCAAAAGCCGTCGTATGTCGCTTTTCACGGCCACGTCGAGCCCTATGGTCGGCTCATCCAGATACAGAATGGCAGGCTCGTGCAACAGCGCCGCGACCAAATCGCAACGCATGCGTTCCCCGAGCGAAAGCTGGCGCGCCGGCCTGTCCAGCAAGGCACCGATTCCAAGAACATCGATGAGTTGCCCCATATTGCGCGCAAGGGATACCCGCTCGACCCCGTACAGCCGGCCGATCGTCTCCAAGGACTCGATGACGGGGAGATCCCACCAAAGCTGGGTGCGATGACCGAATACGGCACCGATCCGGCGGTTGTTCTTGACTCGGTAGCGCCAAGGAACGAGGCCGCCCACCACGACCGTCCCGGAGGTAGGCGTCAGCACCCCGGTCAGGATCTTCAGAGTGGTTGATTTTCCGGCCCCGTTCGGCCCCACGAATGCCAGGCGCTCGCCTGCGCCGATCTCCAGGCTTGATACCCTGCAGGGCCACAACGTCGCGCCATCGGGGCCGCAGGACGTGGCGCATCGCACCCGCAAGGCCCGGGGGCTTGTCCGGCACCCGATACACGCGAATCAGGTCCGTTGCGATCATGGGTGGCCCCATCCGGGGATCCTCCTGATGTTCCTATCCATTCGAGATCCGGGCGCCCGCTTCCCCTTATGGGGCCCAAACCAATTAAGGCCATGGCACCCACCGATCCCTTGCGAGCGCCCTCCTACAGATCAGCCGTGTTGCGCGGCGCCCTCGTGGCGTTCATGACAGGCCACCCTATGGAAACACCGCTCGCCGCCCCCACCACGAGAACACTGGCGGGGGCGACCCACAGGGCAATAGAGGGGGCATGATAAAAAAACCCGCCCAACAAGTGCACGAGAAAGAACCCGAGGCCCGCACCTAACACACACCCAGGCACCACCTGCCACAATACCGCGCGGACAGCGATGCGCCGGAAGTCCTTCGAGCCGGCACCAAGGACCGCGCGAATACGGTACTCGCCGGCCTTCCACCGGCCGATGTAGTCTTGCACGGCGTAGATGCCCACCAGGGTCGTCATAATTCCTGCCACCGCCAGCATCATGAGCACTTGCCCCACGCCGGACGCATAGCGCGCCCGTCTCCCGATAAGACTCTTGTATGATCGCACCCGCATAACGACAGCGCCGGGAACCGCCTTTTGAATCTCATCCTTGACCGCCCGCTCGTATGCCGCCCCCCTATCCCTCAGCGCCACCACAAGTTGCCCAGATACACCGGCGAAAATATCGTGGATGCAGCTGTCCATTGGCAAATAGATGGTGCCGAGCGTGCGCATCCAGGGCTGCAGTTGCCAAGAGACCGGTGCCGCGACACCACTGACCTGCACTGTTCGACGCCCCATACTCAGCACCCGCCCCAAACACCGCTTCTCGCCAAAGAACGCATGACAGGCACCCTTTCCAAGAATCGCATCCGGCGAGGCCTGGGCCATCACAGTGCGTGACAGCGCGCGACCGCGCGTCAAAGGCACCGATAGCGCCTGGAAGAATCCCGTACCCACCCAGTCCACGTTCAGATAGCCCAATCGCCTCCCGGTCCTGAAATCACCGCCAACCTTGGCCCGCGACCACGGTAGGGTCGCAGCCACCGCCGCGATCGATACATAGGGCTGGCGCTCCAAACGATGCACGATACTGCGCCACGCCGCTGCCGGCCTCGCACCCTGCGGCAAGACGACACGTGCGACGACCCGATTTCGCGGATCAAATCCCAGGGGCCGGTGGAGGGCGACGATAAGACTTGTCACCGCAACCAAACCGGCCGTCAAAAGCGCCACCGCCAGCGCAATCTGCGCAATACTCAGGCCCTCCAGGAGGCGCCGGGTCTGCCGGCTCATCGTCCGCCCATGGCCCTCGCCCAATGCCGCGCGTAATACCGAGGCATCCATTTGCCACAATGGGACCGCCACGGCCACAAAGAGCCCCAACCCCGTCAGAAAAAGCATCCCCACGATAACCCGCGGGCTAAGCGCAACTGGCAGGAGATACTCGATATGCCCTGAAAACAGCCGCGCCACGAACCAATGGACGCCCAAGGCCGCAACGGGCACGGACACACCCCAAATCAACAACATCAGCGGGACTTGCTCCGTCACAAGCGTCAAGGACAGTCGCCACCGCGTGGCCCCGAGGGCCATCCGTACGGCGGCCTCGTGGAGCCGCGCGCGGTAATGAACAAGGGCATGCTGGCTCAAGTTCACAACCGCCAATACCCAAAGAGCGAGTCCTGCCGCAAGAAATATCCAGCGCACCGAGGCCACCCCCTCCAGGTGCACAACGGCGTCGTGCAGAGACACGGCGATGAGGCGCAATCCCCGTGAGGGCGACATCGATCCGGACGACTCCCCGGCCCCTATGACCTGGGCGATATGGCGCAGCCCTTTATTCAATCGATGCAAGGACGTCGACGCCGTCATCCTCATGATGAGGTAGTCGTTTATGTTGCGATCCTGCGCGCCCATCCACGGCTTCACGAGCGGTATATAGATATCCGCTTCCGACAAGGGGGGCGTGCGACCGCGCGGCAATACCCCAATAACACGGTAATGGTGCCGCGACACGTTCAGTTCCGTACCGAGCGCTTCGCGGCCCCTTCCGAAGG
>JAPTWT010000026.1 GCA_028064935.1 Gammaproteobacteria bacterium | reverse complement strand
CGTCGAGGTGGGTGCCGGGACCTTCCATCCCGCGACCTTTCTCGGGAGCCTGGGGCCCGAACCGCTGCGGGCCGCCTATGTGCAGCCCTCGCGACGCCCGACCGATGGCCGCTACGGCGAGAACCCGAACCGGCTGCAGCGCTATTTTCAGTTTCAAGTCGTGCTGAAACCATCACCCCTCGACATTCAGGATCTGTACCTCAAATCCCTTCAGGCGCTGGGAATAGACCCCCTGGTGAACGACGTGCGCTTCGTCGAGGACAATTGGGAATCGCCCACGCTCGGGGCCTGGGGACTCGGCTGGGAGGTATGGCTGAACGGCATGGAGGTGAGCCAGTTTACGTATTTTCAGCAGGCCGGCGGCCTGGAATGCCGGCCGGTAACAGGAGAGATCACCTACGGCCTGGAGCGGCTCGCCATGTACCTGCAGGGTTGCGATAACGTCTATAACCTCGCGTGGAATGCCGATGTCCGTTACGGCGACCTCTACCGGCAGAACGAGGTCGAGCAATCGCATTTCAACTTCGAGGAGGCCTCGGTCGAGGCACTGCAGGCGCGCTTTCAGGCCTTCGAGGACGAGTGCCGGCGGCTGATCGCCGCCGACCTGCCGCTTGCCGCCTACGATCATGTCCTGCACGCCTCGCACACCTTCAACCTGCTCGACGCCCGCCATGCCTTGAGCGTCACCGAACGGGCGCGCGCCATAGGCCGCGTGCGCGCGCTGGCGCGCGGCGTGGCCGAGGGCTATTACCGGAAACGCGAAACGCTGGGATTTCCCCGGATGCGGCCGAGCCATGACTAAGAGAAACGACCTGCTGGTTGAGATCGGTACCGAGGAACTGCCCCCAGGGGAACTCGTGGCGCTGGCGGAGGCCCTCACAGAGGGTCTGCGCGCGGCACTGGCCGACAGCCAGCTGCTGGCCTGCGACTCCAAGACACAGAGCTTTGCGGCACCACGGCGCATCGCCGCGCGCATAACAGGGGTGGCCGCGCGCCAAGGTGCCCAGACCATTGTCCGCAAAGGGCCGGCCGTGGCGGCGGCATTCACGCAAGACGGTTCGCCGACCGGCGCCGCTCACGGGTTTGCACGCTCCCTGGGCGTGGGCGTGGAGGCCCTGGAGCGGCTCACGACCGACCGCGGAGAGTTCTTGAGCTATCGTGAGCGGCGCCCCGGGCGGGGCCTTGCCGTGGTCCTTGCAGACATCCTCGAAGGCGTCCTGCAGCAGCTGCCGGCGCGCCGGCGCATGCGTTGGGGGGCGGGGGCCACGGAATTCGTCCGGCCGGTCCATTGGGTGGTGGCCTTGCATGGCGCGCGCGCCCTGCGTATCCCGGTGCTCGGTGTGGTGAGTGGACGAAGGTCGCGCGGCCACAGATTCCACGCCCCGCGCGCACTCGTGATTGCGCAGGCCTCGGCCTATGAGACCCTCCTCGAATCCGAGGGCCATGTGATCGCGGGCTTTGCCGAGCGCCGCGAACGGATTGGCGGACAGATCGCCCAGCTCGCGGCCACGATCGCCGCCGAACCGCTCGTCGATAACGGGCTCATCGATCTCGTGACCGCGCTTGTCGAATGGCCGCACGCGGTGCTCGGCTCCTTCGACGCGGGCTTTCTCGAGGTGCCGCGCGAGGTATTGATTGCGGCCATGCAAGGCCATCAGAAATACTTTCCTTTGCAACAGCAGGGGCGGCTCCTGCCGCATTTCATCACGATCGCCAATATCGCGCCGCAAGACGATGAGGCGATACGCAAGGGCAACGAACGGGTACTGGCGGCGCGCTTCGCCGATGCACGGTTTTTCTGGGACACCGACCGCAAAAGGTCCCTCGAGACCTACGCACAGGGGCTCTCGCAGGTGGCGTTCGCGCAACGCCTGGGCAGTCTCGCCGACAAGGCCGCGCGCCTGGCGCGGTTGGCGCGCGTGATCGCCGAAAAGCTCGGCATAGACCCCGGGCAGGCCGCGCGCGCGGGCGCCCTGTGCAAGGCCGACCTCTTGACCGGCATGGTGGGGGAGTTTCCCGAGCTCCAAGGCATCATGGGCGGACATTACGCGCGCCACGACGGCGAGCCCGAGATCGTCGCCGCCGCCATTGCCGAGCACTACCGGCCGCGTTTCGCAGGCGACGCCCTGCCCGACGGCACCCTCGGTCTTACGCTGGCGCTGGCCGACAAGCTCGATACCCTGGTCGGCATCTTCGGAATCGGACAGGGCCCCACCGGGGATAAAGACCCATTCGCCCTGCGGCGCGCGGCGATCGGCGTGCTGCGTCTCCTGGAGGCCTTGGGCGAGCGCCACGGGCAGGATCTGGCAATTGCCCCGCTGCTCGCAGCTACGTGCGCCCAATACCCCTCCGGACTCCTCGCCGCCGATACCGCCGATATCGTGCATCGCTTCCTCGCCGAGCGTCTGCGCAACCTCCTCGAAGGCACGCTTTCGCAAGACATCGTGGCGGCGGCCCTGGCGGGGGGTGTGGACCGCATCACCGATACGATACGACGGGCACGAGCGCTGCTGGCCTTTGCGCAAGGACCGGCGGCCCCGGCCTTGGTCGGCGCCCATAAGCGCATCCGCAACATCCTGCGGCAGAATCATGAGCCCCTCGACGACCACGAGCCCTGGAACGGGATCGAGAAGGCCGACCGGCGGCTTGCGCAGGAGATCGCGCATCGCGAGGCCGAGGTTGACGATCGCAGCGGCCATGGCGATTATGAAGGCGCGCTCGCGTCGCTTGGGGAATTGCGGCCGGCCGTCGATGCCTTCTTCGAGGAGGTGCTCGTGATGAGCGAGGATGCCACGACCCGCAGGGGTCGCCTGCGCCTGCTGGCCCGGCTCGCCGCCTTGTGCGAGAGGGTGGGGGATCTGTCGTGCCTGAAGATATCGGGAGACCCGCATGAATGATGGGAACCAGGACTCCTTTGCCGCCATGCGCGAGGCGGTGCAGCGTTTCCACGACAAGCATGACCTGAAGAATCACGGAGGCGAGGAACTCGTCTACCGGGTGGCACTGATGGCCGAAGAACTGGGCGAGATCTCGGCCTGCATCACCAAGGGCCGGAGCCGGGAGGCGCTCGCCGAGGAATGCGCCGATCTGCTCATTTTGCTCATGGGCACGGCGATCTCCGCGGACTTCGCGCTCGACCGTGCCTTCTGGGACAAGATGGAGGCCCTCATGAAGCGCTCATCGCGCATGGTCGCGGGGCGCATCCGGGTCTCGGAATTCCGGGACTCGTAATGCGTCTCGTCATCCTGGACCGCGACGGCGTCATCAACGAGGACTCCGATGACTACATCAAAACACCGGAGGAATGGCGCCCGATACCGGGGAGCCTGGAGGCGATCGCGCGGCTTACGCACGCCGGCATCCAGGTGGTGGTCGCCACCAACCAGTCGGGTATCGCGCGAGGCCTCTTCAACGTCGACATGCTCGGACGGATACACAATCGCATGTTGGACGAGATCCATCATAGGGGCGGGGAGATCGAGGCCATCTTCTTTTGCCCGCACGGCCCGCGGGACGGCTGCACCTGTAGAAAGCCGTTGCCCGGGCTTCTTTATGATATAGCGGCGCGCTTCAAGACCAGCCTTAGCAGCACGTTCGCGGTGGGCGACACGCGCCGGGATCTGGAGGCGGCGCGCGCGGCGCAAGCGCTCCCGGTCCTGGTGCGCACCGGCAAGGGCATGCGCACGATCGCCGACGGCAAGGGCCTCGCGGGGGTCCCTGTCTACGACGATCTCGCGGCATTCACGGATGCCGTCTTGTCCCATGGCGTAAGCGGTGGTGCATGAAAAAACCGCTCGCGGCCGCGGCCTTCCAGGCGGGCTTCATCCTGTCGATCGTCGTCTGGGCGCCGGTCGTGCTTGCGCTCTTTTGGCTGCGCCCCATACCGCGCTACCGCGTCATAAGCCAGTGGGGGCGCTTCAATATGTGGTGGCTCAAGCTTACCTGCGGACTGTCCTATGAGGTCTCGGGGCGCGAGAACATCCCGGAGGCGCCCTGCGTCATCCTCTCCAAACACCAGTCCACCTGGGAGACCTTGGCCTTTCAGTGGATCTTCCCGCCGCATGTCTGGGTCCTGAAACGGGAGCTGTTGTGGATCCCCCTGCTTGGCTGGGGGATGGCCTTGAGCCAGCCGATCGCCATTGCGCGCGAGCGCCAGCGCAAGGCTATAGATCAGGTCATACAGGGGGGATGCCAGCGCCTGGCGAGCGGGCGTCATGTCATCATTTTTCCGGAGGGGACGCGCGTGCCGGTCGGGCGTCATGGACGTTTCAAGCTTGGCGGCGCGCGTCTCGCGCTCGCCGCCGGCTGCCCGGTGCTGCCGGTCGCGCACAACGCCGGCTGCTTCTGGGGGCGCCGGGCGTTCATCAAGGAGCCGGGCGTGGTGCGCGTAGTGATCGGTCCGCCGATCTCCGGAGAGGGTCTGAACGCCGCTACCTTGAGCGCCCGCGCCGAGGCGTGGATCACGGCGACCACGGATATCCTGGAAAAGGCGGAGGGGGCCTGCCAAGAGAAGATCCCCGCGGTACAATGAGCCATGCCTGACGAACGCCCCCTACTCATTCCGCCGTGCGACGACCGCCGTGTGCTGCTGCATTCGTGTTGCGCGCCGTGCGCAGCCGACGTCATGCAGGAGATGCAGCGATCGGGCATGACTCTGGAGGTCTTGTTCTACAATCCCAATATCCACCCCCTGAAAGAATACGAGCTACGCAAAACCGAGAACAAGCGCTTTGCCGACAAGCTCGGCGTGCCGTTCGTCGATCTCGATTATGACAAGGACGACTGGTTTGCACGCGTGGCGGGACTCGAAAACGAACCCGAGCGCGGGGCGCGCTGCACGGTATGCTTCGATATGCGCTTCGAGCGCTCGGCCCTCTATGCCGTGGAGCACGGTTTCGCGGTCTTTACGAGCTCGCTTGGCATCTCGCGCTGGAAGGACATGAACCAGATCAACGCCTGCGGTGAGCGCGCCGCGCGCCGCTACCCCGCCTTGCGCTACTGGACCTTCAATTGGCGCAAGGGTGGCGGGAGCCAGCGTATGATACAAATTGCCAAGGAGCAGCGTTTCTACCAGCAGGAGTACTGCGGCTGCGTGTATTCCCTGCGCGACACCAACCGCGCCCGTCGCGAGCGCGGCTATGGCAAGATCCGCTTAGGTGAACGCTTCTATGGAGACGGACAAGACTCAGGTCGCGGCATGAACGGCCAGGGCCACGAACTCGGCGACACTCAAGGTCTCGGCGCGGCGGGTGGCGTCGATACCAAGCGTCCGCCAATCCTCGTCCCCAAAGTACCCTCGTAGCGACTGGCGGAGCATCTTGCGCCGTTGCGAGAACGCCTGGGCGACGATCGCGGAGAACAACGCCGCGGCCGGCGGCGGGACCACAGTCGGGACCGGACGCAAGGCCACGAGGCGCGACTCGACCGCTGGCGGGGGACTGAAGGCTGCCGCGGCCACGGTAAAGAGCGGCATGACCTCACAGCGCGCCTGCACCATAACCGACAGTCGCCCATAATCGCGCCCCCCGGGAGACGCCGCCAGGCGGTCGACGACCTCCTTTTGCAAAAGGAACACCATGCCGGCGATACAAGGCTCCCCCAGGAAATGAAAGAGGAGCGGGCTCGAGATGTTGTAGGGGAGATTGCCGACGATACGCAGCGCGCCCGCGACCGTCGCGCATGGCGAAAACCGCAGGGCGTCGGCCTCGTGTACGATGACTCGGTCGTTGGCAAAGCGCCGCCTGAGGCCTGCGATCAGGTCGCGATCGATCTCCACGACATGCAATTCGCCGCCTAGTCGGGACAGATGGGCGGTCAGCGCGCCATCGCCCGGTCCGATTTCGAGCGTATGGTCTCCAGGCATACCCGCACAGGCCTGGGCGATACGCGCAAGCACCGACTCGTCACGCAGGAAATGCTGGCCGAAACGTTTCTTAGGGACGGGCATGGCGGCATGACAAGGCCTTGGCAAGCGTCATGGCCGCTACCATGCTGCCGGTATCGACCGGCCCCGTCCCGGCTCGGTCGAGGGCGGTTCCATGGTCCACCGAGACCCTCGGGAAGGGTAGACCGAGGGTCACGTTCACGCCGCCCCCGAACCCTTGCGCCTTCAGCACTGGGAGGCCCTGATCGTGGTACATGGCCAGCACCACATCGGCCTGCGCCAGACGCGCGGGAACGAAAGCGGTATCGGCGGGCACAGGGCCGACCGCGCGTATGCCGCGTGCCTGGGCGCGCTTCACAGCGGGCGTTATGATATCGATCTCCTCGTGCCCTAAGTGCCCACCCTCTCCAGCATGGGGGTTTAGGCCCAACACCATGATGGCCGGCCGCACCAGGCCGAAATCCCGCGTGAGCGCGGCGTCCAGAATGTCGAGCGCCGCATCCAGGCGCGCGGCGGTGATCGCCGCCGGTACCATGGTGAGGGGTAGGTGGGTGGTGACCAGGGCGACGCGCAAGGATCCCGCGGCCAGCATCATCACGACCTCGGTCACGCCCGCCGCGTGCGCCAGGAACTCGGTATGGCCAGTGAAGGCCTGTCCCGCCTCATTGATGACGGCCTTGTGCACCGGGCCTGTGATAAGGGCGCTGAACTCGCCGGCGAGACAGCCTTCCGTTGCGCGCCTGAGACAAGACAGGACATAGTCGACGTTCGCCGGATCCGGGACACCGGGGGTCGCGCGGCGGGCGAGCGCCACGGGCAGGATCGAGGGACCATGTACGCCCGGCGCATAGCGCGGCCAGTGGCGTGGCCGCCCGCGCAGACGCGCCCTGTCATCCAGAAGGTCCGGATCCGCCACACACACCCAGTCTACGCCCTCGTCGTAATCGAGCAGGGCCATGAGATCCGGCCCGATGCCGGCCGGCTCTCCTGGAGTAATGGCGATGACCGGACGCTTAGACGCGGCCTGGATAGCGGACATAGGCGTCGTCACGCAAGGTCTGCAGCCAGCGAACGTACAGGGCGTTCCCCTTGCGCATGCGCAGAAGTCGGCGCGCCTCGTTGCGCGTCATACCGGCGCGCATGCGCCGCGCCACCACCTCGATCAGGACCTGGCCGCGCGCCGTGGCGTAAGGGCCGCCCACGGTATGGAGAGGCAGATGGCGCGCGGCCTCGGCCAATGTCGGCGGCAGCCCCGCGATGGTCATCCAGCCGAGCGATCCACCGCGCGCGGCCGTGGCCCCTTGCGAATACGCGCGCGCCAGGGTCTTGAAATGCGCGCCCTGCGCAAGACGCTTCTTCAAGGCCTTCAACTTTTCGCGGGCAATGAGCATCGATACCCGGCGCGACGGCCGCAGCACGATCTCGCGCAGACGCACCTGCTCGTGCTCCGGTCCTTTGAGGCCGGCGCGCTTGCCCTTCAACTCGATGATATAATAGGCCCCGTGTCCCGACACCAGGCGCACATCCCCGCTCTTCATCTGGCGTAGCGCACGCACAAAGCTCGCTCGCAGGTGCGCCGCCGTCCGCCATCCGATATCCCCACCCTCCAGGGCATGGGTGTCCTGGGAATGCGCGATGGCCGCCTGACTGAATGGCTCGCCGGCGCGGATCTTTTTCAGGATGCGTAGGGCGCGCGCGCGGACCGCCTGACGCGCCGATGTGTCGGCTGCTACCGGAAACTGGAGCGTGATCTCGGCGACATGGTAACGGGTGCCATCGGCGGCACGGGCCTGCGCGAGAAACCGATCGACCGCGCGCTGGGTCACGATCACCGACCGGCTGATACGGCGCATGATGAGCGTGCGGATCGTGATTTCCGTGCGCAACCGGCGACGAAAGGCCGCAGGAGTGAACCCCTCGGCCGCCACCGCCTGCTCAAACTGTGGCAGCGTCATGTGATTGCGCGCCGCAAGAGAGGTCTCGGCGTGCTTGACCTGCGCCCGGCTCACGCGGATGCCGATATTGTGCGCATACTGAAGCTCGAGCCGCTGCAAGACCATCTGACTCAAGACCTTGCGCGCCAACAGATGGCGCGGGGGTACGGTCACATCGCGCGCCGCCAAGCGCTTTATCAGCAGGGATACCCGCCGGTCCAACTGATTTTGAGTAATGACCTCGTTATTTACGACCGCAACGATCTTATCAATCGTTACCGGGCGGGGGGCGACCGGGGCCTGAAGAAGTGCGGCGGACATAAGGTAATCTCCTGACTTTTAATAGCCGAGCATGAAGCCGTGTTGGCTAAGGGGCACAACCGGCGCCGATCCGAGCGCGCCTAGGCCGTTTAGCGTGAACTCGAACATCGCAGTCGTGAATTGGGTGTTGTTAAGACCGAGGGTCTTGCCGACATAAAATCCCAGTCCCCAGCAGCAGCTATTGTATTGGATACCGAGATAGGACTCCAAGCTCGCCGATTGCATGAGCGAATAGCTGGTCTCGACCAGGGTAGACCAGTGCGTGAGCACGGGCCACTGGAGCGACACGTCCACCTGCTCCTGGACCCCGCGGATATACCGGTGACCGACGGTTATGATGGCGTTGGGCTTGGGACTGTACTCGACATAGGCGTCGCCCTCGTCGGTCT
>JAPTWT010000144.1 GCA_028064935.1 Gammaproteobacteria bacterium | reverse complement strand
TCGCCATCTCCAAGGACCCGCTCATCGCCGTGAAGCTCACCCACGCGAAAAAGGGCGATCTCGTCACCGTCGACTGGATCGATAACGAGGGCATGACCGGGCACGCCCAGACCCATGTGAGTTAGGGTCGATCAGGACTGGCGGGCGGCAAGAGTCGGCTGCCCGCTGGCCCGTCCATAGAGAAAGCCTTGGGCCCAGTCGATGCCGAGGTCCTTGATGATGGCGGCGGTCTCGGCGGTCTCCACGCCCTCGGCGAGCGTCGTGATCTTCAATTCCTCGGCGATGCGCTGGATGCCTTGAATAATCGCGCGGACGGTCGGTTCGTGGATACGGCTTACGAGACTCCCTTCGAGCTTTAGAAACGAGAACGGCAGGTCGGCTAGGTATTGAAACGAGGAATAGCCACGCCCAAAGTCGTCGAGAGCGAGCTTCAGGCCGGCGTTGACGAAGGCCATGAGCAGGTCGCGGACATTGCGGCTGTCTGCGAATAGCTCACGCTCGGTCAGCTCAAGGACCAGTGTCCCATGGGTGTCTCCTTGGTCCTGGCAGGCATCGCAATATTTGCCGATGAGCCCAAGGAGGTCTTGAACCACCTCGGGATGGCGTAGCAGGTCGGCCGAGATGTTTACGAAGTGCACGAGCGGCGCCTTGTCGCGCAGCGATGCCATGCATCGTTCCAGGGTCGCGCGGATGACGCTCTGGTCGATCTTGTAGGTGAGCTGGAGGTGCTGGGAGACTTCGATGAACTCCTCAGCGGCAAGCACCCGTCCATTGGGAAGGAGCATGCGCGCCAGCGCCTCTTCCGCCACGACCTGGCCGCTATGCAGATCGACGATGGGCTGGTAGGCGGCGACAACGCGTTGTTCGTGAAGGGCCGCCTCGAGGGCGGCGCCCATGCCGAGCAGGCGCTTTTGCACAGTGGTGGCGCGCACTGCGCGGTTGCGTCCCGAGTCCTTGGCATGATAGAGCGCGGCCTCGACCGCGTTCAAAAGATCCGCGGGGCCGCCGCCGTCTTCGGGAAAGCTTGCCACGCCAAAACTCGCCGTGATGTGGATGCGGCTCGTCTTGGACAGGATCACGAGCCGCTCGATGCGTTGGCGCAGACGCTCGACGAGCAGGTCGACGTTGTGGGTGTCGTTGATCACGCACAAGAACTCCGGGCCGCCCCAGCGGCCGACGGTGGCATCCGCCCCGAGGACTTCGCGCAGGACTTCCGCCATCTGGCGCAGCACCCGGTCAGCGAACTCGCGCCCTAGGCTGTAATTTATCAGCTTGAACCGGTCGATATCGCACAAGATGACGCCAAAGCGTTTTCCGAGCTCCATGCGCGTCGCTACCGTTTGTTGTAGCGCGGCTCGACTCGGGACGCTTATAGAATCGCCCAGATCGGACATCGACATGATGCAGTCCCCTTCAGCACAAAAAATCACCGACGTTTTTACGAGATTCAGTATACGTTAATGCATGAATCGGTGTCTGTCCAAGAGAAAATGCAGCACCATCCTTTCTAGTGTCGTGTCATCCAGCCCGAGCGCGCCAGATGTGCCGCGCCAAGCGCCGCCGGGCGGTCGGTGATCGTGCTCACGGGGACGCCCAGCACCCGTTCCCGGATCATGCGCCACGCGGTATTACCCGCGCCGCCGCCGGTGGTCACGACACGCTGCAGTCGGGGGGCGCCGTGCGCGGTCAGGAGCGCGTAGCCGCGCGCCTCGATGGCGGAGAGCCCCTCGAGGAGACCCTGGACGAATAACCGGTCGTCCGCCGGCCGCGGAGCGAGTCTGGGCGCAAGCTGTGGATCATTTATCGGGAAGCGTTCACCGGGTTTCAATAGCGGGTAATAATGGAGCCCGGTGTCGGAGACCAGCGGGAGTTCGGCGGACAGGCGCAGGAGTGCCGCCCTGTCGAAATAATGGGCAAGCACCGCGGCGCCGCTATTCGAGGCCCCGCCCACGAGCCATGTAGCAGCTAGGCGGTGACTGTAGATGCCCGACTCCGGGACCAGTACCGGCTGCGGACTCTGGATCTTCAAGACCAGGGTCGATCCGAGCGAACTGACACCAGAGCCCCGGGGCAATGGCCCGAGTGCCAGGAATGCGGCGGTGCTATCGGTGGTCCCGGCGACGATGAGCGGCGGTGCACGCAGGCCAAGGCGGCGGGTGAGATCACAACGCAGGGGGCCCAGGGGCGTGCCCGCTGGCGCTACGCGCGGGAGGTAGGCGCTTGCGGGTGCGCGCAGGAGTGCCCCGGACCACTGGCCGTCGAAGCCGAGCTTCAAGGCGTTATGCTCGTCCAAGACCCGGTGGCATCGGGCCAGCATACCGGTGAGCCACGGCCCTTGGGCGGTCAGAACCGCGGGTGTCTGCGGGTAATGCCGGATAAGCCACAAAAGCTTGGCGGGTCCCCCGTAGGGCCCCGAGGCGGGCCCTGTCGTGAGGCCTGCCGCCGCCAGGGCCTCGGCCTCGGCGCGTGCCCGGCCGTCATCGTAGGCAAGCACCGGCGTGAGTGGGCGCCCGGTGGAGGGGTGGCAGAGGAACACGGTCCCGGAGGTGCCATCGACGGCTATGGCGGCGATCTCGGCTGACGGCCGACCACGGCGTATGAGGGTGATGAGTTGCAGGGCGTGGCGTAACCAGGCCGCCGGGTTCCAGGATTGGCCGCTCGGCCAGGCGCGCGTGACGACGACGCGCCGCCGCCCGGTTTCGTCAAGTGCGCCGACGCGGATCCCCGAGGTGCCGAGGTCGACACCCAGAAATAATCGTTCCCGGGCCATTCTCAAAGACCGTGTTCAGGCAGTCCGGACGGTCGTTGGCCATGGTGCGCGATGACGTGGGTGTAGAGGCCGCCACGGACGTTGAATCGGGCCGTGAGCACCATATAGCGGGGTGCCGTGGCCGCCACCAGATCATTCAAGATGCGGTTGGTCACGGCCTCGTGGAACGCCCCCTCGTTGCGGTACGACCAGACGTAGAGCTTCAGGGACTTGAGCTCGAGGCACGCGTGATCCGGTACATAGACGAGATCGAGTTCGGCGAAGTCCGGCTGGCCGGTTTTAGGGCAGAGACAGGTGAATTCCGGGATGCGGATATGGATCTGATAGTCGCGTTCCGGATGCGGGTTGGGGAAGGTCTCGAGTCGCTTGGTCGGTTCGGTAGGCATTTCCGTCTCTAGTGTGCTAGCTTTGCAGCCCATTGTAGCCGATCACGACGTCTCATGCGCTTAAAGAAGATCAAGCTCGCGGGCTTCAAATCCTTTGTTGACCCGACCACGGTGCCGGTGGCCGCCAATCTCGTCGGTATCGTCGGTCCAAACGGTTGCGGGAAATCCAACATCATCGACGCCGTTCGCTGGGTGATGGGGGAAAGTTCGGCCCGCCATCTGCGGGGTGACACGCTGGCCGATGTCATCTTCAGTGGATCGACGAGCCGCAAGCCGGTGAGCCAGGCGTCCGTGGAGCTTGTCTTTGATAACAGCGAAGGCCGTGCCGCCGGCGAATACGCCCGTTATGCGGAGATCGTCGTGCGCCGCGAGGCGTCGCGCGATGGGGCATCGGATTATTTCCTGAACAAGACGCGTTGTCGCCGAAAGGATATTACGGATTTGTTTCTCGGGACGGGCCTCGGTCCGCGTGCCTACTCCATCATCGAGCAGGGCATGATCTCGCGGATCGTCGAGGCGCGTCCGGAGGATCTGCGCCTGTTTCTCGAGGAGGCCGCCGGTATCTCGCGCTACAAGGAGCGGCGCCGGGAGACCGAGAACCGTCTGCGCCATGTGCGCGAGAACCTGGCGCGGCTGGACGACACGCGTGGCGAGCTCGACACTCAGCTCAATCGTCTCAAGCGTCAGGCGGCGGCGGCGCAGAACTATAAGGTCTGGCGGGAACGCGAGCGCGCGCTGCGCCTGACTTTGGCGGGTGCCCAGTTCCGGCGCTTCACCCACGAGATCGAGGCCGCCGGTAAGGCCGCGGAAGAGGCCGTGACGGCGGTGGAAGCAGCGCTCGCCCGGCAACGCGCCCTGGAGGCCGAGACCGAGGCCTTGCGCGTGGCGCGCGATGAGAGTAACGAGACGGTGCGCGCGGTGCGCGAGCGTGCCTACGCGGCGGCCACCGAGGTCACGCAGCGCGAACAGGAGATAGCGCATGCGCGCGCCCTGGCCGCCGAACGGCGCGCCGAGCAGCAGAATATCGTCGCCCAGTGCGAGCGCCTGGATCGGGAGGTGACCGCGGATCAGGAGCGCGAGCAGTCGCTGTCGCAGGAACTGGCGGGGCTTGCCCCCGCCGAGGACCGGGCGGGCGTCGAGGAGCGTACTGCGGCTGAGGCACAACGCCAAGCCGAGGCCGTGCTCGATACCTGGCGGCGGTCGTTCGAGGCGGCAGGTCTCGAGGCCCAGGGGCCGGTGCGGGCGAGTGCCGCGGCACGCAGCGAGACCGCGCGTCTGACGGCGCGCAGCGAAGATCTGAGGCATCGAGCCGCGCGCCTCGAAAGCGAGGCGCAGAGCGTCGGGGCGAGCGGCGGGAGCGGGCTTGCGACCCTGACCGAGGCCTCGGATCTCGCGGATCGCGATTACGAGGACGCGAAGGAGCGGCTGACCGGTCTCGAGGAGCGGCTGGCCATGCAGCGACAGTCCCTGGAGACGGCCACGCACGAGGTCGCCGAGCAGGCCGGGACCGTCAAGGCCGCGGATGCGCGGCTGGCGTCGTTGCGCAGCATGCAGGCGCAGGCCCTGCGCACGGGCCATGAGGCCGTGAGCCGTTGGGTGCGCGAGCACGGCCTTTCGCAGGCGCCGCGGTTGGCCACCCAGCTGGATGTGGATGCCGGGTGGGAGCGGGCCATCGAGCGCTGGCTCGGGGCCAGGATTGCCGCGCTTTGTGTGCCCGCGGGTACCGTCACGCCGGAACGTGTGGCGCCCCTGGAGAAGACCCCGGTGGTGCTGTTCGAGCCTCGGAGCGCGGATTCCGATGACGTGTCGTCGGGACTTGGGGGCAAGGTGCGTGCGCCGTTTTCGGTGGCAGGACTCTTTGGTGGCGTGCGTCCCGTGGCATCACTCGCGCAGGCCTTGGCCGAGCGTCCCGGGCTGTCTGTGAACGAAACGCTGGTGACCCCGGAGGGCGTGTGCGTCGGTCGGGACGTAATCAGTTTTGCCGGCGAGAACGACGAGCGTGCCGGGGTGTTGGCGCGCGAGCGCGAGATTGCGGAGTGGACGCGACGCGAGCAGGCGAGTCGCGCGGCGTTGACGCTTGCCGAGCGCGCCCGGGATGGCGCACGGGCGGAACTGGGGGCCCTCGAGGGGCAGCGCGCCGAGGCCCGTCGCGCCCTGGACCGGTGCGCCGATGTCCGTACCAAGGCGCATGGCGCGGTGCAACGCGCGCACGCCGAGGAGCAGAGCCGGGCGGCACGTCATGGTCGCTTACTGGCCGAGCTCGACGAGGTCAAAAAGGAGCTGAACGCCTGCCTTGTGGAGCGTGAGCGGGCAGAGGGCGAGGAGCGGCGCGCGCGCGAGGCCGCAGCGCAGAGTGAGGCGGCCCTGGCGGCACTTGCCGGGCAGCGCGAGACCCACCAGGCGGCACTCGAGGCGGCACGCGCGGCGCTCCGTGCGGCAGGCGACAAGCGCCACAAATTGGCGATGGCACAGCAGCAGGCGCGGACCGCACGCGACGGGCTGCGTGAACGGCTGGCGCGTGCGCGCGCCGAACTGGGGCGCTTGGGGGCGCGCCGGGAGACCGTGGCGCGGCAGATCGAGGAGGCGCTTGCCAAGGAACGTGAGCCGCAGGCGGAGCTCGGGCGGCTGCTCTTGGAGCGCGCGGCGGCGCAGGCGGCGCTCGCCGCCGCCGAGCAGGATCTGGATACCAAGGAACAGGCGTTGCGGCGTGCCGATGGCGCGCGCCATGACGTCGATGCCGCAACGCGCGCCGCCGAGGAGGAGGCGAACACGAGGCGGCTTCTGGTCCATGAACTGAAGGTGCGCCGTGATGCGCTGGTGGAAGGGTTGCGTGCCCAGGGGGTGGAAGAGGACATCGCGCGCCTCGCCCAGGACCTGGACGATCATGTTGATGCCGAACCGCTGGAGCGCGAGCTCGCGGATCTCGTGGAGCGTATTCGACGGCTCGGGGCCGTGAATCTCATGGCCATCGAGGAATTCGAGGAGCAGTCGCGCCGCAAGGAGTTTCTGGACGCACAACACGCCGACCTGAGCGAGGCGCTGGCGCTGCTGGATGAGGCGATTCGCAAGATCGACCGCGAGACGCGCAGCCGCTTCAAGGAGACCTTTGAGCGCGTCAATGAGGACTTCAAGGCCTTCTTTCCGCGACTCTTCGGGGGCGGCGAGGCGCAGCTCCTTTTGAGCAGCGAAGACCTCCTGGAGACCGGCGTCACCGTCATGGCGCGCCCGCCGGGCAAGCGCAATAGCACGATCCAGCTGCTGTCTGGTGGCGAGAAGGCACTGGTCGCGGTATCGCTCATCTTCGCGCTGTTTGCATTAAACCCGGCGCCCTTTTGTTTTCTGGACGAGGTCGATGCGCCACTCGACGAGGCCAATGTCGGGCGTTTTGCACAGACCCTGAAGGAGCTCGCCAAGAAGAGTCAGCTGCTCTTTATCACCCATAACAAGGTGACGATGGAGGCCGCCGATGTGCTGCTCGGGGTGACCACCGCCGAGGCCGGCGTATCGCGACTTGTGAGCGTCGACGTCGAAGAGGCGCTCGGCATGGTGGCACGGCAGACCGCGGAGGCGTAAGACATGGGCCTGCGAGGCGCACTTATCATACTCGGCCTGTTGATCATGGCCATCGTGGCACTGAATGCCTATGATCGCGGGCGCATCAAGCGCGGCCTACTGGCGTTGTTCGAGGGGCGATTCAAGGGACGGGGCGTGATCAATGAGGCGCCATCCGAGGATAGCGCGCCGCCGTGGAGCGAGCGGCGCGTCTTGCGTCCCGAGACCGAAGGGCCCGCGGAGGAGGCCAAGACCGCGGGGGCCGAGGAAGGTGGCCTGGAAGAGCCGTTCGGAAGCATAGATTTCATCGTGTTTCTGCCGGGCGATGCCATGGTCGAACGCGATGCGGCGCTCGGGATCTATAAACAAAGCGAGTATCTGATCGATAAACCCCATCGACTCTATGGCCAGCGTGAGGGCAGTCAGTCGTGGGGTAACCTATCGAGGGACCCGGCGACCGCCCGTTATGGGCTGCTGGCCCTGGCATTGCAGCTGGCCGACCGGTCGGGCGCTGTGAACGAGTCGGAGTTGAACGCCCTCTCGCAGATCGGATTGAAGCTCGCCGATGCCTTGGATCGCCCGACGCGATTCAATATGACCTTTGAACAGGCCCTGGAACGGGCCTGCGCGCTCGACAAGTTCTGTAGCACATTCGATGTCATAGCGACCATCAATGTGCTGGCGGATTCGGCCCCGGTGTTCCGGGGACCGGCCATCGAGCGCGCCGCGCATGAGGCGCACCTGGAGTTCGGGGCGCGCAACATCTTTCACCGCAAAAATCCCGCGGCGGGTGCGTGCCGCCAGCTTTACAGTCTCGCCAACCTCTATCAGCCGGGATCCTTCGACCCCCTGCGTCTCGATGTGTTTCAGACCCAGGGGCTTACGCTGTTCATGTCGGTCCCGTCGGTGCCTGACCCGCTGGCGGCGTTCACGGATATGGTGGAGGCGGCGCGGGTGCTGGCGCGACGCCTCGGAGGAAAACTGTTCGACGCGGATCGCAAGCCGCTGTCGGATGCCGGCCTCGGGGCGATCCGCACCCAGATTCAGGACATGGCCGACCACATGGTCGAGCACGGTATCACCCCCGGGAGTCTGAACGCCGTGCGTCTGTTCCCGCCATGACGCAAGACGCAGCCGGCGCACGCGCGGCCGAGTTGCGCGCCGCGCTTGACTACCACAGTCATCGCTACTATGTGCTGGACGACCCGGAAATCAGCGATGCCGAGTATGACCGGCTGTTTGCCGAACTCGTGGAACTCGAGCGCGCGCGGCCCGATCTCGCGCGGCCGGATTCACCCACGCAGAGAGTGGGGGCGCGGCCGAGCGCGACGTTTGTCCCGGTAGTCCATGGGCAGGCGATGCTATCGCTCGCCAATGTCTTTTCCGAGCAAGAGCTTGTCGATTTCGATCGCCGGGTGCGCGAGCGCCTGGGACATGACGACGTCATCTACGTCGCGGAGCCCAAACTCGATGGATTGGCGGTAAGCCTGCGCTACGAAGACGGGCTGCTGGTGCGCGCGGCCACGCGCGGCGACGGCACCACCGGAGAGGATGTGACGGCTAATGTGCGCACGATCCGCACTTGCCCTTTGCGCCTGCGGAGCGCCGCACCGCCGCGTATCCTGGAGGTTCGGGGCGAGATCTACATGCCGCGCGAGGGATTCCTGCGCCTGAATGAGGCACAGGTGGCGCAGGGCGGCAAGCCGTTTGCCAATCCGCGCAATGCCGCCGCCGGGAGCCTGCGTCAGCTCGATCCGACGGTCAGTGCGCAACGTCCCTTGCGGTTATTTTGTTATGGCACGGGCGAATGGTCCGGTGGCGAGGTGCCGCGTTCCCAGGAGCGGCTTCTCACATGTCTCGCGGACTTCGGGCTGCCGGTCAACCCCGAGCGGCGCGTGGTGACGGGCTATGAGGGCTGCCTGCGATATTACGCCGACCTGGGACGCCGTCGCGCAGAGCTTGCCTACGAGATCGATGGTGTGGTCTACAAGGTCAACGATACCGCCGAGCAGCGCCTCCTCGGGGAGCTGTCGCGCACGCCGCGCTGGGCGGTAGCCCACAAGTTCCCGGCGGAGG
>JAPTWT010000183.1 GCA_028064935.1 Gammaproteobacteria bacterium | reverse complement strand
CAAGGCTTTGACGACCGCCAGCTTGCAATGCGGGGTTCGTTTCTCCATAGACTATTCAAACCAAGTTGGTTTATTTTGGCAAGTTGGTTAGCGCGGGCTTTTCGGTGGTTCCGGGTTGCAACCCCTCTCGCAAGGAGCGGGGCGCTTCCGCGCCAGTTGCCTGGTCTTTTGTGGTTGATCGCCCCAAAAGCCTCCATATTCGCTCTCTGCCGCACGTAAACGGCGCGGGTGCCCCCAACCCTCACCCGCGCCGTTTACGTGCGCCACATGGCGGTTACGGTGGCCTGCCGGCGATATGGTGGTTGTACCCCTGGCCCGGTCGCGGCCTCGATGCGGTGGTGCAGGATCAGGCTGGCCCCGGCTGAGGCCGTGACCAAACGAAACGCGCCGATGTCCATCCGAGATCAACCGTGGCTACCAGAGCCGCGCATTCTTCAACCGTGGCTACCAGAGCCGCGCATTCTTCAACCGTGGCCAGGCGAACGCTTTGCCGCCAAACACCCAAGGTGGGAGCCCGGTGCGCGAATCGCGCCCGCTGGGATCTGTGCGGGGGGTGCTCAGTAATGGGTATTTCTACCGCGATAGCCCACCACTGAGCCCTGTGCCCACTTGTCAAGATATACAAGTTTTTGTATGGTTAATGCATGTCCGATCCCAAACCCGTCGAGTTTCGGGGCGGCGCCCTTGATGACCTTCGCGCCTTCCCCCTTCCGGCAAGGCGCGAGGTAGGTCATCAGCTTGACCAGGTGCAGAACGGCCAAGACCAACAAAACCGATCTGGACTTGGCCGCAAAGCGTTACCGCGACTTATTGAAGGAGCTAGGCCAATGAGCAACCAACGATTTGCCAACGTCTGGGATGCCATCGAGGACACCCTGGAAGAGGCGGAAAACATGAAGCTGCGTTCCGTCCTGATGACGGCGCTGAAGAACCACTTGACCCGCACGGAAATGAGCCAGGCGCAAGCCGCCAAGCTCTTCGGCGTGACTCAGCCGCGTGTCTCTGACCTGATGCGCGGCAAGATCAACTTGTTCGGCCTAGATGCGCTGGTGAACATGGCGACGGCCGCCGGTCTTCACATCGAAATGCGGGTGCTTGAGGCGGCCTGACCTTTTCGAAACCCGCCGTTCCGCGCTTTGCCAAGCGAGAACGGTTTTCGAGAACACCCAGACCACGTCGGCACTGCGCTGGGGCTATCTTCTCAGCAAGCCTTCTCGCAGACCATCGTTTGCGAGAAATGCACGCCAGCCCTTAGCGTACGATTTTTTCCGTTCTCTGAGACGACCCCTGTATGACGTGCAGCGCGTTTATATCTAAAAATCGTAATGGCTTGTGTATGCGAATGTGCGATGAAATTCGATCTAGAAAACTGACATCCGAGCTGCGAGCAGGCGAAATACGTTGCTGGTAGCTCCCGTATCATCGGGATCTCGCTTTCCGCTTCTATTGCCGGTCCACCTGCCCGTACTATACTTTCAGAGCGTTCGGCGGGGGCTTCGGCTGCCTTGTTTGTGCTTCTTGGTATCCGTGTGTGGCTTCTCTTCGAGAGAGTTGGCTACCAGATCCTTAAAAAGGGGGGATGCTGATATGTCTTTGACATACGAGATAACGATGACTGTTATTGGGTTCGTCATTGGGGGCGGCCTGTTATATCTGCTGACCAGACACAAACACTGAATCTACCCCCCCCCCAACCCCACGCTACGGCCTGGGGTTTTTCTTTGGATGGTCCGACCACTACATACAAAGTGGCCGGCACTTCTTTTTGGCACGAACCACGGCAAGATCGCCGTCAACATAGGAGAAGTGCCATGTCTGACAGATGTTGTGGTGAACCCGTCCTGGTCTTTGGTGGGCTTACCGTTGCGATCTATCTCATCTGGAAACTCAGGCATGGCTAACTGGTTTGGTTGGGCTTGTCCGGCTTCGCGGGGTTTCGCGTTTTCGCGGCTCGCCACGCTTGTCATCGGCGGTCCGCCGCGCTAAGGTGATTCCACCTCTTCATGAGGCTCCTTCCCTGGCTGCACCGCCCTTTCCGGGCGGGGAGACGGCCTGTTGTTTGAAAAAGGAGCCCATCCATGCGTTTTCATCGAGAGAAGATCATCCAGGAAGAAGGTGTCAGCTGCGACCGCTGCGGGCGGGAGATGCTGCCCGAGGATTCCGGCTGCGAACATTCAGAAAGGATCGCCATCCGTTTCCGTGCCGGCTACGGCAGCATCTTTGGGGACGGCAATCTGGTGGAGGGAGATTTTTGCCAGCACTGCCTGAACGAAGTCCTCGGCAAGTACCTGCGGATCATCGAGGACGATCCCTTCCGGCCCAGACCGCAGTCGCAGGATCCGGCCCGCAAGGCCTATCAGGGCCACCAGCTCGACGCCGTGCTCCAGGCCGAAACATTCTGGCACGAGCTGCGTCTGGCGCAGGGCTCGCCGCGATCACTTCCTGGCTGTCAGGAGCAGGCCGGTGGACGCGACGATGAATCCAAAAATGAGAACGGCCCAGTCGAAACTCACTGATGGGCTTTTGCCGCCGATCCAGCATCGGCGGCCTCGCCGTTCCGCCGATCCAGTTTGCTTTCCAGGTGGTCCATCCTGGATTCCATTCTCGCCACAGCCTCCGCCGTCGCTTGCCTATCCGCTTCGAGACGGCGGGACAGATCGAGGATGCGCGCCGCGTGATCGCTCAAAGGTTCGTTCATTTGCGTCTGAGAGCCAATAATCTCTGTGTTTTGCGCCCGGATGGCGTCCCCCGTGGGGGACGTATCCGCATGGGAAGGGGCTGGCGCGGGTTCCCCCCGTTGCCGGAAGCTCTCCCTGACTCCTGCCCATGCGGTGGCCAGTTCACGCAGCGCGTCGGCTGGGGTCTTCCCAAAGGCGGACACCATGGGCATATCCTCGATGGCCACCATCCAGTCACCGTCCTCGCCCAGCCAGAGGCGGACGGCGTGCCCGTCGAATTGGGTTTTATTCTCCCGTTCGTACCACCAATGGGAGAATCGGATGCCACCCACCAGAATGGCGGCCACGGATAGCAGAAGCACGGTGAATAGCATCATTGGATCCATGCGTTCACTCCATAATTTTACTCAGTAGCGTGGAAAAAGTTTCGGCCTCTCCCGCCAGCGCCGCGCGTCAGGTGCTTTGTGTGGTGGTTTGAAGCGGCATCACGTTTGGCTGTTCGCGCTGCTCGGCGCGGCTCAACTCATAGTTGGTCTGAAGCGTCATCCAGAAGCGCGCGGTGCTGACGCCCGCGCGTTCCAGTCGGATGGCCAAATCCGGGCTGATACCCGCGTGCCCATGGATAACGCGCGACAACGAGGTGCGTGATATGCCCAACCGGCGGGCCGCTTCGGTGACTTCGATGTCCAGCGGCACCAGCACGTCTTCGCGCAGTAACTCGCCAGGGTGAGGATGGTTGTGCATCATGGTGCGTTCCCTCAGTGATAATCCTGGTAATCGACCAGTTCGACATCGGCCCCGACAAACCGGAAGGTGACGCGCCAGTTGCCGTTCACCCAGATGGACCAGTGCCCAGCGAGGTAGCCCTTCAATGGATGGAGCCTGTAGCCGGGATGGTTCAACTCGGCTGGCGACGCGGCGGCGTCGAGCGCCGCAAGGATGCGCGACAGCCTGGAGGCGTGCGCCGTTTGAACGCCGCGAGCAGAACCAGCGCGGTAGAGGGCTTCGAGTCCCTTATGCCGGAAGCTGATGATCATGAATCAAGTGTAGCGTGTGGCGATACGAACATCAAACGATACACGTCAAAAGCATCGTACTGCTGGCTGGTCATTCAGGTCTTATCTACAAGATATAGACAAGATTCGTAGCCCGTCCACAAAGTCCACGGCCCGAAGCCCGCGCGACGAAGGCCCCGACAAGGGCCGGCGGTGGCGCGGGTTGTGGGCGGCAAGCCGGGGCGTGGCCCGGCTGGTGGCCGTCGGCCAGCCGTCCACAAGGCGGTGGGATTTGTGGGCGGGCGGCTTGGAGATGCCCCACGGTCACCCACAGGGCTACTTGAATACGCCCATAGGATGCCCTTTGGACGCCCTGCGGGTGCCTACAGTGTGACCACGGGACATCCTGCGGGCCACCTCTGGTCTCCTCGTGGGCGTCTGGCGGTCAGATTTTCGTAAAGCCGGTTGATGGTGATCGGGACCGCCTTCTCGGAATACGCCGAGATACTCGGCCACCCGCCGAAGAGCGATCTTTGTGGCCTGAGTCATCGTTTCGATATCCATGTTTTACCATTCCGTGGGGATGGCTTGTGAAGGAAGCGTAATCGGCGCGAGAGGCACTGCCATCGTTGCGACGGGCGGCATCCATGGGGCAGGGCGGCATTCCATGCGGTCGGCTCTCCGGCCCAGCAAGTCGCGCCTTCCTGCGTCAGTCACGCCTCGCCTCTTGGGCCTCCGCGCCGGGATTTTTCTCCCTTCCACCGCGACACCCCCGTTCCGTGGCGCTGATCGTCCTGCTCCCGCTTTCGCCTCCCCCTTTGGGTGAGGGAGGCGAAAGCGGGAGCAGGACGGCGCCAAACCCGGAAACGGGGGAGGCCCAATCCGCGTTTCCAGTCTCTTGGATGCGCTCATCGCCGCGCGGGCTAGAGGGGGCTCCCCAAGAGCAGGCGTTTAGCCGAACTCTACCTAAAAATCAGGAGATCCAACATGAACACGACGACGAACAAACCCATCTTTGGAATGCGCAAGGCCAGCCAGGACATGCGGACCATTCGCGGCTTCCTCGGGGACCGCCAGGCCCAGGCCATCGCGGATGGTTGCCGGGGCGAAGAGCGGCAGTTCTTCCATGAGAAGCTGGACGAACTCGCCCGCATCGTGAAGGTCATGCCCAAAAGTTACGAGACGGACGGACAGGGCGACGACGCCATCGCGCACCTGCATTACTTCACCCCCAAGTGGGATTGGTACATCACCGAGAAAGACAGCGACCCGGACGGCCAGGGCCAGATCCAGGCCTACGGCATGGTGGACGGCTGGGAGCGCGAGAGGGGTTACATCTCCATCAAAGAGATCACCCGCGCGGGCGCGGAGCTGGACTTGCATTGGGAGCCCCGCAGTTTGCGGCAGGTCGCCGAAGAAAACCGCGGCGCCGCGTAACCAAAAACCGGGGCGGCACCGCGCCGCCCCATCGACAAAAAGGAGCACCAACATGAAGGCAAGAAAAGCGTCAGCCATTCAGGCGCCGGACATTCCCGGCATCGGGGAGCGCGTCCACACCGTGGACGGATTCGGCGATTACCGTCACGACCCGTCCATGCGCGGCATGGTGACGGGAGTGATCACCGACCGGTGGGGCACCCATGCCCAAGTGATGATGGACGATGGCGCGTTCAGGACCTGCCATGGAATCAATCCTGGGCTGGGCATCGGCTGGCATCGATTGTAAAGCGAACCAGGGCGGCCATGGCGCCGCCCGTCCAAAAGAAGAGAGAAAGGAGAACCCGATGAACGAGAGACCGTCCCCGGTGGAATTTCTGTTGTCATTGATTGGAGTGGACGCCGGAACGATGGCGCCCGCCATGGTGAAATCGTCCGCCGTGGCGTTGGCGCTTTTGGAGGCATACAGACTCGGCGGCTGGCTTTTCCATTGATCGGCATGGCCGCCTTCGCGGCGGTCGCGCGTCGCTGGGGGTTTCATTCCCCGCGCTTTGCACTCCATGCCTCTGATTCGCCCCCCGCGAATCGCGCATTTTGGATCGCCGCCCGTCCACAAACTCCACCGCCTCGTGGACGGCTGACCTACGGTCACCAGCCCGGACACGTCCGGGCTTGCCGCCCACAACCCGCGCCACCGCCGGCCCTGGCCGGGGCCTTCGTCGCGCGGGCTTCGGGCCGTGGATTTTGTGGACGGGCGATGAATCTTGGAGGGGAGATTTTGCATTTTTCCGCCAGCGGAAAAGCGGTTCGGCGTGGCCGTCCATTGCATGGACTGGGGGCACACATTACGCAGCTCCGCTGCACCCGAAAAAACACCTCGCGAAGCCGGTAGCCATTGCCTTTTGGCGTGTCCGACACCCAAACGGAAATGTGTCCGCCGCTTTGGCCTGTTTCCGTTATCCGGTCCGACCATTTGCGACCGCGCTTTTTCTTTGTCCCTTCGTTGGTTGGCCGCTTCACGTCCGACGGAATCGTCACCCGTCCGCGCCCGCTCGCGGATTTTTCAAAAATTTCGCCTGCGGGGGGAATAGGGGGGAAGACATCGGCAGAAGGATAGCGGAAATGGACAACAGGATATCGGTGCGGTTTCGGAATGAGGATATGGGGCGTCTTGTTGCGCTCGCCAAGGAGCGAAATCTCCCATTGGGGACGATGGTCAAGGTGCTGGTCAGCGTCGGCATGGATCAGCTCATGACGATGGAGATGCTGGAGCGGTTCGAGGAGCGGAACGAGGCGATTCTCAGAGAGATCCTCGCGCGCGCGATGTCCCTCTCGGTCCAGGCGGGGATCGACAAGGAGAAACTGGAGAAGGGCAAGGAGATGGCCGGGGTGGTGATCGAGACCATCCGCAACGCGCGCGAAGAGAACGCTCAATGATGCCCCGAGCCAAGGCCTCCGTCTGGGCGTCTGGCATGGGGACGCTGTTTCACCGCGTCCATCTTTTCATCTCGCACCTCGGTCGATTCGCCATGGTCTTCGTCGGCGCGTGGGGCTCGGTGTGGGACTTGTCGCTCGCCGTGTTCGATCCCCGCGCGGCGGATTATCTCTGGGGCGTGGCGGCGGGATCGTTCTTCTCGTTCCTTCTCGACGCGGGGGCGCCCATGACCATCGAGGTCCACGGGCGGGACGTGACCGCGCCCGCCTGGCAGGTGCGCGACTACGCGGCGGCGCATTTCCCCTGGTTCGGTTTTCTGTTCTGGGGGTTCGCGTCCCTCGCGCTGTGTCTGGGACTCGGCGTGATCGCCACGCGGCTTCTGGTGCGGCGGGGCGTCGTGGATCTCGCGGACCGGTTCGTGCGCGGTCAGCGCGTGGTCGCCCCGGAGGACGTGACCGCGTTGATTCCGAGCGACGACCGCAGTCCCTTCACCATCGGCGGCGTGCCCATCCCATCGTCCAAGCTCGCGCGCAACGTGCTCTGCGTCGGCTCCATGGGCTCCGGCAAATCCCAGGAGATTCTCCACCTGATGGACGCGGCGCGGGCGAGCGGAAAGAAGGCGGTGATCTACGACTTGTCCGGCGAGTTCGTCGAACGGTACTTCCAGGAAGGGGACGTGTTGCTCAACCCCCTCGACGCCCGCTGCGCCCCGTGGACCATCTTCAACGACATCCGCAAGCGCATGGACCCGGCGGCCCTGGCGGAGTTCTTCGTCCCCCAGCAGAGCAACAAACAGGCGTCGAGCGATCCGATGTGGGAGAACGCCGCGCGGATGCTCCTGGAGGACATCATCCGCATCGTCGGCGGGAGGCCGCAGGGCCAGCGGTCCATGGCGGAAATCCTCCATATCCTGTCCATGCCGCTGGAGGATCTCTTCGGTCTCCTGGAACGTAAAAAAGCGGTCAGCGCCGGACTGATCAACGACAAAAATCCCAAGAGCGCCGAGTCGGTGAGGATGACTTTGTTGGCCCAGCCCGCGATCCGGTTTTTCTCGCTTTTCGACAGCTCCGGGTCATTCAGTATTCGCGGTTGGGTGAAAAACCGGGACGACAAGGGATGGCTGTTCATCTCCTCCCGCACCGACCAGCACGCGACCATCAAGCCCTTCGTCTCGGCCTGGCTGGAGATCGCGATGATGGCGATCATGGAGCAGAGGCCGACGCCGGATCTGCGGATGATGCTGGTCCTCGACGAGCTGGCGTCGCTGCAAAAGATGCGAGCCCTGGAGACGGCTTTGACCTTCGGGCGCAAGTACGGCCTGTTCACCGTCGTCGGCATCCAGAACGCCGCGCAGGTGGACGAGATCTACGGAGAGGACGTGAGCAAGGTGCTCATCGCCAATCTTCAGACCAAGCTGGTCCTGCGGACGGAGGAGGAGACCAGCGCCCGCCGCCTGGCGGACATCCTCGGCAAGGAGGACGTCGAGGAGGTGCAGGAGAACATCAACCTGGGCGGCGAGGACGAGCAGCACACCAGCGCCCTGGTGCGCAACCGCAAGGAGCGGTACTGCGTCCTGCCGTCGGAGATCCAGATCCTCCCCGACCTGGAGGGGTTCCTGAAGATCGCCGGGGACCTGCCGGTCTGCAAGGTCCGCATCGAGTACAAGGCCCGGCCCATCATCGCCCCGGAATACGTCGAGCGGGAGGGGCTGGACTTCCTGGCCGGCGGCGACGCGGAAGAGGAGCCAGGCCAGGACCCGTTCGGGGTGGATGAAACGGTGGACGGGCCGTGGCCGGAGGAGGAATCGCCGCACGAGGACGGCGCCGGCCATGGAGAAGGAAACGAAAGCGGAGGGGTGTGGCTATGATCAGCGTGGGACAGATATCGAACGCGGGCGGGGCCGCGCAGTACTACACGGAAGAGCAGGATCGGCTGGAATACTACCAGGGGGAAAAATCACCCTCGGAGTGGAAGGGCGCGGGCGCCAAAATCTCCGGCATCGAGGGCGAGGAGGTCACGCGGGAGGGCATGGAGGCCATGCTCTCGGGCAAGGTCCGGGAAATCGGGGAAAGCGGTTTCATCGAGGAGCGTCAACTGGGCCGGATCCGCGCGGACCAGGAGACCGGCGAGAAGAAACTGGAGCACCGGGCGGGTTGGGATTTCACGTTCAGCGCCCCCAAGAGCGTCAGCATCGAGGCGGAGGTGTTCGGGCGGAGCGACGTGCTGGACGCCCACCGGGAGGCGGTTGACAAGGCCATGGGCTACCTGGAGCGGCACGCCCAGGCGCGGATCGACGGCAAGACCGAAAACACCGGCAACCTGACCTACGCCTCCTTCAACCATCGCTCTT
>JAPTWT010000007.1 GCA_028064935.1 Gammaproteobacteria bacterium | reverse complement strand
CTGGGTCGAGGCGACGGGTGTGTGGGCGCATTTCGAGGCGGAACAGACCCTGGATCAGGTGCTCCTCGAGCCCGAGATCCTGGATGCCGCGGATTGGGTGGCCCACGAGATCTATCAGGACGGTTGGACGGATCGCTCGCCGCGCATCGGCGAATCGAATGAACCCGTAGACGCCTCAGGGAGGTTGTGATGGCAGGTAAGAGTCCGTTCCAGGGTCTGAGCGATGCCGAGCTTCTGGACCGCTCCGCGGTCATCGTGGATACCCGCCCGCTCACCCGGCAGGCCTTCGATGCGCTGATGCATCAGCCACCGGTGGCGGTGGGCGCCATCGGATTTCTGTGGTTTTGCGCGATGGCCTTCCCGTCGATGACGGTCCCTCTGCTGGGTGTGTGTCTGGGCATCATGATGGCGCGCGTGGTCTACACCCGTTGGTATGAGCGCCTGCCGTTGCGCCAGCCGTGGTTTTTGCGAAAACCCGATCCTGGTGATCGCGATCCGGCGGGCAAACACCCGCTTTCACGGGGCGTCATATACGTGGGGAATGAACGCAAGACGAACAAGGAAATCTGGATCTCGAAGCAGGATGCCTTGAATCACATCATGATCTTCGGCGCGACCGGCGCCGGCAAGTCCGAATTCCTGATCTCCATCGTCTTCAATTTCATCGCCGCGGGAAGCGGCACGTTCTACATAGACCCCAAGGCCGCCCTCCAGCTCGCGATCCAGTTTCATGTGATGGCGCGCATGTGTCTGCGCGACGACGATTTCCGGCTCCTGAACTTCATGACGGCGGGCGACCCGTCCGGTACCAAGCGGCCTATCCGCTGGCCCGAGAAACGCACCAACTGCGTGAACCAGCTCGCGTTCCTGAACGCCGATGACGCAGTGCAGATGATCGAGGCCTTGATGCCAAAGACCGAAGGACAGAATTCGGTCTTTTCGCAAAACGCGCAGACCCTGCTGCGCGGTCTCATGCCGCCGCTCGTCTATCTGCGCGACAGGAAGGAAATCGAGATGTCCATGGAGACCGTGCGGACCTATCTGGCGCGCGACAAGGTCACGGAGCTTTCTCAGCGCAAGGACATTCCGGACCACTTGATCGCCGGACTGCGCAGCTTCCTGTCGTCGATGGGATACCAGCCGGGCATGCCGCTCGAGAAGCAGGGCAAGGTCTTCAACGAGCAGTATTCCTACGCCGCGAACTATTTCAACATCGCCTTCGCGTCGCTCGTCGATACCTATCGCGCGATCTACGAGACGCCGGCGGGCGATACGGATCTCTTCGACATGATCCGTAATCGACGCATCGTGCTGGCCCTCCTGCCATCGCTCCAGAAATCCGCGCAGGAGTGCGAGACCCTGGGTAAGATCAACCTGTCGGCCCTGCGCGCGGCGATCGCCGTGGGGCTTGGCAGCATGCCCGAGGGCACGATCGACGATACGCTCTACAGCCTGCCGCTCGCGGCGGATTTCCCGTTCTTGTCCGGGACGGACGAATACGCGGCGATCCCTGTCCCGGGATATGCCGAGGTGGCGACGCAAGGCCGTGGCCTGGGGATCGCCGCCGCGGTCGGGACGCAGGACTATCCCGGCCTCATGAAGGCCGACGAGAAAGGGGGCGGGCAGATCATCGCCAACACGCGGCTGCGCGCCTTCGGGCGTGTCGCCGATGCGCAGACCTTCCAGCTGCTGAAGGAACTGGCCGGGGAGTGGCATGTCGCGCAACAGTCGCAGCTGACACGCGAACAGATGGGGCCCGCGAAAGGCCATGGGGGCCACCGGATGAACTTCCAGGCGACTCCTTCGGTCGGGATCAGCGCGGCGTCCCGCGTGGCGCCGATCGACCTGCAGTGCCAGATCGAAGGCGAGTACCATCTGCTGATGGACGGCGCCGTCGTGCGCGCCAAGGTGTTCTATAGCTCCATCCCTTTGGAGGCGAATTACGCCATGGAGCTCGCCCGCATGGTCACGCCGCATCATCCGGACAAGCGCAAGCTGTCGATGAAGTATGGCGCCATCCGCGAGCTCGCCAACCGCCTGGATGAGATCGCGCGCGACCCGGAGACCTTCCGTGACCTGACTCAGGCGATCCATAAGACCCGGGCGCCGGCGGGTATCACCGAGGCCTTACTACCGCCCTTGCGACAACCACTCACGGACGAGGCGACCCTGTCGGCGATGGACCGGACCATCGCGGCCTTCGTGCGCTATGCGCGGGCCCTGGAATCGCCCTCGAAGGCGCCGCCTGGCGGTGACCGGCCAGAAAATCATCCTATCCAGGATGCGCCGGATATCGGCGCGGAGTCCACGAGAGACAAAGGGCCCGTTACGGAAAGTGAGACACCCGTACCTGTCGTGGCACACACACCGGTGGCCGAGACAGCCGGCGGGCACGCACAGCCCGCGCCGGCCATGGTGGTTGAGGTGGCAGATCCGGAAGTGGACCGCGAGGCTGGCCTGTCAGGCCCAGGGGGAGTGGCAAGTCTTGCGGAGTCGGTATCCCGCGTCACGGCCTATCTCTTTGGTGAAGAAGGGGACACGGCCCTCGGGGCGGATCTCGCGCAGATAGAACAGGCTGTGGGCCAAACGCCCGAGGCGGCGGCGAAGGCCTCACAGCAGGTTCTGGACGCCGTCCATGCAGATCTCTCCTATCCGGCGGCGGTGACGCCGGTGCCGGAGATGGGCCGGGACGTCGTCATGGATTCCATCAGCGTCCTGATGGCGCGAGCAAGGAAGGCGGGGGTTCGCGATTCAGGCAACGCTTGAGCGTGGGCCTCATGGCATCATGTCGCAATTGTCATCCGGCTCGTCGTCTTCCCCCGATCTGCTGGCCGCGTCGTTCTGTTGTGCCCTTTCCTGTACTCGGCTTGACGGACTTCGTTGACGTGTTCCTCGATCGAAGGCCACCGCACGGCGCGAAACGATTCCGGCAGGGAGTCGTGGCTGGCCGGTACGGCTGCCAGCACGTCGATGTGGTCATAGGCCCATACCTTGCGACTGACCCTGGACAGGGCAACGCGCCGCGCGAGACGCTCAATGACCTTGAGTGCGCCTCGCGCATCATCGTTGTTCAGCAAGGCCGTAAGATGCGCATGAGGTACCCGAATAGCAAGGCGCGCCCGATCGATTTCGCGCTCATTGTGCCGGCCGAGTGGCCCATAAATTTTGTTGGCCTCTTCATTGCTTCATGGCGAAACCTCCTTCACGCGAGTGCGCATAGCACCTACGGATGCGCCTGGGAGAAGCATAGGATATGGCCCTGTAAACTGGGTAAGGGGGGTAAGGTTTCATTCCAAGGTTAGCCCCTACCGCTTCGGCGAGGCGGCCGATCGTCAATATGGCGGCTCTAGGGTTCACAAACCTTGACTCCGTACTATGGTACGGCAGTTAAGTTTAGCCTATCGGAGTCCACAAAACACTTACGAAACGTCACCCAGGAGGTTCAGCCATGTCCGTCATCGCCCGTATCGTCGACAAAACCGGTGTCATCGGTGCCATCGTCGGCAGTTTCAGTTGTGCCATGTGCTTCCCGGCGGCCGCGAGCCTGGGGGCTGCGATCGGATTGGGCTTTCTCAGCCACTGGGAAGGCCTGTTCGTACATTGGCTGATTCCGATCTTCGCCAGCGTGGCGCTATTGGCGACTCTGGTGGGTTGGTTCTCGCACCACCAGTGGCAGCGCACTCTGTTGGGGTCGATCGGCCCGGTGCTGGCGCTGATCGGCGTGTTTGGGCTGACCCATCATTTCCTCGCCAAGGACCTGGCGAGAGGGGTTTTCTATACGGGACTGATCGTCATGTTCCTGGCCTCCATATGGGACATGATCAATCCGGCGAACCGCCGCTGCGCAACGGACGGCTGCGAAACGTCCACGCAACATAGCTAATCACGAGAATCCTTTGGAGAACCTTGATGACCCAGAACGCAATCACTGAACTCGCTATCACCGGCATGACCTGCGACAGTTGCGCCGCGCATGTGCGCCAAGCGCTCGAAGGCGTCCCCGGGGTACGCGAGGCTCAAGTGTTCTACCCGGATGCCACGGCCCGCGTTGTGTTGGAACGCGAGGTGCCCGTGCAGCAGTTGACCGAGGCGGTGGTGGGAAGTGGCTATGGCGCGCAGCTGCAGAGTGAGGGAACCACATCCACCGGCGGCGGGCAAGGGCTGCACATCGCCGTGATCGGCAGCGGCGGCGCGGCCATGGCCGGCGCGCTCAAGGCCGTCGAGCGTGGCGCACGCGTGACGCTGATCGAGCGCGGGACCATCGGCGGCACATGCGTCAATATCGGCTGCGTGCCGTCCAAGATCATGATCCGGGCCGCGCACATCGCGCATCTGCGGCGCGAGAGCCCCTTCGACGCCGGCTTGCCGCCCAGCCCCTCTGACGTACTGCGCGGCCCCTTGCTGGCTCAGCAACAGGGACGTGTCGAGGAACTGCGGCACGCCAAGTACGAAGGCATTCTGGAAAGCACACCGTCCATCGAAGTGCTGCGGGGCCAGGCGCGATTCGTCGATGCGCGGACCCTGCATGTGGCCCTCAACGACGGCGGCGAGCGCGAAGTCGTCTTCGACCGCTGCCTGATCGCCACCGGTGCGCGTGCCGTCATCCCGCCCATCGCAGGACTGGCCGACACGCCTTACTGGACATCGACCGAGGCGCTGGAAACCGACGCGATCCCCCAACGCCTGGCCGTGATCGGTGCGTCGGTGGTGGCCGTGGAATTGGCACAGGCCTTCGCTCGTCTGGGTAGCCAGGTCACGATCCTTGCCCGCCATACCCTGCTGTCTCAGGAAGACCCCGCCATCAGCGAAGCGCTGGCCTCCGCCTTCCGCAGCGAGGGCATCGAGGTGCTGGAGCACACCCTGGCAAGCCAGGTCGCCTACGCCGGAGACGAGTTGGTGCTGACCCTGGGCAAGGATGAGTTGCGCGTCGACCGGCTGCTCGTGGCCACCGGGCGCAGCCCGAACACGCAAGAATTGAATCTGGAGGCGGCAGGCATCAAGACCGACCCAAGTGGCGCCATTGCCGTGGACGACGGCCTGCACACGAGCGCCGCGAGCATCTATGCGGCCGGCGACTGTACCGACAATCCGCAGTTCGTGTACGTGGCCGCCGCCGGCGGAACCCGCGCTGCGATCAACATGACCGGAGGCGAGGCGCGACTCGATCTTGCCGCCATGCCGGCCGTGGTATTCACCGATCCCCAGGTGGCCACCGTGGGGCTGAGCGAGCAGGCAGCGCATGCGCAGGGCATCGAGACCGATACCCGCACGCTGACCCTCGACAATGTGCCGCGGGCGCTCGCCAACTTCGATACGCGCGGCTTTATCAAACTGGTGGCGCACGCCGAAACGGGGCGCCTGCTCGGCGTGCAGGCAGTCGCCGCGGAAGCCGGCGAACTGATCCAGTCGGCGGCACTGGCGATCCGCAGCCGCATGACGGTGCAGGATCTGGCCGATCAGCTCTTTCCCTACCTGACTATGGTCGAGGGACTCAAGCTAGCCGCGCAGACCTTTACCAAGGACGTTAAACAACTGTCGTGCTGCGCTGGGTAAGTCAGAATCCGTTTGAGCGAGGTTGTATATAAGAAATGATCCGACATCAAGACGATAAAGGGCGGCTGCACAGTAGGAAGAAGGTGGAAGCGGCCGTTGTCCGTCTGCGCGATCGTTTTCCTTTGGAGCGGGGTGTAATGGCCTTGTCGAGTGACGCCCTTGCGGATTATCGCCGTCTGATTGATCACTGGTGCGATACCGCAAGCCCGCTTGCAACCGATGTGCTGAGTCCCGAGAGCCTGCATGTCTTACTGGCCATCGATGCAGTAGTTGATCAATCCGGGCAACTCGGCTGTTACCCCTTCAGCGCCTTGCCGACAGGCATGCAGGTCCAACTTGGCAACCGTTCGGTTCATGCCATGTGTGCGATCGACGCCTTGGCGGTTTCGCGCGTCAGTGGCCAAGCGACCCAGATCGTTGCCTCATGCGCCTTATGCGATACGCAGTTAGCTCTCGGGATGCACGCCAACGGTAGCTTACATGAGGCAATGATGCATGAGACGGCGGTCCTCTGGACCGACGAAACACAGGGAAGTTGCGGTACGAACGCGTGCTGCAACACCTTATGCCCGAGTATTCGTTTCGTCTGCCGCAGTTGCGCCGAAATTGAAAGCAAAGACCATGAGGGTGACATTTTTACAGTTCCCCAGGCCGCTGTGGTTGCCAACGCTTTTTTCGGATTTCAGGCACGGCTGCGTAGTCTGGAGATTGGATTAGGAGAACTTCGTTGATGGAAATGCACCGTGTCAGTCGCTCAGTACACAGAGGCATCCTGCTTACGTTACTTCTGTTCGGGATGGGTACTTCCCTGTCTGCTGAAGCGGGCACTTCTCCTTTGGCCCCTGCGGCGCCCTTCACGACGGTCTCTGGAAAGACGCTGTCCACGACCAGCCTGAAAGGTCACCCAACGCTGCTCTGGCTGCTCTCCACCTGGTGCGGCAGTTGTGCTGCGGGGTTGCAGACGTTGGCACAGCACGCGGACGGTCTGCAGAAAGCCGGGTTACGCGTCGTGGTACTGCGTAATTACCGCAACGACGGCTATCCTGGGATGCACATCGCCGAGTTCACTCGAAAAGTACTGCCGCATTTCGCACCGCCCAAAAACTGGGTGTTGGGGCAAGCGTCCCAGCAGCTAGGCACGCGCTATAACGCCAGGCATTACCCGGACATCTACTTCCTGATCGATGCCAAAGGACATATCAAGGCGGTAGACAGCGCACCCTCGGCAACCTTCTCCCGGATACTCGCATTCGCGAATAATCCAGCCAACCGCTGAGCGCGATCATATGGGTGACCTCGTAACCGCATTCCAACGCCTCTGGCAAGAACCGGCCGGTCGCTGGACGACGGGGCTGGCCTTCATCGTCCTGTTTCCGCTCTATGCGGCCACCTTGCCGGCTTCTCTGACCGGCGGACATATCGGCTGGGTTAGCTTGCGCCTGCTCACGCCGGGACAAGCGATATTCGCCTTCTGTCTGGCAGCTTTGCTCGCCCTTACATTGGCCATCATGGTGCTGCTGATAAAGGGCGGGCAAAAGGCCAGTAAGAGTTCAGCGACAGGCGGCGCCCTGGTCGCCTTCTTTGCCCCCTTGCTCTGTTGTACTCCGCTGATCCCGTTGGGTGTGGGTGCCATAGCCGTGGTTTTCCCCGCTGCGGCGGGGTTTGCACCCGGCTTGATACAGGGATTCATTGCAACTCACGAATTCGGGATTGAACTGTTTGCTGTTGCATTGAGCATCCTAGCCTTCTGGCAGAATGCCAGGCGCCTCACGCGTGGTGCTTCGTGTACAATATCGAAGAATTAGAGTATTTTAGAGCATTAAAGGTTACGTACACCAGACAGCTTGATCACTCAAGGCAGCTCGTCATCGCCTTCGGCGATTGAGTCACGGACTAGCTTCCATCTGGACAGGTCGATGGTATACGGGACGAAGGAATTCCGGTACACCAGTTTCTCGAGCGTGATCTCGCCAGACGCGAGGCGACGGGCGTCCTCGGCCCGCGCCGCTTCTTTCTCGGCATTGCGGGCCACAGGATCGAAGTAGCCGAACGGTATCGCTTTCAACCCCGCTCTTTTGCGCGCACGATGTTTTGCCTTTGCGCCTAGCGCACCACTTGCGGCCGATCCCAACCCGAGGCCAGATCCGCGCGCAGCCGGTCCACGAGATAAGCGAACTCCACCGGGTCTCCGACAATCTGTCGGGGTACGAGACGATCAAGGTCTTTTGCGTCTATATCGTGCTGCGGGATTTTTAGCATGGTTTCGGGCCCTCCGCGTCAAGAGCCGCATCCGGTCCATAGGTTTCCTCCAGCATGTCGCCGATGAAGCGGATAGTCGTCCCAGGTGCGCCCTTGGAAGACGCGCCCGTTCGCCTTCTTGTGGCGCTTGACCCCGTCGGCTCCCCAACCGCCCCACTGCTTGAAGAAGAACGCCGCGCGAGCAGCCTCGGCTTGCACCTGCACGTTTGCCACCCACTCTTCACGCATGGGCCGAGCCTTGTGGCCTGACTCGCCACCAACGATCACCCAGTGGATGTCGCGCAGGTTGATTCGGCCCAGGTCTTCAAGGAGAGGCTCGACGGAGAGAAAGCGAATGTGCGCATCCACCTTGCGCAGGTGATCGATGCGCGGCACGCCGTACTTCTTGTCCTCCACCGACACTCCCAACCACACGTTCGGCGGGCAGGCGCGGTGCGCGAAATACTCGGGCAGTCGTTCGGAACGCTTCGTAAGGATTTGATACGTGTGATACGGCGTGGCCTCGATGATCGAGAACACGCGATCAAGGTACGTGTCCGGCACGTCTTCGTGAAACAGGTCGCTCATGCTGTTGACGAAGTACACGGCCGGCTTCTTTCGTGCCAGCGGTTGCTGAAGCCGGTTCTCGTGCAATGTGAGCTTGAACTCGTTCTCGTAGCCGGACGCACCCATCGCATGCAGCCGTCGGGCCATCACCTCGGCGTAGCAGTGCTTGCAGCCGGGCGAAACCTTGGTGCATCCGGTGGTCGGATTCCATGTCCGTTCCGTCCATTCGATGGTGGATTGTGTTGCCATATCGCGCCTCCTCTCTTACTGATGCGTAGTTCCTGTCGTTCAGGTCTGGGCATGTTTGGGCGTGAAGGCATCTACATAAGTGGGATAGCCCCGTGCGCACATGCTTGCAGTCCGGATCGGCCAAGATCACACCTACACCTTTACAGAAACAAATAGTCGGCTATACAGCCTTTCATCTGCCGAAATTTTACGCTACCTGGTTGTGGTGGGCGAGCGAATGGGGGTCCGATCCACTTCCTCGAGACAAGCCCGGCCGTGCAGATCATGACAAGCCCCGGGCGGCCTTCGCCAGCTCTTC
>JAPTWT010000162.1 GCA_028064935.1 Gammaproteobacteria bacterium | reverse complement strand
TGCCGATGGCTTCGCGGAGCTTCTGTATTGCTCGTACGCAGGTATTGTCGTCAAAGCCGTGCAGCACCGCCGAGAGCAGATAGATGTCTTTCGGGCCCGCCGCTGCAGGAATCGCTTCGAGCAGGTCTCCGGCCTGAAAGTGAAGGCGTTCGACGCCCTCTGTGTGGTGATTTGCCAGTACCGTGTGGCTTCGTCCACGACCTGGGGCCGGTCCACAATCAATGCCGATAGCTTGGGATGGCGTTTCAGGATCGTAAGCGCCTTGGTACCACGCGAGCCACCAACATCGATAATGCGATCAAACCTGCCCCAATCCAGGTCAGTGGCAAAACCGTCGCCGGCCAAGGCTTCAACGCTGTCCATGGCCTCCGAAAACAGTTGGTCGAAGTCGACGTGATGGTCCAAGTAATCAAACAGATCCTCCCCGTGGCTGAGCTGAAATGGCGGCGAGCCGCTACGGATGCCAGCTTCCAATTGCTCGCACCAGGGACGGCTCATGGCCTCCGAATTGTGCATCAGGATCATGGCCCGAACGCTCCGGCGGTCGTCGCTACAAAGACAGCGGGACAACTTGTTGTTGCTGAAGACCATGGGCGCCGTTTCCTCGAAGATGCCCATGGCCGCGAGCAAACGCATCAGGCGCCCGAGAGCATCACCATTAGCGCCAACCCGTCCAGAAAGTTCCGCTGCACTCAGGCTTCCCACACCCAAAACAGTGGCCACGTCCAGCCGCACCGCCACGCGGTGGTCGCGACCTTCCTGCTGCCGATCCAGGCCAGTCACTATCACAATACCAATCCCACTAGCGTTGGTGGAACAGTACAGATCCGGCTAGTCCGGGCCGCCACACGTGCGAAGTCCTCAAGCGCTCCCATCAGTGTCGTCTCGCTCTGGAGAAAGCCCGCTGCCTTGGCTGCTCGAGCGCAAGGTGTAACCGTCGATAGACAAAACGCGGCCTACGCAATTCATGTTCCCAGACCCTTAACACAATCCATCCTTGGTCTCGTAGGGCCTGAGAAACAAGCCTGTCACGCTGCTTGTTGGAGGATAGTTTCCTCTGCCAGAACACCTTCTTAGAAGCTGGTTGCCCCGAGTGCTTCGGGCACCCGTGCCAAAAACAGCCATCTATGAATATGGCCAGTCGGTGGGCTGGAAAGACAAAGTCGGGGCGGACCTTTCTCCTCCGACCTCGATCTTCAGCAGTGACAAGGCTGCCGGATAACGGCTCCAAGTCGATTGCTAGGTGACGCCGCCAGCCTGTGATCCGGTACGTCTTCATCAGCGCGACAAATGCCAGTTCGGTACCACGATTGCCCCGCCCCCTGATCCGGGACATCACCTCCGATCGCTTGGCCTTGCTGAAGACATCCGCCATCTTAAATCCTAAGGACGCTGCAGAATGCTGGTGGCATCGCTAGGACGTTTAGCGACTACCAAGCGGCCAAAGGTGCCGAGGTTGATGGTATACTCAAGCTGCTCGACACCCTGCGGCAACCCGCACGGAAAGGATGCTCCGACGATTCGCGGGAAGTCCTCCGTGACATCAACCAAGCGCTCTTCCACAACCCGCCAGCGGTTCTTTGCGTATTCATCGGCGTGCGCGGCCAGATAGCCGGCAGTTATGAGACCCGCGTCAAGCAGCCCCTCGGCATCCGCATCAGGCGCCACGCTATGGCGGCACGCATCCACAAGCATCGGCAACGTGTTGGAGGCGCCAGCTTCTTCACGTAGTTGCAGGCCGAAAAACAGCAGCCGTCCACCCTCCGGAGGTTCGAGCTGACGGACCCCGTTTATCTTGAATACGCCGCCGCGGGCGCATGTCCCGCCCTTCACCTCGATCGACAGCCCCGGATACTCAAAGTCATGGCGGCCATCGTGTGGGCCGCGCCACCGTTGGACGGCAGATGCAATGCCAACCGCCGGGATCAACCAGTAGACTAGGAACCACAACTCCGCGAAAAGTCCAACTTGTGCCTCGCGCGACAGCAGCTGTCGGGGAATCTGCCCCCAAAAACGACGCCATTTTGCAATCACGCGGGAGGCATTTTCGGCCGGCGTCTCACCACCGGTGCGCAGGCGCTCGGCAATCTCGCCGCCGATGAGATCGAGCATCGGATGCCCCGCTACGTCCTCGCAGCTCAAATTGATGTATCGGCCGTGTGCGCTCCCAGGGAGAATCAGATCCTGGGTCAGGACCGAGAGGCCGCGGCTGTTTGTGTCCTCGCAGGGTTCGTCGTCGTCATTCAGCGCAATGAGCAGATGCCGCCGGTCGCGCGCGTCGACGGCTGCCAGCAACCGCAGGGTTATTGCCGGAAGCGCCGCCCTCGCAACCAGTTCGTCTCCGCTCGGCCGCTGTAACGTGAGCAGTTTCCAGATATCATCCGGGACAATCGTCATTCCGGACTCCAGCCGACGGTGCCGACAACATATTTCCCGCTGACACCTTGGTCTTCCTGGGACCTCGGGAAGGATATCGCGATTCCGACAACATCCTTTGCAAGCGGATCATTTGGGTTATCATAGAGCGGCCGACGCGCGCCTCCATCGGACAAGCCCCCGCCCGAATACCGGCTGATAGGGTAAATCAGCAAAAGCCCCTCCGCCGGATCGCGCATGTGGCGGGCGGCGGGGTTCAACCCCACCTTCTCCTCGGCCGCATATTGCTGCGTACGCCACACCTGCTCGTCGTCAAACCCGGCGGCCTCGTCGCCCGGGCTGGTGATAACACCTAGGGAGTCCGGGTCGCCCTTTAGTCGGGAGCGGCTGATCATGTGGATCTCTTCGCCTCCAATGCGCCAGCTGGCGGGGCCGAGCGTCGGATCCCGGGAGGCGCGCCCCTTGACAGCTACCGTCCATCGCGCGAGCCTTCCCCGCTCCACCTGACGCTCAATGTATTTCTGAAGCAACGGAATGGAAATGCTACGGACCTGCTGATCCACCTTGTAGACCGCCAGAAAGGACAGCAAGGCATCCGTCGGCACGCCCGTCCAGATCGGACCGGGGTCCGGCCGGCCCGTCGGCACTCCCAGCCGTGTCAGGAAGTCCCCGGTCGCCAGCATGTTTTCCTCAAGCTGCACCGCCAGATCGTCAGGGCGTCGGAACGGAAATTTGACCGTCTGCACCACTTGGCCGTTATAGGATTGGTCCACGACGATCGAGGTTCCAAACCGGGACTTCAGGGGGCTTGTCACCAGCATGGCCGGATGTTGCAAGATGCGCGCCCCAAGCTGCAGTGGAGTCACCTGATCGACCTCGTACCGACGTATGTCTTGGCGCAATTCATGCTCAACGGTTGCCAGATCACTGAACCAGCCGGCCAACTCCGCGGTCGTCCAGATGCGAGTCAGGTCCTCGTAACCGCCCCGGAAGCCGAACCATCGCCCCATCTGCATCAGCGTGTCATACATCGCGCTTGGGCGGACAAAGTAGCTGATCAGGAGCCCTTCAAGTGTCAACCCTCGGGCAAGCTTGTTTCCGCCGACGGCGATGGCTTTCAGTCCGGGTTCGTGCTCGTAGTCAAGCACGTCGCCACTAGCGCTGTTGATCTGCCGGACGACCACGGCCTCCAGAAATGGGCCGATAAACTCTTCAATCTGTTCGAATTCCCGTTCCCGATCGACGAAGCTTGCGCGCGTCACCGGCTCGAACTCAGATTCCCAGCGGTCCCGCGTCCGGTCACGGACCCCTTGGGTGCGCTGGTAGCGCCATTCGTCCCGTAGTTCACCAAACCGGGTCTTGATCTGCGCCCACAGGGTGTATTGATCGGCGATTCGCAGGCTGGTATGGATCAACATGGTGGCCGGAGCGGCACCACACCCCCGCTCCGCGCGGGCAGCGCCCGCCAGCACAAAATCGATGATGGCAGTCGAGAGCGTCTCCGGAACCCCGCCCTCACTGAGGACACGAAGATCCTCGTCCGAAATGTGGCGGATGGCATCGATGCCACCGACCATTTCGCCGCTCGCTGGATCCTGCCGCCCGAACAGTTCCTCGGCGCCGAAGTAACCTATCGGTTTGGGAAGATCGATGATGAAGTCCTTGGGATAGAGGTCATTGCCGGCGGCAGGGTCAATCGTGTCGTGCGGTATGAGGATGTTGGCAAATGGAGTGGCAGTGTAGGCGACAAAGGCGCACCGCTGGAACTTCTTGAGGAGCTGTCGGATCAGACCGTTGATGACCGCCGGGGCTTCATAATCTTCATCCGGCGGCTCGTCGTCCTTCTGGTATGACCCTCGCGTGTCCACGCTCGCCAGATCGGCCTCATCGTCGATCACGAGCAGGGGTAGTGTGCGGCGCACCTCGTCCGGCGCGGCATCGAGCCAAGCATGCAAGCGCCGGAGGACGAGGCCGTTTTTCTTTACCACCACGAGCACCGGCTGCGTCCCCTGCAGCGCGCCGTAGTTTGCCGATCCCGGACGGAAATCTCCAAGGAGATCTTCGGTGGTGAATTGATGCCACTGACGCCCCATGGGTGGCAAGGGGACAGCACCCGGCCTGTTATCAGTATAGCCGGCAAGCTCCTTGTCGACCCGGATTTGGGTCTGGCGTCGGAGCCCGTTGTCGAGCCCGGACAGCACAATGATCAGGCGATATCCGACGTCGGCCGACTTCGCGATCAGCGCGGTGAAATTGGCGGTCTTGCCGCTCTGAACGAACCCGAGAACAAGCCCGCGGATGTCGAATGACCCCGCCTCTGGACTGGACATCTCGGCCAGTATCCGGTCGGTCGATTCGTCCAACGATCGCACGGCGGCCACCGGCCAGTTCTTCGTATTAAGTAGATAGTCGCGCAGCATCGGCCAGTAATACCAGATCGAGCGATCGAGCCTTCGAAGCCACTTACCCCGCCCGGCCTGCGCGGTAATGATCGTGGCCGGCCTGAGAACGATTGTCTCCTCACGCGACAACGCCCCCGACACGGCCTCGCGGAGGCCTGTGGGGATGGCTGGGTTCCCCAAGGCGGTCTCCCGCGGGACACCATTGGCCATCAGCACTCGGACAATGCGGAGCGCCGTCTCCACGGTCATGGTGTCAGTCACGACCGAGTTCCTGCGCCAGACGGTCGAAAACCGTCCGTACAATAGGCTTCTCAGCGGGCGTCGCAACCCGTTCCGCCGCACGCCGGAGGTCATCTATCGTCCAAAGCCCTCCATTGCCCGACCGCTTCCCGGCGGACGCCGCAACTTCAGTCTGAGCGCGCTTGCCAGCGGGCGCCGGGTTACGAGCATGGCCATCGATTCCACCGCCCGGATGCTGGGCGCCATTGGGACGGCGATACGCGGTCTGGGCGATCCTGATGACAGGCCCAATCGCCTTCGTGAACTCTTCACGCAGCTGCTGAGGAAGCTGGACCCGCATCTTTGCGACGTTGACTTTGAACGCCTCATCAAGCCCAGGCTTGAAGCTTACGGCTACACGGGCGAGCTTGATGTGCTCGTCGATCGTCCGGAGATTGCTCCAGCCGCCGCTCTGGATCATGCGGTTGGCGCGGTAGATGTAAAAACCCTGTTGACGGTTCCACTTGAGCGGCCCCGCGGCTGCTGCATGAGCCTGCGGCGAGGAGAACTCCTCCTGGTGTGGCAGCACAAAAGGCTCAATCAGGATCGCGCCGCTGACGCCATCGTAATCGTAGGCCAGCGAGACAGGCTGCAGCGGCTTGGTCCCGCGTTCCTCCCGGGCGAACGGATCCCAGGGTTTAACAGGGTTGCCGTTAACCGTGATGCGCACTTTCCTTCCACCCGCCTCGCCGGCCAGAAACCGATGAAACACCATGGCAAGGTGTTCCTCAACCTCGCGGCACATCGAAGAAAGGCGTTTCTTGGCCATCTCCCCGTATGGGTGTCTAAAACCGAGGATCCGATCAAGACGCTGCCACAGAACAACCGTCCCTGTGTGATCCGCAAGCGGATCCCGCAACAGCTCCGGGTGCTCATTCCTTGCGACTTCAAGAATCTCCCACTTGTCGGTCGCATGAACATGCTCCAAGTCCCAGGAATATGCGTAGATCTCCGCCCGCTCCTTGCTCGAACGGCTGGCTACGATGATGCGTTGGCACTGGCTCAGCGAGGCGGTCTTGAGGCCGAGGCCGAACTTGCCAAGCGACTCGTGACCATCGTACTCGCGCTCTGAACCGTAGCGGAGGGCTTCACGGATCTGGGCCGGCTTCATTCCGGTTCCATTATCAACGATGCGGACCCACGAGTCATCGGCATCGAAGCGCACGTCGATCGCCACATGGGTGGCGCGCGCCTCGACCGAGTTGTCCACTACGTCAGCCACCGCGGTGGCGAAGTCATATCCCATGTCACGCATAGACGTCATCAGCCTCCGCGCCGATGGGATCATTTCATGGCCGTTCTTCCCCATTTCTCCCCCTTGTTGCTCGTATTCCATTCCCACCCCGCGATCTGGGCCTGGGAACAGTAGTATTCATCAAAACGCAGCAGGCCCTCCTGAAAGCGACGCGCCGCCTCCCGGGCGACAGGTACAAGCCGGACGGGCCAGCCGCTGCACTCATAGGCGGGCACGGCGATCTCCGGAGCCAGCCTAGCGAGCAGGGTCGGCAGATGAACCTTGTCGACGACGCGATTCCCACTGTCGGTGGCGCTGTCAGGGTGGAGCCAGTTATGCAAGTAGCCTATTGAGAACCATGCCTTCTTGAAGTCCACTGCTGGCAGGGCACGGAGCCTCTGGAGGGCAATGGCTGCTTCGACCACAGGGGCAAGCCATTCCATCGCCTCCTCGGGCGAGGTCGGCAGCGGTGACAGTCTGGTGACAGGCAGGGCGACGGAAAGATATTTCTTAAGTCCTCGTCCGATTGCCTCTCCCAGCAACGGGGGGACCGCATTTCCCACCAGACGAAAGGCTATGGTCCTGGACTCGGGAAACAAAAACCAGTCGGGGAAACTTTGCACACGCGCTGCTTCGCGTACGGTCAGCGATCGTCGTTGGGTAGGATGAATGAACATCAGCCCGTCCTTGCTCAAGTGGGCGACTATCGTCGAACAAAGACCATTTCGATGCTGCCTGGTATAGCGGTCCTTGAAATGCTCGCGATCGTAGGGAAACTCCATCTCCACCCCCCTGGCGACCGCCCCTCGACTTGTCTCCCCTTCGTGGAGCCGGTCGAAATCGCGGAGATCGCGCTCGCTGTGTGGCCGGGCAACGTGCGCGGTCAGCACTTCTGACTTGTGGACCTGAAGCACATCCATGAGGTAGCGCCTACCATACTCTTCCAGATGCGCGGCGCCCCGCGCTACGTCGTACTCGGCCCGGAACCCACCACCGCCCGCCCATACCGGCGGCAGGTCGCCGATCGCCTCCCAGAGGGTGACGGGCTTTTCGAGGATGCGCGGGCGGCCGCGCCCCTTCCGCATCTCCTTGGGTCGCCGTCGGCTGACGGGTTCCGCGGGATCTTCATGCGTTTGTGGCGCATACGCGTTCGTCGAAAACATCGGAAGATGGAACGCGGTCCCGATGATCAGCTGCCGTTCCCGTTTCTGTGGAACACCGTAGTGCCACGCGTAAATCACCGCTGAGTGCACGCGATAACCGAGCTTGCGGGCATCCGCTTGCACGGAGGCGAAAAAGGCGCCGCCTGCCGCACTGCGGATGCCCGGCACGTTCTCCATCACAAAGATGGATGGCTGGAAGAACTCCACGTAGTGAAGGTAGTTCTTGTACAGAAGGCGGCGGGAATCCTCGACCATCCGGCTTCCGTGATTTGCCCCGTCGACTTTGCGCACCCTGCTGAACCCTTGGCAAGGCGGCCCGCCGACAATGATGTCCACCTTCCCGGTCCCGATAATCTTCTTGAGATCTTCTGGTCGAAAGCGGGTCAGGTCGCGTTCCAACGCGTTTTCAACATCAGGAATGTTCCGCTTGAAGGTGGCGATGGCATCTGGGTCATGGTCGACCGCCGCCAGACACTTAAGTCCGGCACGTTCTAGGCCAAGACTGAACCCGCCGCATCCGCAGAACAGGTCAATGTACGTGAAGGTCGTCGCGCGCTTGCTTTCCTGTTGTTTCTTTTTTTGCGTCACGCCGGACTGCTCTCGCGTGCCTTTCCTCGTGCCGTTCACGTGCTGAGTGTCCTGAGCATGTGGATGGGGTCTTTCTGGATCGCTCGCAGCAACGCTTTGGCGGGCCCCGTGGGAGAACGCCGCCCCTGCTCCCAGTTTCGCAGGGTCGCCAGCTCTATGTTGAAGACTGAGGCGAAGCGCCTCTGCGAAAGCCTAGTTGCGACGCGTATCTGCTTGATCGTGTCGGGATCAATGGGCATCTCGTGTGTGGACCGTGAGGTCCGCAGCTTGTCTCTTACGACATCCTTCTTCATCGTTGCTCCGGAATCGTTGGCGCAACCCAGCCATTATGCTGCGGCCCTCGCCAAATGCGACGGAACCCCAGTCGTCCTCGCGCATTCGGCCTCGGCGCACTCTTTGTGCCCGCGCATCCGCAACGCTTTCCGCGGACTGCGCGCCCTCGCTTCGTTTTTCCTGGCGGAGCGAACGTAGCCCCAGATCCCTTGGTCAGCCATAATCGCCTAGCATTCAACATACCCGCCTGCTGAAGTTGTGAACGGCATGGTACGTCGCCGGCGTACCGGTGTCCACCTATGGGAAAAGCCGCGGACGAGGGCCCTGGGTGACCATAAGACCCCCGTGTCTGTCGTTCGCCTTGCCGCTTGCCTGTTGACGATCACGTAAAACCGCGCTTTTTTGGCACAGGGACGCGGTGCACCCTTCAGCGGTGTCCTCCTCGCCGGGGCGCATAGCCCTGCTCGGCAAGCGCCCGGCGCAAGCGCTCGCCTTGGCGCTGCATGGCGTACGCCTCGTCGTCGGAGACTGCGAGGCCTGCGGTCGTGATCCCAGGTCGCACGCTTCAGGAACTGGGCGAAGGCCCAGGCCTCGAAGGGCGCCCCCTCCACGGTCAGGACGAGAGCGATCCGGATGAAGGCTGGATTAGGGCTTCGAGGCACGGCCCG
>JAPTWT010000057.1 GCA_028064935.1 Gammaproteobacteria bacterium | reverse complement strand
GATGGTCGTGACATAGCCCACCATGTCGGCCTCGCTCAAGTCGCCGGCAAAGAGGTCGTTCATGCGCTCGACGATTTCGGCAAGCCTGCGCTTTTCATCCTCCTGCACGCGCCCGCTGCCGGCCTCCGACACCGGGCGTAGCGGCACGGATTCGCCGGTCGCCAGGTCCAGGCTCTGTTCAGCCAGGCGCTGCAGGCGGTAATGGGTCAAGCGCACATCGCTATCGAGCTCGATGAGGCTCGTGGCGTGCGGGGCATTGATGCGCGGCATCAGGTTCTTGCCGAAGGCGTAGCGCTTTTCGAGGTCCGAGTCGTTGTACGGGATGATTTGCGAGAGGAAGTCGTACATGCGCAGAAAGGTGCCCAGGTCCTTGCGGAACTGGTCGGCCTCCTCCTCGGGGAGCTGCTGAAAGCGGTCGGCGGCCGGTTTGAGGTAGGCATGGAGGTTCGCCTGGCGGCGCTTGGGGTCGAAGAAGGCCTGCGCGAAGCCTTCGACTTCGCTCACGAGATACACGGAGGCCGCATCGAGCTTGATTTGCAATTCATGGACGATGTTGGGGTCGGTGACGTCTTCCAGCTGCGCGGCCCGGTAGTAGGGCTGAAAGCTCTCCAGAATCTCCTCGGGCTTATTCACGAAATCGAGCACGAAGGGCTCTTCCTTGCCGGGATAGGTGCGGTTCAACCGCGAGAGCGTCTGCACCGCGAGGACCCCCGAGAGGCGCTTGTCGACATACATGGCGCACAAAAGCGGCTGGTCGAAGCCCGTCTGGTATTTGTTCGCGACGAGTAGCACCCGGTAGTCATCGCCTTCGAAGCCCTGCGCCGGGTCGAGCCCGTGCAGCTCAGGATTCATGTGGGACTGGGTGAACTCCTCGGGGCCGGAGTCTAAATCCGCGACACGCCCCGAGAAGGCCACGAGCGTCTTCATGTCCGTATAGCCGCGGTCTTTCAGGTAACGGTCCATGGCAAGCTTGTAGCGCACCGCCGCCACCCGGCTGTCGGTGACTACCATGGCCTTGGCCCGGCCCTGGAGTTTGGCGGCGACATGTGCGCGAAAGTGCTCGACGATGACGACCACCTTCTGGCTGATGTTATGGGGGTGGAGTTTGGCATAGCGCGCGAGCGCCACCTGGGCCTTCTTGTGCGGGACCCATTTGTCGTCGGCCTCGGAGGTGAGCTTATAAAAGGCCTTGTAGGTGACGTAGTTCTTTAAGACATCGAGGATGAAGCCCTCTTCTATCGCCTGACGCATGGAGTAGATGTGGAAGGCCGCAGGCTTGCCGTCGGCCCCGGGCCTGCCGAAGAGCTCCAGGGTCTTGTTCTTCGGGGTGGCCGTAAACGCAAAATACGAGCAGTTGGCAGGCCGCGGGCGCGCGGCCATGGTCGCGTTGATGCTATCTTCCGCGGTGGCGTCTTCGGCCCCCGCCGCATCGCCGTCCTCCGGGTGGCCTGCGTCCTCGAGCGTCAGTACGGAACCTTGGAGCCCCTCATCCGTCTCCGCCACGTGCAGGGCGGCCGGCCCTTCGGTTTGCAAGGCCGTACGCAGTTTCTGGGCGGCCACCCCCGACTGGCTCGAATGGGCCTCATCGACAATCAAGGCAAACCGGCGGCGGGCGAGGTCCGCACCGGCAATCTTCTTCAAAACAAACGGAAACTTCTGCAGGGTGGTGATGATAATCGGCGTGCCCTGAGTCAGCGCCTGGGCCAACTGCTGGCTGTCCTCGTCAATCTTTTGCACGACGCCTGCCTTGTGCTCGAACTGGCTCACGGTCTCCTGGAGCTGGCGGTCCAGAACGCGGCGGTCGGTGATGACGATGACCGAATCAAAGACCCGCGCATCCTTGTCATCGTGCAAGGTGGCCAGGCGATGCGCCGTCCAGGCAATGGAGTTCGACTTGCCGGAACCGGCCGAGTGCTGAACCAAATAACTCTGCCCCGGGCCTTCGGCCCAAGCCGCCTCCAGGAGGCGCGTCACCACATCGAGCTGGTGGTAGCGCGGGAAGATGAGGGTCTCGCGGGTGGTGCGCGCGGTCTTGCCCTTGTCCGTACTCTCTTTACGCTGAAGGTGCAGGAAGTTGCCCAGGATGTCGAGCCAGGTGTCGCGCGCCCACACCTGCTCCCAGAGATACCAGGTGGGATAGCCCTTGCCTTGGGGTGCGGGCGGATTGCCGGCGCTGGCACCCCCAAAGCCGTCCGGACGCCCCAGATTGAAGGGCAGGAAGACCGTGTCGGCCCCGGCGAGATGCGTGGTCATGAAGACTTCATCGGTGGACACGGCAAAATGCACAAGCGCGCGGGTCTTGAACTGCAACAACGCCTCGGCCTCGCGGGTCTTCAAGTCGCGCGGCAGGCGGTCGGTCTTGTACTGGCGGATGGCATCCTGCACGTTCTGCGTCAAATCGGTCTTCAATTCGGCGGTCGCCACAGGGATGCCGTTCACAAAGAGCGTGAGGTCGAGGCTCTTTTCGTTATGGAGGCTGAAATGCAGCTGGCGGATGACCGTCAGTTTGTTTTGCTCGTACTGGGCCCACAGGGCGGGATTCTTCTTGTGGGCCGGCCGGAACTGGCAGAGGGTGAAACGGGCGTCGCGGTCCTTGAAGCCGTGGCGCAGGAGATGCAAGGTGCCGTGGCGGTCCAACTGTTCGGCGACGCGTTTGACGAACATCTCTTCGCTGTCGCCATTGTGCCATTTGCGAAACTTGGTCCATTCATCCGACTGGGTGGCCTGCACAAAAGCGAGCAGGTCGTCGGGAAAGAGGGCGAGCTCTCGGCTGTAGGCCGTGGCGTCTTTAAGATGCGTGCGTACCGACCAGCCGTGGGCGGCGAGATGGGCGCAGAGCTCGTCTTCGAAGACCTTTTCGGTGTGGACGTTGGAGAGCTCAGGCACGGTCTAACCTCCCCCTCCCGTAACGCCCCGAACACTCCTGGCAGCACGTCCTTTGCCAAGATAAGCCCGGATGCCTCTTCCCGGAGTTTGACCCGAGCCCCCTGCTCCGGCGCCGAACCACGCCCCGGTAAATGTCCCGGCACTGCTGCCTTTAAAAACCATGGCCAACACCGGCTCCTTGCGCAAACCCTTATCGGAGCGCACGTAGAGCCGCATTTTGTACACAGAAAAATACGGGGCGCCAAATGCGTTCTTGTATGAGAAGACGACAGCAAATGGGTATTCTTGGCCTAGTGATACAGGAAATTGCGCGAAAAGCCCATGTATCCCAACCTGAAAATACGGCTCGCCTCGCGTGTCAACGTCCTCCAGGGTAATGAGGCGCACAATCTCCACTGTATCGGCCGCACTCATGCCATCGTGCAATCGGATATTTCTGATTTCGTGAACGGGCTCCGGTTGCCAATCCACATAGATATCCAGCTGACAGTCAATAGCCGGAGATGCGGAGATGTTGCGCAGTTTCCCGCTGAGCCTGAGGGCGGTATGATTTAAGTGCGGATACTCGCGAAGCTCTTCAAGACACCGAAAACCAGGCGCACCTAGGTTTTCGTGTACGCCTGCATCATAAAAGTCGAATGTCACGAGCGGCGTATGCCGCCGTCCCTCGGCTGCAGAGGTCCGCCGAATCGTCACAAAGCTTGACACGGCTAACGCCAACGTACTTACCGCTGTCCCTACTCCCACCATCGCGCCCAAACTATTCATGGCCACCATCCGCCTCCGCCGCCGACACGCCAGCGCGTTTCACCTCATGCAGCGTTTTACCCGCAGCGTTCTTCCACTCCAACCAGCCGTTGGCCGTACGACCCAGCAACGCCACCGCCGCCATACTAGGCGAGGCAAATACGTAGTCCCGAGTGACAACCACCCGCTCGCCCTCGACACGGAGCAATCCGCTCTCCAAAAGACGTGCCCGAAAGCGCGCATGGGCCGTGTCTTTCAAGGACGGAACGTCCTTGCGCCGACCGGTCGACCCCTTGAGGACCACAAACCCCTCGGGTGTGTACAGGCCACGCCCGTCAACGCCGTTGGCGCGACAAAAGAACATCTCGGCGCTCTCCTTTGTCGCGGATTTGCCGACCGCCTCAAAGACAGGATAGCCCAGGGTGGCGAGAAGGACACGGACAGTGTCCTGGATTTCCTGGCAGTCGGCCTCCAAGGGCGCGGGTGTATGGGGGCGCGCCCCGGCATTGCCGTTATCCAGTGCATAGCGGCCGGCGGCCTTGGCGTCCCTGATGCCGAGCCATTCGAGAAACAGCGCGTGGGTCTGGGTGAGGCTATTTGTGAGGGATATGGCGACCAGCGCCCGGTTCCAGAAGTCCTTGTTCTCATTGTGCTGGGCAAGCCTCGTGCCCACATTGCCGCTTTGGCCGATGTAGAGGGCGTCGCCCTCGCCCTCCTCTGCCGGGCCTACGAGATAATACACGCCGACCTGCTCTGCTTCAGGCATCTTCAGGAATTCGGCGAGGAGACTTCGCGGCACCTCGATGACACGGATGATGCGCGTGGTGATTTCGGCAACACGAATACCCTGCGGGTCACCAGAGGGGAGGAAGATTTGGATGGTTTGGGGGCGGGTCATGGCGTAGTGGTTCTCGTTGTGCTGCCAATAATGTCACTATACAAGGCACTTGACGCCCTTATGGTGCGCCCGCGGCTTCCAGTAACCGGTTCACGGTCTCATCCTCTGAAAACTGTTCTGCGATTTTCAGAACCGCGTGGTTGGCCTGAAAACACTCATCAAGTGTCGTCTTCGTGTCATCATACCGAGCGCCGGCAGGCCACATGCCAATCTTCACGCAGTCTTCTCTTGGTGCGATGTTTATCTCCTTTTTCATGATTTTCGCCAGCTTGGACAGGTCGTGGCCATCTTTGCCATTTTTTGAGTATGCCTTATCGGCCATCTCCAGAACACCCTTCATTATTTTTTCGATAGCCTGGGACGACGCCCAGCGCGACTGAGAGTAGTTGTAATACAGCAAATTTGCGGTTGAGCTCACATAATCCTGACGCGCGTGCCGGAAAAATGCACGGTTCTTCTCCGCCACTGTCTTGGCAACAGCAAGTGTCTTGTCCGCGGCACGAAGCCAGCGCGTGGCACACAAAGCCGTCGCACAGAGTGCGGTCAAGTCGGTTCGCTCCACTTCTGACATATAATCAATGAGCTTCGACGGCAAGTTTTCGACCAGGCGCAGAACATTCACCGTTTTCGCATCGTGTCCTACGTAGTTGTCTCCGCCAGAACCTTTGAAATCCTCAGCATCGCAAACGAATCGCGGCCGCGGCATTGTTATTGGTATACGCACCTTCCATACCGCCTCATTGCCGAGCTTTACCGGAATAAAGCCGATGGACCACATATCTGCGACGGCATTCCGCCCCAACACCTTTTCACCGTAGACTTGTTCATACCACTGGAACACCTTCGCTACCAACGGCTCACCCGTGTAACCGGGCTCATTGACCGCCTCCGACCGCTGTGCGTAGCTGATACCCAAGTCTACTAACCCAGCTTCGCGCAGCGCATCCTCGATATAGAATCCCATCAACCGGTGCAGAGGCTGGCCCCTCTGTTCCGCCAGATGTTTGTCTAATGCCCACACGAGGCGGTCAAATTCCGCTTCCTTGGTTGGGTTGCCGTCAGGCCATGCGAATTGTGTCCGGCGTGCGCTCATTCCTCACCTCCCGACGATGTCACGCTCCCGCCTTGTGGCCTCCCCAAATATTCCATCACCAACCGCTCAACCGCGGCCACTTCCGCAGGCCCCATCCAACTCGGCGTACAGGCCAACTCCACGGCTTCGGCAAACAGCCTTTCGATATCCGCGCCCGTCACAACAGGAAAACCGGTGCCAAGAGTGACCGACAGCGCCTCCAATTCGGGATAGGGCGTCGCGGCAATAAAATGCCGGTACGAGCACGCGATACTCGCATCCCGCAGGACCTCCCAGGACTCGGGCATACTGCCACTGGTGCTTGCGACCACGACCCGCGTAGGCGTGATGGGGAGAAAGGCGTACTCAAATGGCTCGTCTTTCGCCAAAACCGGTATAAAGCCGCTGGCCTTATGGAACACCACGGGTGTATCGCCCTGTACAAGCCGGGCACCGCCCCACCTCTTAACGGAAAACGTGCAATCCTGAAACCGCCTAGCTACTTCAGGCCGCTCCGAGAGCTCCCGCATTACCTGGACCTTGTTGGCTTGAAGTGCATCCACGGCAAGCATCAATAATCCGCCCAGCATCCCATCGACAGCCGAACGAAAATCGTCCGGAGGCACCGTTTCGATTTGCGCCATCCACTCGTACATGAGCTTTCCGATGTCGCGGTCTGGATAACGCAGCGCCAGAAGCCGTATCACGGTATCCCGGTGTGCCTCCATGAGTCGTGGAAGAGTGTCTCGTATAGCCGTCTGGTCTCGAGCAAATCTCCCAAGACGCTCGAACATCGGCGGCGCTTGCGACCTCGCAATTTCCCACACTGCTTTTGTCCTAGCATGAATATGTACCAAAAGTTCCGCCAAACCCGCCCTGTCCTCCTCACTTATCGCGCCATCCTTGCTGGTCCGCAATCTCCGAACAAGCGGCGCCAAGCGATGGCGCTCTGCTCCCGTAATGCTCTCATCTGCGGAAATATCCACACGGGCGGTTCTGTAACGATAAAACCAATCCTCAACAGAAATATTCCTCAGTGTGTCCTCGCTAGGCGCTGCGTCGCCTCTCCGATAGAGCCACGCCCTTGGTGTCTCATCGTGTCCGCGACTATTAAAGCCTCGCTGCAAGAACTGCGGAATGTAGTGCTGTCGCTTCCCTGTCATTCTCCAGAATCTCCTATACCCCATCCTCTCGTCACGTCGCCTCCGCCCACCCGAAGTCTTGCAACAGGAACGCAATGGCGTCCACGGCCAGGTTCGCGTCTTGCTGAGAGACTGGCCGTGTTCGGCGCGCCGCGGCAGCATTAGCTTTGGCGCGCCTGTGGAGCTCGTTAACTAGGTAACTGGTGCATGAGTCTGGCGTCTCAATCAAAGCGTCCATTGCTTCCACGTCAGCTTTGCGTGCCTTTTTCTTGCGGTGACCTTCCTGCTCAAGCCAGGACGCAAGCTGCCCCAAGTCCTTGTTCCCTTTTGGGTTCGACTCTGGAAACTTCGCCGTTATCATGTGACACGCGGCATTGCGGCACGCGTCAATCACCGGCTGCGGCGCCTGAATGGGCGCGGCTTCGACGACCGCATCGAGCGCCTGCAAGATGTCCTGGCGATTCGCCTCTGGAATGGCCTCGTGATTCACCTCTGGTAAGACGCCGAAGTAGGTCTTGGATTTTAGCGTGAGGTAATGGGCGTCGAGTCCCGCCTTTTCCGAGAAGACGACCGTCCAGTAGGATTGCGCGTTATTGTCGCCGAGAATGGCGGTCGAGCCGACCCTTATGAAGTCGGCGAGCGTCGTGTAAGACTTCCTAGCACGAAGTCTAGGTATATTTGCAAACAAATTGGGTCTATACGGATGAACACTAACGTTCCCAGTTGACCAATCCGCTGCTACATCATCCTTTCGATATACGCGGCCACGGCGTATCCTGGTCGCAGAGTTGAAGTAGTCCTCCCGGAACAGCATCTCGCCGCCTGAGTGCTGATTCACGACGCAAATCGGTAGTAGCAACGTATTTTCCAGCATGACTCGGAGTGAGGCGCTGTCGCCTTCATACCAAACACCATCGTATTCAGCGACGGCGTTCATGAGAGACAGCTCTTAGAGCCATCCATATCCAACTGGCCCGTCACCGCCGCGGAAATCAGGGAGGAGCGATATTCACGGAGAAGGGCAACATGCTCTCTGCAATGGTTGCGCAGGTCGTCAATGCGTGCCGTCTGCTCGTCAAGGAAGTTGGCGATGCAGGCTTGGTCTGCCGACACGGGCCACACGGTCTCGAAGTCTTTCGTGAACTCATCTGGTACCCGTTTTAACCCACCCGCTCCCGTCATTGCCGCCGCACCAAGTTGCCTGAACCGCGAAGATTGCAGTACATAATTCAGGAAATTTGGATTGGCATCAAGTTTTGGCCTTAATACAGTAAGCTCCGTGGTACCGAAACCCGCCGCATGCTCCAGGCCCCGCATTAGGGCACCTTTACCATTCTCAAAGCACGGCGTCACCTTTGCAAAGGCGATGTCGCCGTTCTCAAAATACGAATAACCATTACGAACTTCAGCTACAGGTCGGGTACGGTCGAGACTGAGCGAGCCGTTCTCACCAATTGCCTCCATTGGCAAAAATGACACCTCGGTATCTGGTGCCTGAAGAAGGTCGGCACGGACACTCGGATTAAGGTCCGCGACATATCTAAGCCGCACAGTAGACCAGCTACTAACCCTACCGCCCCCTCCTTGAGCTCGACAGGACGCTTCCCACGTGGCGGGGTCTAGCTGCCCCATCACTGCCGCAGAAATCAGCGAGCCTCGATACTCCCCCAGTAACGCATCCAACCTCTCCTTCTCCGCAATCAGCGCATCAATCCGCGCCGTCTGCTCGTCGAGAAAGTTGGCGATGCGGGTTTGTTCGCCCGGTGGTGGAAGTGGCGTCTTGAGATTCGCGAAATCCTCCCAACGCAAACTGTTCTGGTCGTCGCATATTCCGTACGACAACAAACCACTTTGAAAGACGTATGGTTCACTCTTTAGGAGATAAGCGGCAAAACGCCCATCTAAACCTCGCATCGGTGTAGCAACAACATAGGCTGGGCTGGCAATTCCCTGCATTTCGGACACACCGACTGCTCCTTGCCACATTCTCATCTTGTTATAAACGATGTCCCCTGGCTCAACGCGCTTGTAACTTGACAGGTCGTCGTTTTCGCCTGATAGTTTTCGCCCTTCGAGGGCCTCTAAGTCCCGCTTGCCTATAACGCCGTGTCTTTGCGAAACAGCAACAAGCGGCCGCTCAACGAAGTCGCGCTCGTTGCGCTCACGAAATACAAACCGGTTCCTAAGGACGCGCCAGTGTTGGGGCACGCTCCCCCATAACTGAAGCTCAGTCACCCCACCACCCCCTTCATGAGCTCCAGGAAGCGCTTCTCCATCTCCCGAATCTCCGCCGCAATGACCTCGGGCGGCCGGGGCGGCCTGTAGACGTAGAAGTAGCGGTTGAAGTTGATTTCGTAGC
>JAPTWT010000147.1 GCA_028064935.1 Gammaproteobacteria bacterium | reverse complement strand
ATCGGCGAACAGACCGGCGCGATCGAGGTCATGGCCGAAAAGGTCGCGGATTTCTATGAGGGGGAGGTGAGCGAGACCGTGGCACGCATGTCGACGCTCATGGAGCCGATCATCATGGTGGTATTGGGTATCATCGTCGGCACCTTGGTGGTGGCCATGTATATGCCGATATTCGAACTCGGCGCGGTCGTGACCCACGGCGGCTAGATGAGTAGTTCCTTCGAAAATGCCTTGAATGGTATAAGCGGGCTCGCACATCGAGACCGCGCTGTTATTATTAAGCGCGCGGTCGCGGGCAAATCCCGGAAAGAGCTAGGTCACGGAAGCTCTCACGAGGCCGTTGCGTGCGTCTTGTGCCTCGAACCGGCCCAAGCGCGAAGTCACCGTAGGATCATTCCGTAACAGATTGAATTGTCGGAATTCTACGCCGTTCCCGCGCATCATGGCCTTGTGGGGGGGCCATTTTGTGCTACACCTTTCCTGTAGATGTGCCAGTCTGCGTGGTGTAGGTGAAGGGTATGGGGAAAGGGCATACAAGCTACACAAACGAGATGTCCCAGGGCGATGAGGATGGGCAATGAGCAATGGGCGCATAAAGTATGCCCCGACCGCGGAGCTGCGCGCCCGTGGGGTAACGGTGCTCGAGCTTATGGTCGTCATCGCGATTATTGCCATTGCGACAGCGGTGGCAGTGCCCGATCTGTCGGCGTGGTTGGTTAACGCCAGGATCCGGGAGGCGGCCGGCCACATGGAGCAGGATATGCAATGGGCGCGATCCTACGCATTGAAGACCGACCAGCCGGTTTATGTTCAGACCGGCTATTTCAGCGAGACGGGGGGCGGCACGGCCTGCTGGTGGACCGCCAGCCTTAGCGTGACGGGTACGCCTCTTCTCAATAACGCGCCCAATATGGAAAACCCCAACATACCAATCGCCGGTGTGACTCCGGTACTCTTTCAGACACGATACCCGGACGTGTCGTGTCGGTATGTGGAGCTATACAATGGTGGCCTGCCTACGATCCTGCCGCCGGCGCTGGGTGCGACATACGATCTGAAATTTTCTCCCGATGGCACAATCTGGGGGTCTACGAACGGGGCATCCTATAGCTTGACCTATGGCGCGATGATGTTCAGCGCCCGTACAAACCCAGCCAATTATGCCCAATGGCTGGCCGCGTATTACGGCGCCGGTGAGCTTCGCTCATGTGCCACTCAAACCGGGCCCGCAGCGGCCCCCCCTTACTCATGCGTCATATCCTGATCACGGCGGCGCGCCGGTCCGTTCGCTGCGGCGCCCGCAAGACGCTCGGATTTACCTTGATAGAGAACCTCGTCGCGATGGTGATTTTCATGATAGGCATCATGGCCGTCACGTATTTGCTGGCCGACGGCGTCCATCTTTCCAAGACGGGGCAGGGGCAGACGACGGCCTATATCGCGGCCCAGGAGATCATCGGCATGCTCCGTGTCAGCGGCCCCGGCGCATTGAGCTACAACGGAGTTGCGTTGACAAGCCAGAACCCGCCTCCCGGGGGAGGGGCAAGCATATTCCAAACGAACCTCCAGACATGGTGGCAAACCTTGTTGCAGCTGCCTGGGACGGCGGGGCCACCGATAAACGCCAGTACCGGCCAGCCGCGCCTGCAGGCCAGTATTCAGGTCACACCGACGGGTGGGAATGGCCAATGCCCCTGCCAAGCCATGATAACGGAATCCTGGGAGCAGAATACCTATGTTGTTTCGACTGAGATCGGATACTAGACCCCGCGAGCGCGGGTTTACGTTGACCGAGCTCCTGGTCGCCCTAGTCATATCGGCGCTCGCGGCAGCGGCCATATACGGTGCCTTTACCGGGCTGTCATCGGTCACGACCCAGACTCGCGCCCAGGACAATGCGTGGCAACAGGCGCGGACCGCGATGACAATGCTGACGCAGGCGATAGAGCAGGCCGGCTATGGTCTGCCCATGAACGAATGTAGTGGCGGTATCTATGCGAATGTCGCTCCTTCTTCAAACGGCCTCCAGTACACCGTATCGACCGCGAGCCCCAGCGGCGGTCTTTTCCTTACGCCCGTCGCGGCCACGCCGCAAGCCAATAGCAGCCCTTACTACTATAGCCCGGCGGGCATCAATACCTATGCGCTCACCACCGTCACGGGCGGTAGTGTCTTTGGGTCGCAACCGGTTACCACCATTACGAGCACGAGTGGCAATAGTCTGACAGCCGCGAACTTTTTCGTCGCCAATGAAACGTTACTAAACCAAAACGATCTCTTTCTAGTGGCGTTACCAAATTCAAGTTGTTTGCTGGGACAGATCACGAATCCTGGCGGCAAGAACAATATCGTTGCCCAATCCGGAACGAGCGCTTTTAATGCACCAGGCGGCTTTTCCGCCACGGATCCCGCGATAACGGCAAGCCAGCTTACCAACAGGGGCCTCATTGATTTGGGGAGCGGCGGCTTTAGCATAAAGAACTTCTTCATAAGCGATGGCGGCGGCGCCCAGGCCGGGACGCAGGTCCCATCTTTGTATATGCAAACCTATACCTACCTCAATAACACCACCAGTACGGCCCCGCCAGCACTGCTCGTTGCGCGCGGAATCGTCGACATGCAGGTGGCATTTGGTTATGGTTTAAACGGGGTTGTGACGCAGTATGTTCTTCCGGGCAGCACACCGCCCGCAGGCATGACCGCCGCGGATCTCCTCACCGTGGAGATAACGCTTCTGGTGCGCAGCACGCGCTATACACCGGGCCATTACGCCGGTGCCACGCCCTCAAAGACGGTGTGGAATGGCGCGAGCAATCCCAATCTGCCCACGGTAGTCTATTCGATTCCCACGAATCTTTCGGCTGGTCAAAGCATGGGTTGCGTTCAAGGAAATTGTAACCAATATCTGTACCGGACCTTTACATCCGTCATTCCTCTAAGGAATGACATCTGGGGACAGTGATGCTCATCACAAGACGCCATGCGCGGACCAAAAACGGTGCGGCGTACCAGCGCGGAGTGACGTTGATGCTGGCGATCTTCGTCATATTGGCTTTGACATTCGCGGTGCTTGGCCTCATGTATTTTGTGCGCTATGGCTCCGAGGTTGCATCCAACAGCGCGGCGCATACAGAGGCGATACAGGCCACGGATATTGGTCTTGAGGCGGCCAACGCGCAATTGCAACAACACAGCGGATTTCCCGAAGCGTCCAATATGACAGGGGTCTCGTGGTGGTATACTCCAGTGCAAACAGCCCCTGGTCCGCCACAGCCGCCCCCCGTATCGTTTTGGGCCACGTGTGCACCCAAGTCCTGCGGTGCGACATCTATCGTTATCAATGGCGTGACATTCAATGTCGAATATGTCGTGTCGCCAAGCGGACTTCCGCCCGCGATACTGAACGGTGCAAGCCAGGCATCATCTACCACGACGTCGTATATGACCTACTTAGCGTATGTCAATGCACAACTCTCGAATAACGGCCTGGCAGCAGGTGAGAACCACAATATGAACGCCGATATCGAGGCGACCTTACGAAAGGTGGCGTGATATGAACGCGAAGAGCTGGTGGCGGAAAGCGGTCCTGTTGGAAATGGGCTTGGGCGTCGGGCTTGCGATGTGCATGTTGGTAACGGCGCAGGCAGGGACCATACCCGCAAGTCAGGAGCCACAGGTTCTTGTTATCCTCGATACCTCGCAGGGGATGGCCGGCAACCTGCAAGGCGCCATCATGTCCGGGTCGGGCACCGTGGCCGCGAATGCGGATTCGGCCTCGCCCCCCTGCTATCTGCTTAACAGTTATACGCCACGATCGACGCTGGGGCCGAGCAGCGGGGGATCCTGTCCGGCGGGAGAGGCGGCCTATACCGTATCGGTCGGCGGGGTGCTGACGGACAACTCGGAATCGATGATCAATGTGGCCGAGCAGGGCATACTCTCGGCCCTGAACAATCCGACTTACACCAATATCATGCAGGCAGGCCTTATGGCCTATGCCACTGCCGGTACACCCGCGCCCTACGATACGTGGGTGTATTACATGAGTGGCGATACGCCGACCACCGCCTCCCCCGGGGCGGAATGTACGCCCGGGGCGTTTGGTTATGGCTCGACGAGTGGCTCGACCTGCGCGGCGAATGATCCGTTGTCGGTGCCCAACCCCTGTTATAAGGCACCCAAGGGGGGTGATTGCGCGCCGATAGCGAATATTATTGGGAGTGGCCTGACAAGCGCGCCTTACCTCTATATCAGTCAGTCGTCCGACGATCCCCAGATCAATGACGTGCTGTATTGGTCGACTTCATATCCATCTGGGAATTTCGTAACGTACGATGGGCCGCATCCTTCGAACCCCTATCCGCCGAATGGCTACAGCTTAAGTAGGTACGAAGATCAGATACTATCGGGGAGTTACCTGCTGGAGACATATAAGGCAACCGCACCGAACATCGGCGCATTTGCGACCTCCCCGACGGATGCGGGTTATATCCCATATAGCGGCGAAGTGTGGTATGCAAGGCGTGGCTTGGCATTCGATGGGAATCCGGTGACGAACGGGACGTCTGGCGGCCAGGGCGACCTTTATATTCCCGTGGCGCCGCTAAATGCCGCGCAGATCGCGCTATTCAACAAGACCATGGCGCCCGAGCAATTCGTGAAGGGCGGTAGTGAGATCGTAGCGGGCTCCGAATATGCGCCCACGGCCGGGGCATTGACGGCGGCGTTGACGGATTTGACGACCAGCGATAAAGCGCCGCAACCTGCATGCGCGCCGAAGTATGTCATCTTGATTACCAATGGACAGCCGACCATGGGTCTGCACGGACATGTCTATCCCCCGCTCGGAAGCGCCGCCGGACAAGGCTATGGCGAGGTGCTTTCCTCGGGGAGCGCCGACAACGACAACGCGGTCACTGAAGCCATAACGGCAGTCAAAAAGCTGGCCAATTATACGAACGGCGGGTTGAATGGTATCAAGACCTATGTGCTGGGGGTGGGTGCTGGAGTCAATTGCCCTCCGTCGGCGACTAATTGCACGACGGAGGCCAGCGATAGCTACACGGTTTTGAAGGATTTGGCGGTGGCGGGCAAGACGAATGTCGTATACAGCGCCGACACGGCGGCAGCGTTTCAACAGGCCTTCAATTCGATCCTGAACAATATCGCCGCTCAGATAGTCACCGCGTCGGGCGGATCAAGTTCAGCGGTTATCGGGAACTCCTCCTACGAATATGTGGTCACGAGCAACCCGTCTTTGGGTGAGGGCAACATGTCCGCATATCTCATTAAGTCGTCGGGAAACCTGGCGTCAACGGCATCCTGGGACATCAATGCGGAGATGACCACCAGCAATAGAAGTTCGGTGCTGTATTCGGAAGGCCCGCCAACGACAACGCCCGGGCCGATCACGCCTTTGACAAGCATGGATGCGGCGGCGTTCGCGATACCAAGCGGCAGCACTTTGACTCCATCGATCATCGAGCAGTATACGATCGACCCGTCTTACGACTCGGGCAACTATCTCGGGGGCCGGCAGTCAGGCTGGTATGTGGGCCTGATGACGGCCAATAAACCGACGTACATGGGGCCACCGAATGATCCGAATTTGTTGGGTAGCACGGGTTACGATAGCTACGCGCAGAGTGAATCGGGTCGCACACCGCTGGTTCTTGTCGGCAGCAACGACGGATTTCTGTACGCTGTGAACGCTGTGAGCGGCAGCCTCGTATGGGGCTGGATGCCGCGGCCGCTTGTGCAGGATCTTCAAGACTATTCAACATTCTGGCAAGGCCCGAATATGGCGGGGATGCGCCCACGTGTAGTCGACGCGCAGGCGGGCGGGTCGAGTTCGGCCTGGGCGACCTACATTGTCGGTGGGGCTCAGCAAGGCGCGATTCAGTACGCCTTGCAGTTGACCTCGACCGGCGCCTTGAATAGCGAGGCATGGGAGCAAGACAATGCCAACTCGATCACACCCAACCCGGTGGCGCCAGTGATTTTTCGTTTGGTCCCGGGTTCCGGGACCGCCTATGAAGCCGCCGTTCTCAACACGACCACCACCACGACCACGAGCGCGCTCGTTATGACCAATGTTGCGACCGGTGTGGCCGATACCATCACCTTGCCGTTTGTCGCGGGCAGTCAGCCCTACGTTGATGACAGTAACGATATCTTCATTGGCGACAACGCTGGCAACGTGTGGATGGGCTCGCTTTTGTCCTCATCCGGGCAGTTGGCCACCAAGATCTCTTGGACACCCCTTAACAATACGGCGCCAAGCCCAATCGGGACCAATTTTGGGACTTCAGCCAGTACTTCCGGAGGCACGAGCGCTATTACCTACATCGATGGGGCTTATTATAACGGGGTCGAGTATCTGACGCTGCAATCCCCGGGGCGGGTAACCACCCTTCAGGATGGCGCGAATGGCTGGGCGCCCTTATGGACAAGTTATGCGGGCGGCAGCGATACATTTACGAGCGGCAACTACGTCGCGTCGACGTCAGTAGCGAGTTTGCCAAGCAACGCGATCGTCACGAATCCGGTGCAGATCGTCAATGGTGCCATAATCCTACCCGTGTCGGTTCCGCCCAGCGCGGCCGCCGGGACATGCGCGGCGTCGACCGCCAGCTACTACTTCTACACGCTGGACAGTGGCGGCTTTCCATCGGGTGTTTTTGGGGCGACGGTCGCAGGCCCGGTCGATGTCGGTACGGGTGTCGCCTATACCCCCAGCATTTCCATCATGAACGGCCAATTACGCCTTCAGGGGATGGGGAGTGGCGGCCCGGGCCCGTCGATGACAACCCAGGGGCCGCCACCGGCGGGCCCGGCGTCGTGGCGCGAGATTTTCTACTAGTTGCGGGCGGTCGGCGCGGACCGGACGATCTGGACAGGGTATGGGTGCCACACGACCTTTACCGAATCTGAAGGCGCGCGGTCTATGGTCCACGGGGCCTATGGTATTTTCGGGGCCTTTGATGAGGCGAGACTGCCGGTGGATTGCGCGGCGATTGGTGCCTTGGGCCATTGGTGGTCGGTGCCGGGAGGGCGAGCGCCTCTTGTCTCCCTACGCGCCATAGGAGGTCGCCTCGGATCTGGTGGATCGGCCGATTGCTGAGGGATAAGGCGGCGCGATCAGTAGCAAGGTTAGGGTGTGCGATGGACCGCTATGCCCGTTTCGGTTTATTCGATGCCGAGCTTTTCGAGCTTATAGCGCAGGGCGCGGAAGGTGATGCCGAGCTCGCGGGCGGCGGCGGTCTTGTTCTGGTTGGTGTCGCGCAGGGCCTTTTCGATCGCCGCGCGCTCGACTTGGGCCAGGTGCTCGTCGAGCGACTGTTCCCCTTTGTAATCACCGGTATCGAAGGGCGAGGCCTCCGACTCGGCGACTTTGCCAGGTAGACCCTGGGCATCGTGCCCGGGCAGACGCAGGTCCGCCACATCGATCTCGCCGCTCTCGCACAAGGTCAGCGCCCGTTCCATGATGTTCTCGAGTTCGCGGACGTTGCCGGGGAAGGGATATCTCTTCAGTGTCGCCAAGGCCGCGGGGGTGAGTGGCAAGGGGCGACCCATGCTCAGTTTGGCGGCAAGATGCGCCGCAAGCGCCGGGATGTCCTCGGCGCGTTCGCGCAGCGGCGGGATCACGAGCTCGATGACGTTCAGGCGGTAGTAGAGGTCCTGGCGGAACGCGCCGGTGCGCACCAGGTCGTGGAGGTTTTTGTGCGTGGCCGACAGGATGCGCACGTCCACCGCCACTTCCTGCTGGCTGCCGACCGGACGCACCGCCTTCTCCTGGATGGCGCGCAGGAGCTTCACCTGCATGGGGACCGGCAGGTCGCCGACCTCGTCCAGGAACAAAGTGCCCCCGCTTGCGGTCTTGAAAAGCCCGTCCTTGTCGTTGAAGGCGCCGGTGAAGCTGCCCTTCTTGTGGCCGAAGAACTCGCTTTCCATCAGCTGCTCGGGTATCGCCCCGCAGTTGACGGCCACGAACGGGCGGCCGGCACGGGGTCCGAGGTCATGGATGAGGCGCGCGGCGAGTTCCTTGCCGGTGCCCGATTCCCCGGAGATGTATACGGGCGCCTGTCCGCGCGCCAGGCGCTCGATGAGGGCGCGGACCTCGCGGATGGCCTGGGAATCACCGAGAAGTTTGGCGGCGGCGCTCGCGCCGTCGCTCGGCGCCTGTTTCGAGAGGTTCAGGGCACTGCGTACGAGTGCCCGTAACTCATTGATATTGAGGGGTTTACATACGAAGTCGAAGGCCCCGCCCTTCAACGCCGCGATGGCCGTCTCCATGCTCCCGTGGGCGGTGATGACCGCCACCGGTAGCCCGCGATGATGCTCCTCGATATGGCGCACGATGGCCAGGCCGTCACCGTCCGGCAGGCGCATATCCGTGAGGCACAGGTCGAACCGGTACTCCTCGAGCAGTGCGAAGGCCGAGGCCACGTCGCCGGCCGAGCGGGTCTCGATATTCATGCGGCCGAGCGTGAGCTCGAGCAGCGCGCGGATATCGGCTTCGTCATCGATGATAAGGACTTGGGGGATCGTCATGATGCCAGGGCCGCCTCTGTACAGTCGGTGAGCCGGCCGAAGGTCAGGCGGAACTGGCACCCCGTGGGTGTCGGCCGGTATTCCAGGCGCGCGCCGTTGGCCTCGGCGAGCTCTCGGGCGATATAGAGGCCTAGGCCTGTGCCGCGCGCGGTGGTGGTGAAGAACGGATCGAATATGCGATCGACGATGGCGTTCTTGATGCCCTCGCCCCAATCGATGACATCGAGGATGCTATGGCCTTCGCTGTCGACACCGATCAGGAGCTTGACGATCGGGACATCGTGATAGGGCGGGCTGTGCTTGAGCGAGTTGTGGCACAGATTGTTCACGATCTGAAACAGGTGATCGGTGTCGAAGCACACCGTCTGCGGTTGCTCGATGACAAGGTTCAGGGCCTGGACGGGGATGTTGAGGGCGGTGGCCACCGCCGGCAGGGTTTGCGCAAGCCAGGTCGACAGGGCAAAGCGGGTGGCGTTGGTGCGGTCACGCCGGCCGAGTTGCAGGACGTTCTCGACGATGGTATTCATGCGCCGCCCCTGGTCGTCGATGATGGCAGCGAGGCTGCGCGGTTCCGC
>JAPTWT010000212.1 GCA_028064935.1 Gammaproteobacteria bacterium | reverse complement strand
CACTGCCACCCAACCTGCCTTGAGTACCCGCGAATACTTTGATGCGAGCAAAAATCTGCGTGGCCTGGAGAATGTGCGCGAGCTCATGGATGATCCTGACGCCCTCTACGCTGCATTGGAGCGTGTTCGTGTGCGTTTACCTCCCAATTGGCACGCCAGTACCGACTGGCCGACGCTTGCGGGCGATCTCGCCGAATATGATTCCGCGCTCGCTATCGTCAACACCCGTAAGGACGCTCACGCGTTGTGGGAGCAGATGCAGAAGTACGACCAGGGCACACTGCATTTATCTGCACTGATGTGTGGTGCGCATCAGTTCGCAGGTCATTGCTGATATCAAGAGGCGCTTGCAGGCGGGTATCCCCACGCGCGTGGTGAGTACGCAATTGGTCGAAGCGGGTGTGGACGTGGATTTTCCTGTGGTCTATCGCGCTCTGGCCGGATTGGATTCCATTGCCCAGGCGGCAGGTCGCTGCAACCGCGAAGGTCGATTAGCCGGGAAAGGCAAAGTGGTCGTTTTTGTGCCTCCCAAGCCTGCTCCACCGGGATTGTTGCGCTGCAGCTCGTTGCCCATTTGCTCCTTGGCACAGAGCGATCTAAGATGACCACCTATAGAGGTCATATGGAGTGGGTCATGAACATTAGCGCCTCCGAATTCAAGGCCAAATGCCTGAAACTCCTCGACGAAGTCGCCGCCACCCACGAGCCGCTGGTCATCACCAAACGCGGCAAACCCGTCGCGCGTGTCGTGCCCATCGAAGACGAGCAACCGCGCGGCCTGTTTGGCTACATGAAAGGTACCGTCACGATCCATGGCGACATCGTCAACGTGCCGCATGAGCCTTGGGCGGCCGAGACGGGCGAAGAAGACGATCTGTACGGCCCTCTCCTCACCGATCCATCCGTCAAACCATGAGCGCGCTGTTGCTCGATACCCACGTCTGGCTCTGGTACGCGGAGGGCGTTGCCGGGCGATTGAAACCCGGTGGCGTCAGCCGGATCGAAGATGCGCTGCTCACGAGTCGACTGCACGTCAGCGCGGTCAGCGCATGGGAGATCGGCCTGCTGGTCGCGAAAAACCGGATCACCCTGTCAGTGCCAGTAAAGGACTGGATACAGCATGCGACGACGCTGCCCGGCCTGCGCTTGCGCCCACTCGACTGGCAAGCTGCGCTTGAAAGCACCTTGCTGCCTGGTGTGCCACACGCCGACCCGGCGGACAGGTTGCTGATTGCCGAAGCGCGCATCGGCGGCTACACCCTGGTGACGCGCGACCAGAAAATTCTGGACTACGGCAAGACCGGACATGTGAACGTGCTGGCTGCATGACTTGGGAGAACCGATGCCGAAAATGAGCACTGACATGTACTACGCACACAGCGCAAACCACATCGGCGATTGGCACCCCCTCACCGTTCATCTCGGTTCGGTAGCCAATCTTGCAAAAGACTTCGCGAGCGAATCGGCGTGGCGTGACGAAGCGCACCTTGCCGGACTACTGCACGATCTCGGCAAATACGCGGATCGGTTTCAGCGCCGCCTGCATGGCCAGGCCAGCGGCTTCGAAGCCGATGCCCACATCCGGGGCGAAGCCGGCAAGGCGCTGCATTCCACGGCCGGGGCGATGTGGACCATTGAACGGTTCGGCATTTCGGATTGCGTACCGGCCTATCACATCGGCCTGCTGGTTGACTTGGGCCGGATCTGCTTTAGTCGCAGTCATCCCGGCCCTCGTCACCACAAAGATGGGCAGGGCGGCGTACCGACGAGGCTTGTCTTAACTGTTGAAAAATAAAAACTGGAGTAGAAGCATGCGAGAGCCATATGCAATCTGCCTGGAAATTGCTGGCCCGACGGCGATCTGGACACGCCCGGATACCGGCGACTCGCCCGGAACCTACCCGACGCCGACGCGTTCCGCCGCCAAGGGCATTTTCGAAGCCATCTTGTGGAACCCAGCGGTCGAGATCGTTCCGAGCCGGGTCGAAATCTGCGCGCCGCTGGTCTACCACCACTACGCGACCAACTACGGCGGCCCGCTGCGCAAAAGCGGGCAAATCAAGGACGGCAACAACTACCAGCTTTTCGCCACAGTGCTGATCAACGTGCGCTATCGCCTCTACGCCTCGCTGAACCCCGCAACGCGCAGTGACTTTCCGCCCAAAATCAGGCAGTGGTTGGAGCGCACACGCTCACCCTGCCACGCGTTCAAGGACATTTTCGAGCGCCGCCTGAAACGCGGCCAGTGCCATTACGTCCCGAGTCTGGGCTGGCGCGAATTCGTCCCCAGCTACGTCGGCGAGCCGCAGAACAGTCCGGTGCAGGCGGACATCAATTTGAGCCTGTCTTCCATGCCGGATCAGCTGTTCAGCAAGCCTGCTTACGGCGAACACGCGCTGTCGTATGCACAAGGTCTGGTGATCGAATCAGGCGTGCTGAACTACGGGGCGCGCCATGCTGAATGAACTCCTGCAAGCGGCGAACGCGATTCCAAGCCTGCCCGACACGCTGCATCCATCGCTCAAAGCCCTGCCGAAATACCCCAGCTACAAAGTCTTGCTCGACGCGAACGGAGACGTTGTCGAAGTCATGGCCTGGGAAGCCATCGCCGGTTTGCGGAAATGGCAGCCTGGCGGAAACGGCTTCAGTACACCGGTTTTCAGCATTCCCCCGCTGTTTCCGATTTTCGATCCCACGCTGGACAAATCGGCAGCCGAAAAGGCGGCTAAGCTCGCCAAGGCAGAACTGGAAGCGGCGTCGAGGGCTGACGTTGCCACGTGGGCCCGCTATTTCGATTCGATTCGAGGACGTCGGGCGCAGACAATCGGAAGTTGGCTTGACAGCAAAACGAACTCGCTCGACGACAAATGCCGCAAGTCGCTCGCTGACGTACCTGCACAGTTGCAGGCGTTGCTGCCAGCAAACGAGGCGGACTACGCCGTTCTGCGCGCGCTGCTCGAACGTCTGCAACGTCTGACGCCCGAGCGCTTTTTTCCCGAACTCGAACGCCAACTCGCCGCGCAACTGGAAAGCGCGTACGACGAAAAACTGTTCAAGCTCTATTGCGCGCTGAACAAGGCGGAAGCCGCCAAACCGTGCAATCTGCTTCTCGATTTGCCGGACTGGGACAAAATCGGTGATTACCCGGTCAACCACGAGCGCACCGCTGCACGCCTGAACGCATTGCTGGGTCGTGCGGCGTCAGGCGCAGGGCGCGCCGCCGTTGCGCCGGACGCCTATGGCCGGGCCGCAACCGACGCCGACGAGAAATTCGCCGATTTGATCGTGCCCGGGCTGGGCAAGGTCATCCTGCGCGCGATGACTAAAGACGCGCCCTGCCAATACCGCTACGGCAGAGCCGACGCGGATTCCTTTATCGTCGGCAAAGATGCTCGTGACCGCGCCAAAAGCGCGTTGGAATATCTGACGCAAACCGGGCGCAAGGGCAAAACCTGGCAATACCGGGGCGCCAGCCTGTTCCTGTTCTATCCCGAACAGGCATTGAGCGTGCTGGATGACAGCGCAATCGCTGACCTGTGCAGCCTGCCGGACGACGAAGACGACGCCTACGCCGCTGCCGCAAACGAGGCGGCAAGCTTCGAAGCGCGTGCGGAACGCATCGCGGTAGCGCTCGACGGCAAGCCGCGCGAATCCGAAGTCCCGGTACACCTCATCGTGTTGCGCAAGCCGGATGGCCACCGCACCAAGCTCGTCGCACACCACACCTTCACCATGCAGCATTTCGTCGATGCCGCGCGGAATTGGGTCGAGGGCGTGAGCGCCTGCCCACCTGTCGCCTTCGCGCGCTGGGGCAAGGCGAAGGGTGAACGAAAAGACATCGTTCCCGAGCCGCCTTTCCCGTATCAGGTGACAAGCTGGCTCAACACCTTCTGGGTGCGCGGCGACGAGAACCAGGGCAAGTTCAAGACCTTCGCACCGGAAGACGCGCTGACCCTGCTACTGGCAGCCGACGGCTCGCAAATCCCCATGGCGCGCCGGGCGCTGCGCCACGCGCTCGCAGGCTGGGCGGGTTTCCTGATCGCCGCTGGCGCACGCGAACACGCATCGACCGTCTTGAAAGCTGGTGACAAACGCGCCGCCGCACTCACCGCACTGCCAGCGATTCTGGCCTTGCTGCTATTCAAATCCGATTCTCACATCACACGGGAGCACATCATGGCGAACCCCGCTTTTCTCGTCGGCAGGCTGCTGGCGCTAGCCGACAGCTTGCATTTGCAATATTGCCAAGGTGTGCGCAACGGTCAGGTGCCTGGGCAGTTGCTCGGCAACGCGCTGATGGCAACTGCGCTGGAAACGCCGCAGGCGGCGCTCGCGCTGTACGCGCAGCGCATCCTGCCGTATCAGGCGTGGGCGCGAACCAGCAAAGCCACCGAAAAGGGGCCAGAAGCGCTTGCCAAACACTTTCTCGCCCAGCTCGGCGAAATCTGCTCGGAAATCAGTCTGCTCGACATTCCCGAGCGCGCCAGCGACGCCGACAAAGCGCAGATGCTCCTCGGTTATCTCGCCAAACTGCCCGGCAAAACCGACGCTACGCCGATCCCCCCCAGCCCAACCGAATCCAAAGAGGAGAATTGAACGTGAACCCCAAGCTCACCTACACCAACGAAGTCGGCGGTTTCAAACGCGGCACCGGCCTGCTCGTCATCGAAGTCCGCAATTCCAACCCCAACGGCGACCCCGACCGCGACAGCGACCCGCGCCAGCGCCCGGATCAGAAGGGCGAAATCTCGCCGGTTTCGTACAAGCGCAAGCTGCGCGATCTGGTCGAGTGGAAAGGCGAGGTCTGGGACGTGCTCGCGGCCGAATTGAAGCTCGACGCCGCCCGCTTCGGCATTCTCGAATCGCGCGGGCGAGATCGCACAGCTATCACCAAGCAACTCACCGGCGACGGCCAGGCATTCAAGGGTGCCTACTGGGACGGGCGCGTGTTCGGTAACACCTTCCTCGAAAGCATGAAGGATGACGAAGCGAAGAAGAGCGGCTTGAATGACGAGCAAATCAGGCAATTCAAAACGAACGCCATCCGCACCGGCTGTGTGCATTTCGGCCTCGGCCTCTCGGTCGCGCCCATCGACATCGAGCGCCACACCAACACCAACAAGGCCGGCGTGGAAGGCGATAAGGATCGCGGCATGGCGCCGATGGGCTACCGCTTCGTGCCGCACGGGCTCTATCTCATGCCCTTCTTCGTCAACCCCAGTGCCGCCACGCGCACCGGCTGCACCGGCGATGACATCGCGCTCATGCTCGAACTCATCCGCTACGCCTACCCGCACACGCGTTCGCACGCGCGCCCGGCGGTCGATCTCGCTCGCGCGTGGTACGTCGAGCATGCCGACAAGTTGGGTTCGTGCTCGGACTTCGCCATTCTCGACGCGCTCGCGCCGACCAAGCTCGGCGACGCCAATATGCCGTCGAAGGGCATCGCCGAGTATCAGTTGCCCGATGCGCTGCCGGACGAACTGGCGAACACGAAAGACCGGCACGGCAACTCGGCGCTGACGCTGATTGACCTGCTTTGAGCACGGCGATGAACTGGCTCGCGCACAGCGCGAAAGGCTCCTGCCCGGCGCAGACATACGGCGACCACATCGGACGCGCCATGTTGAAGGCGTGTGATGCCGCCTGCGAAGCCAGCCTCGGCCTGCCGCATTCGGATCTCTTCGTCGAAACCGTGAGCCTGGGAACCGAGTTTCATGACCTGGGCAAGCTCGACGACGACAATCAAGCGGTGCTGACGTCGCCGACCGGCAAGGCGCTGCCACGCGAACACGTTGACGCCGGGACGAAGCACCTGTTTGGACTGGGCACGGATACGTCGAGATTCGCCGGGATGCTGGCCTACGCGCACCATCGCGGCCTGCCGGATGTGCCCGAGCAAAAAGCGCGAGGCGCGACTGCCTGGCGCGGTGACGAGAAAGGCGGTCGCTTCGATCCAACCGCAGTCATCGTACGAACCAGCGCGCATCTCGGCGACTACCTGTATCGCCATCACGAAGCACTGGCGCGTACGCCAGCCCAGCCATGTGCGATCCCGTTCAAACCCGTCGCGCTCGATCTGCGCATGGCGCTAGGCTGCCTTGTCGATGCCGACCACGGGGACACCGCGCGGCATTACGGCGCGCCGCCCATCGATGCCCCGCTGTTGCAAGCCGAGGCACGACTCGCCGCGCTCGACAGCTATGTCGCCAGCCTGAAATCCGGCGACAGCGCTCGTGAAAAAGCGCGCGGCGACAATCGGCACGCGCACTATGACGCGTGCCGTGTCGCCGACACCGCCGCCACACTCGTCGAATGCGACAGCCCGGTCGGCAGCGGCAAAACCACGGCGGTGATGGCGCACCTATTGTGCGCGGCGCAGGCGAAAAACCTGCGCCGCGTGTTTGTCGTTCAGCCCTTCACCAACATCATCGACCAATCTGTTAAAACTTACCGCGAGGCACTCGTCCTGACCGATGAGCCCGCCGATCAAGTCGTCGCCGCACACCATCACAAAACCGACTTCAACGATCCGCTGACCCGCGCATTGACGACCCGCTGGCACGCGCCCGTCGTCGTCACCACCGCCGTGCAATTTTTCGAGACGCTGGCTAGTAATCACCCCGCGAGCCTGCGCAAATTGCATCAGGTCGCGCGCTCGGCGATCTTCATCGACGAAGCACACGCCGCTCTACCTGCCCACCTCTGGCCACTGGCCTGGCAATGGCTGCGGCGGCTCGCCGATCACTGGGGCTGTCACATCGTGATGGCGTCCGGCTCGCTCGCGCGCTTCTGGACGTTGAATGAGTTCTATCCCCGGCTCAAAGACGCGCAGCCACCCGAGATACGTCTGCCTCCGCTGGTTGACAACGAACTGCGCGCGCAACTCGGCGACGGCGAAGCCCACCGCATCGCATATCGCCAGCATCCCGACGCGCTCGACCTAGCCGCGCTGCTCGATTTTCTGGTGGCGTTGCCCGGCCCGAGCATCGCCGTGTTCAACACCGTGCAGACCGCCGCCGTTGTCGCGCGGGCGCTCGCGGAGCAATCAGGGCGGGGGAAAGTCGAACATCTCTCGACTGCGCTCACCCCGCTGGACCGCGAAAAAACGCTTGTCCGAGTCAAGGCGCGCCTCGCCGATAAACACGATCAGGACTGGATGCTGGTCGCTACCTCGCTGATCGAAGCAGGCGTTGATTTATCGTTCCGCTCAGGCGTACGCGAAGCAGCCAGCCTGTCCAGCCTGCTTCAGCTCGGTGGACGGGTGAACCGGCACAATGAATACGAGGAAGCGGCGGTCTGGTCAGTAACGTTGCGGCAGGGCGCGGGGATACGGCAACATCCCGCGATGCGCGCGTCGGTATCTGCGCTGGGGAAGCTATTCAAGCGGGATCGCGTCACACCGGACGCCTGCACCGAGGCGCTGAAAATTGAAGTAGGTGAGCAAGGCAACCCGGAGCTAGTCAACGCGCTCTTTGAAAGCGAAAGCGCGAAACGATTTGCGTCCGTCGCCGACAACTTCAAAGTCATCGCGTCCGACACCGTGACCGTACTGATGCCAGGCTCTTTCCTTGATGCCATCCAGAACGGAGTACGTCCGGACTGGAAGTCCCTGCAAAGCCACTGCGTGCAAATCTGGGCGAACAAGAAGGTTGATTTTGGCCTTGCTCCTATCGACGCTTATCCCGGTCTGTTTGCCTGGAATCTGGCTTATGACGACTTCATCGGCTACATGGCCGGCGCGCTCGATGTACTTGCGGTGAAGTCCGGCAACACACTGATTGTCTGAGTTTGCCCGACAAACACTCGGGGACGCCGCATTTGACACGTAGCATACGAAATGCACTGCATCGCGAATCGTCGAGGAGACGCGACCATGACCGACATCCACTTCGTCATCGAAGAAGCCCCGGAAGGCGGCTACATCGCCCGGGCCGTGGGCGAGGACATCTTCACCGAGGCCGACGACCTGCCAACCCTGCGCGCGCAACTGCGCGATGCGGTGCGTTGCCACTTCGCCGATGCCGAGCGGCCCGGCCTCATCCACCTGCACATCTCCCGAGAGGAAGTGCTCCAGACATGAGCATCCCGCGCGATCTGTCGGGCGCGGATCTGGTCAAGCGCCCTGGCAAACCCGGTTACGCCGTATCCCGGCAGCCCGGTGGCCATCTGTGCCTGACCCGAAACGAGGGCGGCGAACACCACGTCACCATTCCCCATCACGACCCTTCGCGCATCGGCACTCTCGTCGCGTTTCGCGACAGTGTGGCGAAGCACCTCGGCATGGGTCGTGAGGAATGGCTCGAACTCCGGTTGGGCTGAACATGCAGGACAACCCCCTCGAGCCGATCCCGCTCTCCGCCCTCAACCACTGGGCCTACTGCCCGCGCCGTTGCGGGTTGATCCATTTGGATGGGCAGTTCACCGACAACATCCACACCGCGCGCGGCAACGCCGAGCACGCTCGGGTGGACCAGGTCTCTTACCAAACGGTCAAGAGCGGTGCACGAATCGAATACGCGCTGCCGGTGTGGTCGGACCGCCTCGGCTTGATCGGAAAATGCGATGCGGTCGAATTCCATCCGGACGGCACGGTTTACCCCGTCGAGTACAAGCATGGTCCCAAGCGCAAGTGGCTGAACGACGACCTGCAACTCGCCGCGCAGGCGCAGTGTCTGGAAGACATGCTCGGTCGCCCCGTGCCGCTGGGCGCGATCTTCCACGCCAGCAGCCATCGGCGTCGCGAGGTGGTCATCACGGCCGAGCTGCGCGCCCTGGTCGAGCAGACGGCAGATGCAATCCGCGCCATGCTCGCCTCCGCGCGCCTGCCGCCGCCCGTGAACGACGCGCGCTGCAAGGAGTGCTCACTGCACGAAATTTGCCAGCCGGAGCTGCTGGCGCAGCAAACCCAAATGGACCGGCTGAAACAACACCTGTTTTTGCCGGATGACGAAATCAGTTCGTGATGTAGGGGGATTCCACCATGCAGCAAATTCAAAACACCCTTTACGTCATGACCCCCCAGTCCTACGTGCATTTGGACAACACCACCTTGCGTGTGGATGTGAACCATGAGAAGCGCCTGCAAGTCCCGCTGCATCATGTCGGTACACTGGTATGCTTTGGCGATGTGATGGTATCGCCTGCCCTCATGCACCGTTTGGCGGAAGAGGGGAAGTCGCTGGTCTTATTGGATCGTTTTGGGCGTTTCAAGGCACGTCTGGAAGGACCCGTTTCCGGAAATATCCTGCTGCGTCAGGCCCAGCACCGAGGAGCGGGCGATGTTGACGTCACCAGAGAC
>JAPTWT010000048.1 GCA_028064935.1 Gammaproteobacteria bacterium | reverse complement strand
GCGCCGCATAGGCCGCGGCCGATGCCGAGGTATTGCCGGTGGAGGCACAGATCACGGCGCGCGAGCCGGCCTCGCAGGCCTTGGTCACGGCAAAACACATGCCACGGTCCTTGAAGGATCCGGTGGGGTTCAGGCCCTCGAACTTCACATACAGGGCCGCGGTCCGTCCCGTGGTGCGCGTCAGTCGATCCAGCCGGATGAGCGGTGTATCGCCTTCGCCCAGGGTAATGATGCGGCTGTCGTCTGCGATCGGAAGCCAGTCACGGTAACGCGCGATGATACCGGTATAACGACTCATGGGAATTCTTGCTCCTATGCGAATGATTCGACGCGCAGGCGCCGGATCTTGCCGGTGACCGCAGACAATGCCGCAATGCGCGCAATGGCCTCGTCGATCTGGGCTTCGCGTACACCGTGAGTCAGGAGGATCACCGGCACGGTATGGGCGCCAGGCTCAGGGGGCTTTTGCAGGATCGCCTCGATGCTGATGCCAAGATCGGCCAGTATGCGCGTGATGTCGGCAAGCACACCGGGCCGATCCTCGGCCTCGCAACGCAAATAGCAGGCGGTGGTCACATCCGCCATGCCCAATATCGGGCCATCCGACAACGCGTCGGGCTGAAAGGCAAGATGCGGTACGCGCAGCTCGGGATCGGTCGTGAGCGTGCGCACCACATCAATGATATCGGCGACCACCGCCGATCCCGTCGGTTCGGCGCCGGCCCCCGGGCCGTAGAATAGAGTCGAGCCCACGGCATCGCCGGACACCAGGATGGCATTCATGACCCCGTCGACGTTGGCGATGAGCCGCTTGTGAGGGATCAATACCGGATGAACGCGCAGCTCTATGCCGTCTGACACGCGCCGCGCGATCCCGATATGTTTGACGCGATACCCGAGCTCGGCGGCATAGGCGATGTCCGCGGATTCGAGATCGCGTATGCCTTCGATATGCACCTGCGCAAACGCAAGCGGTATACCAAAAGCGATGGCAGCGAGGATGGTAAGCTTATGCGCGGCATCGATTCCGTCGACATCGAAATGAGGATCAGCCTCCGCGTAACCGAGCTCCTGGGCCTGCGCCAGTGCCGTGGCGAATTCGGTGCCATGTTCGCGCATCTCGGTCAGGATATAGTTGCAGGTCCCGTTGATGATGCCGGCGACCCCGCGGATACGGTTGCCGGCGAGCCCCTCGCGGATCGCCTTTATGATCGGGATCCCACCGGCCACCGCTGCCTCAAAGGCCACCACCACACCCCGTGCGCGCGCGGCCGCGAAGATCTCGTTGCCGGCGGTGGCAATCAAGGCCTTGTTGGCGGTGACGACATGCTTACCCTTGGCAATGGCCGCCAGGATGTAGGAACGGGCCGGCTCGATGCCGCCCATGGTCTCGACCACGACCTCTATGGTCGGGTCGTCCAGGATCATGGCGGCATCCGTGGTGATGAGCCCCTCGGGCACCGCCTGCGCGCGGCGCTTGCCCGGGTCGCGCGTCAGGATCTTCACGATCTCTATGCCGCGCCCAGCACGGCGCGCGATCTCATGGGCGTTGCGCGTCAATACCGCGACCGTGCCGCCGCCCACGACCCCGAACCCCAAAAGGCCGACACGGACCGCCTTCACAACGCTTCCTTCGCCGGCATGCCGGCACGCCGCAAAAGGTCGCGGATGCTGCGCACCGCCTGACGCGTGCGATGCTCGTTCTCAATGAGACCGAAGCGCACATAATCGTCGCCATATTCGCCAAAGCCAATACCGGGCGACACCGCCACCTTGGCCTCGAGCAGGAGCTTTTTCGCGAACTCCAGCGACTTCATCTCCCGGAACGGCTCAGGGATCCTGGCCCATACGAACATCGTCGCCTTGGGTACGTCCACCTCCCAGCCGGCGGCCTTCAGGCCGTCGCACAGGACATCGCGACGGCTCTGGTACCGGTCGCGGATCTCGCCTACACACTCCTGTGGCCCCTCGAGCGCGAGAATCGCGGCGATCTGGATGGGCGTGAACATGCCGTAATCGAGATACGACTTCATACGCGCCAGCGCCGCCACCAGCTCGCGGTTACCGCACATGAAGCCCACCCGCCATCCCGGCATGTCATAGCTCTTTGAAAGCGTGAAGAACTCGACGGCGACCTCCATGGCCCCAGGTACCTGCAGGATCGATGGGGCCTTGTAGCCGTCGAACACGATATCGGCATAGGCAAGATCGTGGATCACGTATATGCCATGATCCCGCGCCACTGCGATCACTTTCTCGAAGAAGTCGAGATCGACGCATTGCGCGGTGGGGTTGCTGGGAAAGTTCAAGACCAGCATCTTGGGCTTGGGCCAGCAGTTGCGGATCGCGCTTTCGAGCTCGGCGAAGAAATCGCCGCCGGGCACGAGCGGCACGTGCCGGATGTCGGCACCGGCGATCACAAAGCCATAGGGATGGATCGGGTAGCTCGGGTTAGGCACCAGGATCACATCCCCGGGCCCTGTGGTCGCGAGCGCGAGATGCGCCAGGCCCTCTTTTGAGCCGATGGTCACGATCGCCTCGCGATCCATGTCGAGCGTGACGCCATAACGGGTCTCGTACCAGTGGCAGATCGCGCGCCTCAAGCGCGGTATCCCCCGGGATACCGAATACCGGTGCGTATCACCCCGTTGCGCGGCCTCGCACAACTTGTCTACGATGTGCTGGGGCGTGGCGTGATCGGGATTGCCCATCCCGAAGTCGATGATGTCCTCGCCGCGCCGTCTGGCCTCGGCTTTCAGGTCGTTTACAATGTTGAAGACGTACGGCGGTAATCTCTTTATGCGGGGAAACTGATCCATACTCCACCTGGGGTGCCCGGACGGGCCGGCGGCGCGTCCGGCCGGTCCAGATGCCGTGAGAAGAGCGGCGCGCCAACCACGGCCGTTTGAACCGCGAACATACGGGCGAACCGCCGCCCTGTCAATGTCGATCGGAGGACTTTCGTGAAGATTCACCTGGATACCGGCGACGGGCGGCGTCTCATTCGGGGTTACGACCCGGGCCGACTGCGCATCGACGACCTCGTCTACGAACACAGCGTCATTCTCATGCCAGACGAGGTGGTCCCGGATTGGCGTCCCCGGCATTTCGGGGAGCTCAATGCCGCGAGTCTCGCGGAACTCGCTGCAGGCGCTCCCGAGATCATCCTGCTCGGCACCGGCGGCGTGCTGCGTTTCCCGCCTCCGGCATGGCTCGCCCCGTTTATGCAAGCCCGGATCGGTGTCGAATGCATGGACACCGCCGCCGCCTGCCGGACCTACAATCTCCTCATGAGCGAGGGGCGCCGGGTGGCTGCCGGCCTGCTGCTCGCAGACCCCCCGCCCAAACCGGCGCTATCGCCAGGACCGCGATGAGCGCCTAAAAAAGCGCGTCCATCGAGTAACCGCCCCGTTCGAGCATGCCGCGCAGGCGCCGCAAGGCCTCCACCTGGATCTGGCGGACGCGTTCGCGCGTCACGCCGATATCCGCGCCCACCTGCTCCAAGGTCGAGACATCGCGACCGTTCAGGCCGAAGCGCCGCTCCACCACCTCGCGCTGCTTCTCGTTCAACTCCGAGAGCCAGGCCGCGATCTGACCATGGAGGTCCTCGTCTTGCAGGATCTTCTCCGGGTTCGCGGTCTTGTCATCGGCGATGGCATCGAGCAGTGAGCGGTCGGGGTCGATGTCGAGGGGCGCGTCGACCGAGGCGATGCGCTCGTTCAAACCCATCATGGCGCGGACATCGGCGATCGGCTTGTCGAGCAGGAGCGCCACTTCCTCAGGCGTGGGTTCGTGGTCGAGCTTCTGGGCCAGATGGCGGGCGGCCCGCATGTAGATGTTGATCTCCTTCAGGATATGGACCGGCAGGCGTATCGTGCGCGTCTGGTTCATGATCCCGCGCTCGATCGTTTGCCGAATCCACCATGTGGCATAGGTCGAAAATCGGAAGCCGCGCTCGGGATCGAATTTCTCGACGGCGCGTATGAGCCCAAGATTGCCTTCCTCGATCAGGTCGAGCAGGGCCAGCCCGCGATTCATGTAGCGGCGCGCGATCTTCACCACGAGCCGCAGGTTGCATTCGATCATGTGATGGCGCGCCGACGTGTCGCCTTGCAAGGCCTTGCGCGCGTAATAGACCTCTTCCTCGGCCGTGAGCAACGGCGAAAACCCGATCTCGCGCAGGTAGAGCTGTGTGGCATCGGCCTGCGGACCGGCCGTGTCCTCGCTTTCACGCTCCGGGGCGCCCTCGGCCATCGCCGCCCCGTCACCGGCCCCCTCCAAGGCCTCCTCTGTGTCCGTCCCCTCAAGAGCTTCCGGCTCCGGTGCCTCTACTGTATTCTCGTCCAGTTCCGATTCGACCATGAGCGGTTGCACCTCTTTTTCTCGCTAGTGGTGTCTTACGGGCAGATAGCGCAGGGGGTTCACCGGAATTCCGCGCCGGCGGATCTCGAACTCGAGCTCCACACGGTTGGTACCGCTGTCCCCCATAATGGCGATCACCTCGCCTTGCCGCACCATCGCCCCCTCCTCGACCTTAATGCGCGCGTTATGCGCATACGCACTTAGGTACTCATTATTTTCTTTAATGATAATAAGCTTACCGTAACCAGGAAGTCTACTGCCGCGATAGACGACTCGCCCGGCGGCAGCGGCGCGTACCGGCTCCCCAGGGCGCCCGAGGATATCGATGCCGCGATTGCCCGGGCGACCGCTCAATGGGCCGCGCCCGAAGGTCTCTTTGACAACCCCGCGCGCCGGCCAAATCCAGCGCACCGCAGACACACGCATCCGCGGTTGCGCCGGCCGGCTTGGCACGCGCTGCGCGAGCGGCATCGAAAGAGGCCTTGAAGGGGGCCTGACAGGCCTTCCTGCAGGCGGCGGTGCGACCCTGGCACGCCGCGGCGCGCTTAACCTCAATCGTTCCCCGACTTCTATGCGGTAGGGTGCCGGGATATGGTTCCAGCGGGCCAGGGTCCGGTAGTCGTGGCCGGTCTCGAAGGCGATACTATAGAGGGTGTCCCCCGGCAGGACCCGGTAATAGCCGCGACCCCCGGCCAGTGCCATGCCGTCGTTATGGATAGGCGCGGGGATGCGGGCCACGCACCCGGCGAGCAGCGCGAGCATGCACCCAACGAGCAGGGCGCGGCGCATCCTTACACGATTCCGCCAGGGAGCAGTGGCACGAAATTGACCGCTTCGAGGCGCTCAAAGGACACGGCCGTGCCGCGCCGGCGATACAATAAGAGTTCCTGCCCGTCCCCACCCACCGGTACCACAAGACGCCCACCCTCCTTTAGCTGACTAAAGAGCGTGGTCGGGACCGTACGCGCCGCAGCGGTCACGATGATGGCATCGAACGGCGCCTCTTCCGGCCAGCCCTCGCAACCGTCGGCGTGACGGACGCTGATATTGGCGAGCCGCAGCATCTGGAAGCGCTGACGCGCGGCGCGCACCAGGCCCGCAATGCGCTCCACCGTATAGAGATGACCGGCAAGCCGCGCCAGCACCGCGGCCTGGTATCCGGAACCGGTCCCGATCTCCAACACCCTCTCGAGCGGTCCTGAGGCGCGCAGTGCCGCGGTCATGCGCGCCACGATGTAGGGCTGGGAAATGGTCTGACCGTGCCCTATCGGCAGGGCCGTATCCTCATAGGCGCGGCTTGCCAAGGCCTCGTCGACAAAGAGGTGCCTGGGGATCGCCGACAGCGCCGCAAGGGTCTGCTCATCGCGTATGCCCTGTTCGCGCAGCCGCCCTATGAGGCGCTCGCGGGTACGCGCCGAGGTCATGCCGGCGCCGGCGCGCGATTCCGCGCTCACAATGTCTCCCGGCACCAGGCCTTCAGGGCCTCAAGGGTGTTGTGGCGGGTGAGATCGGCATGCAGGGGCGTGATCGAGACATAGCCCGCGGCGATGGCATGAAAATCGGTGCCCGGGCCGGCGTCATCGGCGCTGCCCGGCGGCCCCACCCAATAGATCGGGCGCCCCCGCGGATCATGCGCGGCAATCACCGGCTCTGCCTTATGGCGATGCCCGAGACGGGTCGCCTCGAAGCCGCGCAGATCGCCATAGGCGACATCGGGCACGTTTACGTTCAGGACCGTGTCTGCGGGCAAGGTCTCGGGCGTCAATGACGCAAGCAGGCGTTCGATGACCGCCGCCGCGGTCGGGAAATGCACGGGATTGGGCGAGGCCAGCGACACGGCAACGGACGGCAAGCCGAGAAACCGCCCCTCCATGGCCGCCGCCACCGTTCCGGAATACAAGACGTCATCGCCGAGATTGCCACCGTGATTGATGCCGGCGATGACGATATCAGGCTCGTGCTCAAGGAGCCCTGTGATAGCGACATGCACGCAGTCGGTGGGCGTGCCATCGACAAAGAAAAACCCGTTGGCGGCGCGCGCCACGCGCAACGGCCGCAACAGGGTGAGCGAATTGCTCGCCCCGCTGCGGTCACGATCCGGTGCCACCACGGTGACCTCGGCGGTGCGTGCGAGATGCACAGCGAGGCATCCGAGGCCGGCGGCCATATATCCGTCATCGTTGCTGATCAATATCCGCTTCACGGCTCACTGCACATGCGGCAAGGGGGATAACCACTGGGCCACGAACGTCTGGCTCATGGTCGCACCCAGATGCTGGGCAAAACGGGTCACAAGCCCCTCCTTCGGTGAAAAGTCCACGATACGAGGTGCGTTGAAGAGATGCCGGGCCACCTGCCCGACAGTCCCGAATCCATCGATCAGACCCAATTGGCGGGCCCGATAACCTGTCCATATCAAACCACTGAAGAGTCCGGGATGCGGACGCAGGCGTGCCCCCCCGGCCCTTTTTCACGGCCTGAATGAATTGCGCGTGGATCTGCGCCAGCATCTTCTCGGCAAACGCCTTGTGGGCCTTGGTGAGCGGCGAGAACGGGTCCAGGAAGTCCTTGTTGGCGCCGGCCACCAAAAGCCGCCGCGTGACACCGATCTTATGCATGAGTCGCGTGTAGCCGAACCCGTCCATAAGCACGCCGACCGAGCCGACCAGGCTTGCGGGGTTGGCATAAATCCGGTCGGTGGCCACCGCCACGTAATAACAACCGGAGGCGCACAAGTCTTGGACCACAGCATACACCGGGGTGTGCGGATAGCGCCCCCGCAACCGCCAGATCTCGGCGTTGATGTCGCTTGCCTGTACCGGACTGCCGCCGGGGCTGTCGACATCGAGGATCACGCCCGCCGGATGCGCGGCGAAGGCATGGCGCAAGGCGGCGTCGATCGGGCGGGCGCTGGCCGGACCGCCCTCCTGAATGGTGCCGTCCATGCGTACCAATGCGGTAAACCGCCCGGCAAGCCCGGTGGCGCGCATCTGCGCCCCCTCGTAGCTCAAAAACAGTGCCACGATCAAGGTGATGACCAGAAAACGGAAGGCCAGCGTCCAGCGGCGACTGCGCCGCTGTTCGTGCAAGGCCGCAAACGCAAGTTTCTCGAGCGTCGCGCGCGCCCAGTCTTCGCTAAGCCCCGAGCGATCGTCCCGATCCGATCGCCCGTCGCGCCCCCCATCGTGCTTCGCATCGTTATTATCGCTCATCGCCCCCCTCCTCCACGACCACCATCCCCTCTTGTTCCCGGCAGGTCAGGGCCGCGAGGCCCCGATTCCGGCACGGCCCACCCAGGCAGCGGCCGTCGGCCGGATCATAGCGCGCCCCGTGCACGGAACACACCAGGACCTCCCCTCCGGAATCAAAGAATCGGCCTTCCTGCCAATCGAGCTCCAGGCCACGGTGCGGGCAGTGATTGCGATAGGCATGCACCACCCCGTGATGGCGTATGACGAAGGCCTCATCCCCGGACTCCAGGGCAAACCGCCGCCCGGGACCGCCGTCCTCCAGGCCATCGCTCCGGCACACGACTAGGACAGCCACGCGCACAGTTCCGGAAAGGTCTGGACGCACAACCGCGGTTTATGAATGCGCAATTCCACGGAATCGTGGACCCCATAGGTCACCGCCACACTGTCAATGCCGGCGCGCGCGGCCATCTCGATATCGTAGCTCGTATCGCCGATCATGAGCGCCTCCGCGGCCTCTACCCCAGTCTCCGCCAATATCTCGTGGAGCATGAGCGGATCAGGCTTGGAGCGCGTCTCGTCGGCTGAGCGTGTCGTGCAAAACAGCGCACGCGTCCGGCTTTCCTCAAGGGCCGCATCCAGGCCGATCCGTGACTTGCCGGTAGCCACCGCCATCCGATAGCCACGCGCGCGCAGGTCCTTGAGCCCGGCTGCGACCCCCGGAAAAAGCGGCGTGGGCGTGTCATTCAAACGCAGAAAATGCTCGCGATAACGGCTGGCGATCGCCTGGCGCCGAGCGATCGCCTCCCCGGGCAAGAGCCGCGCCAGGGCCTCCGCGACCCCAAGGCCTATGGTCTTGCGGATGGCCTCGTCGGTCAGCGTGCGCCACCCGCAGTCGTGCGCCGCGGCCTGAAAGCAGCGCACGATACGCTCCGCGGAATCCATGAGGGTCCCGTCCCAATCAAAGATCAGAAGTTCGTACGCCTTACCCATCAAGCGACTCCAGTACCCGCACGAGATCCTTTGGCAGCGGCGATTCGATATCCACGGTCTGACCCGTGGCCGGATGCGGGAATGACAGACGCGCGGCATGCAAAAACAGGCGCGCAAGACCCCTCTGCTTCCATGCGCCCGCGGCCTTGGGGTCCCCGTAGCGCTCGTCGCCGGCCACCGGGTTCCCGAGATAAGCGGCGTGCACGCGGACCTGATGCGTGCGTCCGGTGCCTAGGCGGACGTCGGTCAAGGTGGCATCGCGGAAACGTCGGCGCGGCGTAAAGTGCGTCTGCGCGGGCTTGCCGGCGGCATCCACGACCACCCGCCGCTCGCCCGTCTCGCGGCGCAAGAGCGGCGCGTCCACGGTGCGTGCGCCGCCCACCCACACGCCCTGCAGGAGCGCGACGTAGTGTTTGCCAAAGTGTCCGGAGCGCAAAGACTCGTGCAGACCCCGCAGCGCCGAGCGCCGCTTGGCGATCAAGAGGCAGCCGGATGTCGCGCGATCGAGCCGGTGCACGAGTTCCAGACCGCGAGCCGCCGGACGTAGCGCGCGCAATGCCTCGATGACCCCGAAAGACAGGCCGGACCCGCCATGCACCGCCATCCCGGAGGGCTTATCCAGCACCAGCAGCCAGTCGTCCTCGAACAGAATGAGATCGGCGAGCCACGCGAGATCCGGGGCCGGTGGCGGCGGCGCCTTGACGTCTATCGGGGGGATACGCACGACATCACCGACCTGCAGGCGATAATCCGCCTTACGCCGACCCTTATTGATGCGGATCTCGCCTTTGCGGACAATCCGATAGATATGCGTTCGGGGAACGCCCTTTAGGACCGCCAGAAGAAAATTATCCAGGCGTTGCCCGGATCGCTCGGCATCTATCGTCACCAAGCGAACCGCCGACGCCGCCTTGTCG
>JAPTWT010000152.1 GCA_028064935.1 Gammaproteobacteria bacterium | reverse complement strand
ACAGAACCCTCCCCCCATCCAGGGGAGGCCATACCTTCAATGTCGGCAAGCGTGATGTGCATAAAAAGAACCTCGCACAAAGCAAAAAAATGCAAACTCAACTCGCCGGGTCGAGCGGGAACAAAAACGAAGGGCGCAACAAGGCGCCGGAGAATTAGCCGGGGATCGTGGCGCGCGCGAACGCGCCCGTGGGTGAAGACATTTTTGGGGATTTAGGACCAGGAATTCAGGACAGATCTGTCCTGTGTAGTCCTTTCCAACCCGGGCCAGAAAGGCGGGGTTGTAAAAGATGAGGCCGCTTAAGGCTTCGCATGGGTGCTAGTTCTTGTATCGCGCCCAGCTGGCGCGAGGGTTGCCCCTCAGTGAATAATAGCAAATGCAAGATGGGTGTCAATCGCTTGTCAAGGTTTTTTTGAGCCCGTGCTGTATCCCATCTTAACCCTAGACAGTATGGAGCTTCGGTCTCAGCATGAACGTTTTTCTGCTTTAAAGGTAAATCATGCTCTTCACTCTAACTGCGAACGCTCTGCTTCTTTTGCTCAAAGTTGTCGGCGTAATCGTTGCTATTATCGCTTCGCTGTTTTTTTGCGGATGGTTGGTAAATAAGCGGAAAATTAAGAAGCAACTTCATGCGCTCGATTCTGATCTTGATTTGCCTCATAAGATGGTACTGATACGGTGGATGGTTATGAACGAGAGCCAAGAGGTCCGATTCGGCCCCAAGATCAGTTCCTACGAAAATCAACGCTGGCTGATGGCCATCGATAAGCTAGTATCGGCCAATGTGATTGCTCGTGATAGCAAGGGCCTGATTAGCACCAACACATGGTACGAATGCACGATAGCCGTTGCATATGATATATGGCACGCCGCACCTAAATACATAAACTCGCACCCTACACCGGTTGACAAACAGGTTTTTAAGGCTCTAATAAGGGAGCTTGAGGTTCTTAGGGATTATTAGGCCGACTCCGCCAGTTCGCGCTAGACACACCGCTGCCACCGGCCGGTCTGGACGGCCTGCCACAGATCCCATTCACTGACCATAATCACGCCGTCCGGATCTCCCGGATCGGAGTTGAGGTCGCGCAAGGTGACCCCGCGGTGGTCACGCCAGGCGAGCACATAGACGGTTCCCGTGGTCATATCTTTGTAGATCGCGAGGTCGTCAGACATGGTGCTGATTCTAACCGGGGCTGTGCTTAAAGCCGACCCCGGGAAAACGGAGGTATTTAGCTGTTGTTAGGAGACACCGCTTTGTATCTGGCGGATCCGGGCGCGTCCGCTTAGAGCGCTTGAGGAGTTGTCTGCCAAATTACCTGGAAGGGCCTTAACATAGGTGACGCCTCTAGCTGCCTGGCAAAATAAAACTCATGCGATAGACGGCGCGCGAGCGTATTTATAAATGCCACCTGGGCGGGTGTAAGGTTGCGAGGAAAGGGGAATATGCGACTGGCCAAAATTGCAATACGTGGTGCTATGGGGATAGCCGCCTGGTGATGGTAACGGCCACTAAAGTCATTACCGGTCCAGGTATCCGGCACTATGAACTCTAACCCTGAGGGCGCTAGTACGGGGAGCCAACTGAGGCCGGGGTTTCCTAACAAAAAGGCATCAATCCCTTTCATTACATCCATGCCGTTCACCATTCTGGAGCACAACACGGATTCCCCAGACTGTAGCCTTTCAGCGAAAAGAGCCCCGTTTTTCTCCAAGAGTTCCAAAGTATCCCTGTCTTTTTCTGCATCCCAGCCCGTTACGCCACGTAGAATGGTATCGGGCCGTTGGTTTTTGTGGACAAAACCGCGATTGATCAGCAGACCGTAGAAACGAGACACGGTAGTGTGGTCCATTTCCGTGAAATCATGATGCGTCCCACTTTTGACGACTACATCCGCGAGGTTCTGAAATGCGTCTTCGATCTGTTTCGAGATTCGTTCTGTCCTCTCATCCCAAACGCGTTGCACATAGAATCTGCTGTTTCGAGGCGGAAGACAGACGGTCTTGTGTTGCTTGATTAGGAATGTTTGCACAGTATTCTCGGTCGTAAACCGTTCGATGCTTCGCACTGGTAGTAGATGCTGCTTCCAGGTCAGACGGTGTGGGTTACCTTCCTGTATTCCTACCTTGTGTTTAGCCATATCCCTGCATTGTCTGTTAGTACGAGCTGCGCGGAGCATGTTTTGGCGCCCAAGCATTATAACCCCGTAGCAGTGGTATGTGGCGGATATAGCCGTGGGCGGGTTGCGGTAGGCGGCACCTTAAATAGTGAGTTGCGCCGGAATGCGCATTCGCGCAAAACTTATACTGACGGGGCGCGCTTCGGCGATCTGCGTTAAGATACTCGCTAAATCCAAGCCCGGTCCACCGGGCACCCTTAGCCGCCCGAGACCATTGCATGACCACGATTCACACTATCCTGGACGACCTCGCCCGTGCGGCCACCGATGCCCGCGATAAAGGCGACAAATTCGAGCGTCTGATGGCCGCCTACCTGCGCACCGAACCCCTTTACCAAGACCAGTTCAGCGATGTCTGGCTCTGGTCGGACTGGCCAGGGCGCGAGGGCCGACCGGATACCGGCATTGACCTCGTCGCCCAGGAGCGCACAGGGGGTGTCTGCGCCATCCAGTGCAAGTTTTACGACCCATCCCACACCATGCGGCGTGACGACATTGATTCTTTTCTGGCGGCCTCCAGTCGCCAGCCCTTCACCAGCCGCATGCTGGTGACCACGACTGACAAGTGGAACAAGAACGCCGAAGAGGTCCTGGACAGTCAACAGCCGCCCGTGATTCGCTTACGGGTTCGAGATCTGGACGATAGCACCATCGACTGGGGCCAGTTCGCCCTCGACCGCCCCGATACGTTGGCCCGCAAGGCGCGCAAGATAATCCGACCCCATCAGGCCGAGGCCATCGAGCGCGTCGCTCGCGGTTTTGACAGCCACGACCGCGGCAAGATCATCATGGCCTGCGGGACGGGCAAGACCTACACGGCCCTGAAGGTCGCCGAGCGCATGGCGCCCCCCGGGGGCCTCGTGCTCTTCCTGGTGCCCTCGATCTCCCTGCTGTCCCAATCCCTCAAGGAATGGACGGCGGAGGCCGCCCAGCCCCTACGGGCGTTCGCCGTGTGCTCGGATACGACAGTGGGCAAGAAGACCGCAAACGAGGACATGCGTGTCCACGATCTGGCCTATCCGGCCACCACCGACGCTACAAAGCTCGTCCGGGCCTTCCGGGCCGGCGATACGCGTGCCGCGCTTACCGTCATCTTCTCGACCTACCAGTCGATTGCGGTCCTCTCCGAGGCCCAGCGCCAGGGGCTCCCGGAACTGGATCTCATCATTTGCGATGAGGCCCACCGGACGACCGGCGCCACGCTCGTGGGTGAGGAGGAATCGCATTTCATACGGGTCCACGACCAAGGCTTTCTGAAGGCCCGCAAGCGGCTCTACATGACCGCCACGCCGCGCATCTATACCGACGGAACCAAGACCAAGGCGCGCGAGGACAACGCCATCCTATGCTCCATGGACGACCCCGCGCTCTATGGCCCCGAGTTCTACCGGCTGGGTTTCGGGGAGGCGGTCGGCAAGGGCCTTCTGTGCGACTACAAGGTCATGGTGCTCGCCATCGACGAAAAGACGGTGGGCAAGACCTTCCAGGACCAGATCGCCGACCGCGGCGACGAGCTACGGCTGGACGACGCCGTGAAGATCATTGGCTGCTGGAACGGGTTGGCCAAGCGGATGCCGGCCACCCATGAAGGGGGTGGGGCACCCCAGAACCCGGTCCCCATGCGCCGCGCCGTGGCGTTCGCCCGATCGATCAAGGACTCCCAGCAGATCGCCAAGCTCTTCGAGGGCATCGTGCACGAATACCTGGAAGCCCACCCCGTGGGCGAGGAGCAGCCCTTGCGTTGCGAGGTGCAGCATGTGGACGGCACCTTCAATGTCCTGCGCCGCAATGAGCGCCTGGACTGGCTCAAGGCCGATACCCAAGGGGAAGGCAACGTCTGCCGCATTCTGACCAACGCTCGCTGTCTCTCCGAGGGGGTTGATGTGCCAGCCCTGGATGCTGCCATCTTTCTGAACCCGCGGGACTCCGAGGTCGATGTCGTGCAGTCCGTGGGGCGCGTCATGCGCCGCGCGCCGGGTAAGGACTACGGTTACATCATTCTGCCGATCGGCATCCCCGCGGACAAGACTCCCGAGGAGGCCTTGAAGGACAATCAGAAGTACAAGATCGTCTGGCAGGTCCTCCAGGCGTTGCGCGCCCACGACGACCGGTTCAACGCCACGGTCAACAAGATCGACCTCAACAAGGCCCGCACCGACCAGATCCAGGTGATTGGGGTGGGTGGGGAGCTGTCGTCGGAAAACGACCCCCGCCGCCAGATCCAGATGCCGATCAGTTTTCCCGAAATTGGGGAATGGCGGGATGCGATCTACGCCAAGATCGTTCAGAAATGCGGGGACCGGCGCTACTGGGAATCCTGGGCTGGCGATGTGGCCAAAATTGCCGACCGTCACCGCGCCCGCATCCAGGCGCTCATCGACGGGGCGCATTCCGAGCACCGGGCGGCATTTGACGCCTTCCTGGCCGGGCTGCGGCGGAACCTGAACCCCAGTATCTCAGAAACCGATGCAATCGAGATGCTATCCCAGCATCTGGTCACGAAGCCCGTATTCGATGCGCTCTTCGCCAACTACTCCTTTGCCGCGTATAACCCAGTCTCACAGTCCATGCAGGCCATGGTCGCCTTGCTCGAGGATCAGGCGCTGGAGAAGGAGACCGAAAGCCTCACCCGGTTCTATGACAGCGTCCGTCAGCGTGCCGAGGGTATCGACAACGCCGAGGCCCGCCAACGGGTGATCGTGGAACTCTACGAGAAGTTCTTCAAGGCTGCCTTCCCGCGCATGGCGGAACGCTTAGGCATTGTCTATACGCCGGTTGAGGTAGTGGATTTCATTCTGCAGAGCGCAGAGGTCGCGCTGCAAAAGCATTTTGGCGCCCATCTGGCCGACCAGGGTGTGCAGATCCTGGACCCCTTCACTGGCACCGGCACCTTTATGGTCCGGTTGCTCCAGTCGGGGCTCATCAAACCCCAGGACTTGGCGCGCAAGTATCACCATGAACTGCACGCCAACGAGATCGTGTTGCTCGCCTACTACATCGCGGCCATCAACATCGAGGCGGCCTACTACGACCAAGTGGGCGACGCCTACGAGTCGTTCCCGGGAATTGTGTTGACCGACACCTTCCAGATGGCGGAGAAGCATAAGCAAGAAGACTACGTTACGCAGTTTGCCCAGGAGAACAGTGAGCGGGTAGATCGCCAGAAGCGGCAAGATATACGGGTAATCATTGGGAACCCGCCATATTCGGCCGTTCAAAGCAGCGCGAACCAGAACAACCAAAACCTTCAATATGAAACTCTGGACTCGGAAATACGCCGCACCTATGCAGCGCGATCTCGCAATAGAAATCCGCGCAACCTCTACGACTCTTATATTCGCGCATTACGGTGGGCATCGGACCGTCTGAAGGATGACGGGGTGATCGGGTTCGTCACCAATGGCTCTTTTCTGGACGCCAACAATATGGACGGACTGCGCAAATGTCTGACTGAGGAGTTCAGTCACCTGTATGTGTTTAATCTGCGGGGGAACGCCCGAACACAGGGCGAGCAACGTCGAAAAGAAGCGGGCGGTATTTTTGGCGAAGGTTCCCGCACCCCTGTTGCCATTACGATCCTGATCAAAGACAAGGCTCACAGTGGGCCCTGCGAGCTACGCTACTACGACATTGGGGACTACCACAGTCGCGCCAACAAGCTCGCCATCATTCAGAACCTACACGATATTGAGCAGATAGCGTGGGAGATGCTGGCGCCGAATCCAGAGGGCGATTGGGTCAGTTTACGAGACCCAGTGTTTGATCGATTCCTCGATATTGAGGGTATCGTGGCAATTCGGTCGCAGGGGGTTACGACGAGCCGGGATGCATGGAGTTACAATTTTTCCCGCACAGAACTTACGGAAAACGTCAGTCGCATGATGACGTGCTACAACGACCAAGTGGTGCGTTATTCCAACGCCATAAACGCCCAGACAAGCAGTGGATCAAACGATTTTGAGCGCTACATGGACATGGATTCAAGGCGTATTAGCTGGTCCCGTGGACTAAAGGCTCGGGCAAAACGGAGGGAATTCCTTAAGTTTGATCGCTCATGCGTTGTACCAAGTTTATACAGGCCATTTGCAAAGCAATGGCTCTACTTCAGTCGCTTATTTAATGAATATGTGAATCAGATGCCACAAGTCTTTCCGACGCTGGAGCATCCCAATATCGTCATTGCGGCAACGGGCATCGGGGCGGGCAAACCGTTTTCGGCGCTCGTCACCGACTGTGTGCCAAACTTCCACATGCACGACACTGGCCAGTGCTTCCCCCTCTACTGGTACGAAAAGGTCGATGCGGCCGACAAACCAGACTCTGGCAATGACATCTTCGCCGAGCGCCCCACCCCCGATGCCCACGGCTATATCCGTCACGAGGCGATCACCGACACCGCGCTGGCGGCCTTCCAGACCCATTACCGGGACACCACCATCGGCAAGGAGGATCTCTTCTGGTATGTCTATGGCGTCCTGCACGCCCCGGACTATCGCGAGCGCTTCGCCTCCGACCTCAAGAAGATGCTGCCGCGTATTCCCTACGCAGCCAACTTCTGGGTCTTCAGCCGGGCCGGCCGCGCCTTGGGCGATTGGCACCTCCAATATGAGACCGTGGAGCCCTATCCGTTGACCGAGGACGCCCCGCAACCCATTACCGACACCAATGAATACCGGGTCACGCGTATGGTGTTTGCCAAGCGGGACGGGAAGCCCGACAAGACCACGATCATCTATAACGCCCACCTGACTCTGCGCGGCATCCCCCTCGAGGCCTACGACTATGTCGTGAACGGGAAATCCGCGATTGAGTGGGTCATGGAGCGATACGCGGTGACGATCGACAAGGATTCCCAGATCCGGAACGATGCGAATGACTGGTCCGAGGACCCGCGGTATATCGTGGATCTGGTGAAGAGGGTGGTGCGGGTGAGTGTGGAGACGGTGAGGATTGTGGGGAAGCTACCGTCTGTGATGGCGTCAGAGAACGATTCAAACGCGGAGGCGGTGTAATGAGCATAGGAGACGAGTGCGTCTATCGTCGCAAATATTATCTTACGAGGAATTCGGGCCCGAATTTCTCCATTGCGCATAGATCAATTATCTTCGCGGCTTTGAACACATGAAATATGGATTTGGCAAGCCATTCGTAATCCACGAATATCTTTCCACCTATATCTTCCCGTTGGTATCCAAGGTCGGAATAGGAATCTTCGGAAATCAACCCATCATGATGTACAATGGCATCACGCCTTGCCTGAATAATTTGAATCTCTGGAAGTACGGTCCGCAACGCGTCGCGGACATTAACATCCAGCGATCGTTTTAGAAAGTTCAGGTACCCATTAAACCCTTTTCTCGAAATACCCTCTAGGGCAGAGCCAGCAAGGTACGACATAACAGAATCGTAATCGGAAGCCTCCAGGATGTCATCTCCATAAACCTTCCAGGATTCACCTCTCAAGAGGTCGGTGCGATTTCTAAGAATCGCGCCTGCCAGGTCGTATAAATAGTGATCCAGCAGTGACCATAGCGTTACAGTCCCCTGTTCTAAAATATGTGATGCCACGATTGCGAACCTTTCCGCAGGGTTTTGGGAAATGCTTTCCAGGCGTTCCGTTATAATGGAGGACTCTTTGTCGTGAGCCCCGCCTGTTTTGTCCCCCAAATGCGCATGAAGTGGTTCTGGACCACCGCTCTGAATAACGCGCAGCGGATACATGTGACCAAGCGTATGTGTTGTCACCTCAAGTCTCTCCATTCGCTCCCTAAGAAGGCGAAAGGCATCGGTGTGTGGCGACTCTTTCGAGGTTTCTGAACAAAGGGCATCGCCCAGGGCATCAACAAGAGCTTTATAGCGCAAAGGGCGGATGTCGAATGGATTCATTTGTTTACACTACCTCATTTACAGGCCCCAACGGTGTTTTGTCTCGTGGATGCGACCAAGACACACGCGGAGCCATTATTTGGGCGCGTAGGATATTGGCGAAATAGCATCCAGAATTTCATACTGAAGCGCTAACGCAAAGCGCTCTGTGTCTGTGAGTTCGATTTTCATAAATTTCCCCAGGTACGTTCATATACTACCCCAACCTACCCACCAGATCCTCAGCCCTTAAATGGGTATACCGTTTAAGCATCTGTAGGGTTTTGTGTCCTGTGATCGCCGCAACTTCCATGGGATTTAATCTCTTTTCAAAAAGCCTGGACGTGGCCTCATGTCGCAGGTCGTGGAAGGTCAGGCCTTCGATGCCGGCCGCCTCGCAGACCCTCTTAAAGGCCTGCGAGATCGAATCCGCGCGAAGGGGCCAGATAAGTCCTTGTCCTATAAGACTGTGCGTAATAAGCACAGTCGATTTTTCATCCAGGATCGCCATGGCCGCGCGCGATAACGGCACCTCCCGGGGCGTGCCGGTCTTAGTTTCCGGTATCAGCAACACCCGTGCCTGGCGGTCCAGGTGTTCCCACCGCATCGCCGCGATCTCCCCGCGCCGCATGGCGGTCTCTATGGCCCATATAATAAGGGAGCGTATCTCTCCACCATAGGCCTCGGCGGCGGACATAAGCCGGGCGTATTCGTCGCCGACGAGGCGGCGGTCACGGCCTTGGGGAAGGCGTGGTTTACGGACAAGATCCACCGGGTTTCGCAGTGATTCCATACCCCACTCCCTGGCGGCGATGTTGAACATGTGGCGGAGCGTGGCGAGATAGATCAAAATCGTCTTTGGGCTCGAGCCCGACTCCGCCGCTTTGTTCTTAATGGTGTCCGCTATGTCTTTGCCCCGGATGCTCGCCATAGAGCGCCCGCCCAAGGCGCTGGCGGCCCACCACCGCACGATGCTGATTTCGCCTTTGGATTTCTTGCCGCTGACAACCTCCCGCTCGTACCGCTCCAAGGCCTCACGCAACGTCGTGGCCTCGGCCTCGGCGCGGGAGACAAACACACCACGGTCCATCTCTCCCTCAATTTGGCGAGCCCACGCCTCGGCCTCTGCCTTGGTGTCGAAGGTCTTGTACTGGCGCTCGTGACCACGCCTGATGATCTGGGCCTGCCAAGCGGTCCGGCCGCCCGGCCCTGGCCGTTTGCGGAATGTCGCCATAACTCCCCCATTTGCCATACGCGTTATGGCAGGATTATGGCATATTCGGGATTGTGACTGGTAGGGAGTGCTCTAAGTCCTTGATTTTATGGCGCGCCCGGAGAGATTCGAACTCCCGACCACCTGGTTCGTAGCCAGGTACTCTATCCAACTGAGCTACGGGCGCGTTTTGTAACGACCGACTTTTCTAACGGATTGCTCCGTCTCTTGCTACT
>JAPTWT010000220.1 GCA_028064935.1 Gammaproteobacteria bacterium | reverse complement strand
GGAAGGGGCTCCACCCCGCTCGCTATAATAACCAACGGCCTGTTCTGCCGACTCGCCCGCATGCTCATTGCGCAGATAGTTCGCAACCCCTGCCGCACCGCCGCGACTCTTGATAGGTTTGACCCGAATCATTATCCACTCCAACTATCCGATGTTTCCTGTGGATAGCTGGCATGGTGTCAACAACAATTGGGATTGCTGACATCAGAACTCCTGTATCTTCACCCAGTCCTCCGGGAAAGCAGCCGCCTCCTGCAACAACCCGAGTGCCAAAGGTGGTGAGATTATATGTTGCTAGTACACCTCACCCAGGTACACTAGACCATCGCATCGGGAGAAATTGTGCTGAATCTCGAGTCCTTACAGAAGAACGCAGCCATCTCGGGGCTGGAACCCGGGCAGGTGGTGCGCATCGTCACCACCGAGCCGGTCGGTGACGATGCCCTGACCGTCTACTACAAGACCGCCGACGGCAAGCTGCTGGAGCGGATGCTGTTCCGCACCGACGAGGCCAAGCTGTCGCTGGCTGAGTCAGGGCGCCCTTGGGCGTTCGACGCCCCCGGCGAAGACTTCAAGCTCGCCGCCGAGGCCTACCGGATCAACCTGGCCCACCTCTTCGATCCGATGATGGCGGTGCACACGTCAAACGTGGAGCCGCTGCCGCACCAGATCACGGCCGTCTACGAGTCGATGCTGCCGCGCCAACCGCTGCGCTACGTGCTGGCAGACGACCCCGGCGCCGGCAAGACTATCATGGCCGGCCTGTTCATCCGCGAACTGCTGATGCGCGCTGATGCCAAGCGGGTGCTGATCGTGGCGCCGGGCAGCCTAGTCGAGCAGTGGCAGGACGAAATGTTCGAGAAGTTCGGCCTGACGTTCTCGCTGTTCTCTCGTGAGCAGATCGAGCAGTCCCGCAGCGGCAACCCCTTCGACGACATCGACCTGCTGGTTGCCCGCGTGGACCAACTGGCCCGCGCCGAAGACCTGCAGGTGAAGCTGCGGCTTTCGCACTGGGACCTGATCGTCGTCGACGAAGCGCACAAACTGTCGGCCAGCTACTTCGGCAACAAGGTCAACAAGACCAAGCGCTTCCAGCTCGGCGAACTGCTGGGCTCGATCACGCGGCACTTCCTGCTGATGACCGCCACGCCCCACAACGGCAAGGAAGAAGACTTCCAGCTGTTCATGTCGCTGTTGGACGCCGACCGCTTCTACGGCAAGTTCCGCGACGGCGCGCACAAGGTCGACGTCACCGACCTGATGCGGCGCATGGTCAAGGAAGACCTGCTCAAGTTCGACGGCACCCCGCTGTTCCCCGAGCGGCGGGCCTACACCTGCAACTACAAGCTGTCCGACCTCGAAGCCGCGCTCTACACCGCCGTCACGGACTACGTGAAGACCGAGTTCGCGCGGGCCGATCAACTGGCGGACGGCGGCCGAAAAGGCACTGTCGGCTTCGCCCTGACTTCGCTGCAGCGCCGGCTGGCCTCCAGCCCCGAGGCTATCTACCAGTCACTCAAGCGCCGCCGCAACAAGCTCAAGCGCCGGGTCGAGGAAGAGAATCTGGGCCAACGCGGCAAGTCGCTTGCCGAGACGCTCGTCGGCACTGGTACCAACGGTGTCCCCGATGACATTTGGGAGTCGGCTGATGCGCTGTCGCCCGACGACTACGAGAACTTCGATGAAGCCGTCGTCGATCAGGCCACGGCCGCCCAGACCATCCAGGAGCTCGAGGCCGAAATCATCATCCTCGAAGACTTGGAAGAGCAAGCCCGCAAGGTCGTGCACTCCGGCCAAGACCGCAAGTGGGACGAGCTGTCGCGGCTGTTGCAAGACACGCCCGAGATGCATGACTCCTTGGGTCGCCAGCGCAAGCTGATCATCTTCACCGAGCACCGCGACACGCTGAACTACCTGGCCGCCAAGATCCGCGGCCTGATCGGCAGCGAGGAGGCCGTGGTGATGATCCACGGCGGCGTGAAGCGCGAAGAGCGCCGCAAGGTGCAGGAGATGTTCCGCAACGACCCGACCGCGCGCGTGCTTGTCGCCACCGATGCCGCTGGCGAAGGCGTGAACCTGCAGAACGCCAACCTGATGGTCAACTACGACCTGCCGTGGAACCCGAACCGCTTAGAACAGCGCTTCGGCCGCATCCACCGCATCGGCCAGACGGAGGTCTGCCACCTGTGGAACATGGTGGCATCCGAGACGCGCGAGGGCGATGTCTTTCAGCGGCTATTCGAGAAGCTGGAGATCGAACGCCACGCTCTTGGTGGCCGCGTGTTCGACATCCTGGGCGAGGTGTTCGAAGACCGCAGCCTCAAGGACCTGCTGATCGAAGCCATCCGCTACGGCTCCGAACCCGAAGTCCGCGCCCGCCTGCTGCGCAAGGTCGAAGGCGCACTGGACACCCGCCACCTCGAAGACATCATCAAGCGCAATGCCTTGTGCGAAGAGGTGATGGACGAGAAGCGCCTCTTCGCCGTCAAGGAGGAAATGGAGAAGGCCGAGGCCCGCAAGCTGCAGCCCTTCTTCATCCGCTCGTTCTTCACCCAGGCTTTCCAGCAGCTGGGCGGCGAGCTGCGCCCGCGCGAACCGGGCCGCTACGAGATCACCAACGTCCCGGCCATCATCCGCGAGCGCGACCGCCAGATCACCGGGCGCGACCGCCGCAATGCTGACCCTGTGCTGCGCCGCTACGAGCGCGTCTGCTTCGAGAAGCAATACGTCCGCGTGCTTGACCGCGTGGGCGCGCCGATGGCCAGCCTGCTGCACCCGGCCCACCCGCTGATGCAATCGGTGACCGACCTGGTGCTCGAAGCCCACCGCAACAAGCTCAAACAAGGCGCTGTGCTGGTGGATCCAGCCAACATGGGCCTGACCCCGAAGGTGATGTTCATCATCGACCACTCGGTCAAGGAAGGTGCCGACCCGACGCACGTAGTGTCACGCCGCATGCAGTTCGTCGAGATCGACCCCAAGGGGAACGCCATCAACGCCGGCTGGGCCCCTCACCTGGACCTGGAGCCCTTGGCCCCTGCCGACATGGCGCTGATCGAGGATGTGCTGGCCGCGCCCTGGATCGCCAAGGACCTAGAGCAGCTGGCGCTGGCCCACGCCTCCACCCACTTGGTCCCTGAGCACTTTGACGAGGTGCGCGCTCGCCGCGAGAAGACTGTGGACAAGACGCTGGCCGCCGTGCACGAGCGCCTAGTCAAGGAAATCAGCTTCTGGTCCGACCGCTACATCAATCTGCAGGACGACATCGCCGCCGGCAAGGATGTGCGCCTGACGTTGGAAAACGTTCGCCGCACCATCGATGACCTCACCGTCCGCCGCGAGTCGCGCGAGAAGGATCTGCTGGCCATGCGCCACGTCATCTCCGCTACGCCGGTGATTCTGGGCGGCTCACTGGTCATCCCCGCAGGTCTGCTGCTGCAGCGCAAGGGGCAGCCCGGATGGACAGCGGACGCCGCGGCGCGTGCCCGCGTCGAGCAGATCGCCATGCGCGCTGTTATGAACGCCGAGCGCGCGTTGGGACACGACGTCATCGACGTGTCGGCCGAGAAGTGCGGCTGGGATGTCACCAGCCTGCCCAAAGCGCTGGACGGTAAGCTGCCGCCCTCGCGCCACATTGAGGTCAAGGGACGCGCCAAGGGCCAGACCACAATCACGGTCACGCGCAACGAGATCCTCTACGGACTCAACCAGACCGATAAATTCATCCTGGCCGTCGTGATGGTGGACGGTGAACAGCATGAAGGTCCGTTCTACGTGCGCCAGCCCTTCACCCAGGAGCCCGACTGGGCCGTTACCAGCATCAACCTCGATCTCGATCAGTTGCTCGCGTGTGCGCAGCAGCCTGCATAAAGGAAGAACAAGACATGGCGATCATCAAGGCACCCAAGAAACTCATCGAGGTCGCGCTGCCGCTCGACGACATCAACATTGCATCCTCAAAAGAAAAGTCAATCCGACACGGACACCCCTCGACCCTTCATCTTTGGTTCGCTCGCCGCCCCTTAGCTGCGGCTCGGGCCATTCTCTTTGCGCAAATGGTTAACGACCCTGGGTATGAACGTCATTTGGGTCGAGGCGTGAACAAGGAAAAAGCAAAGATCGAACGCGAGCGTCTCTTCAACATCATTCGGGACTTGGTGAAGTGGGAGAACACCGACAACCAGGAAGTCCTCAATCGAGCTCGCGACGAAATTCGAAAGTCTTGGCGTGAAACTTGTGAACTCAACGCAGGGAAGTCAGGTTTCAATCCTGATCGCCTGCCGGCCTTCCACGATCCTTTCGCGGGCGGCGGCTCGCTGCCGCTTGAGGCACAACGCCTGGGATTCGAAACCTACGCCACGGACCTCAACCCTGTTCCAGTAGTGCTCAACAAGGCAATGCTGGAGATCCCTCCGAGGTTCAAAGACCGGCCCCCGGTAGGCCCGAAGGGATACGCTGCCAAGCAGGCGCGCATTGAGGAGAACTGGACTGGCGCGAGGGGCCTCTCCGAGGACCTTCGACGTTATGGCAACTGGGTCTGGAAACAGGCCATCGACCGCCTTGCAACGCGCTATCCCAAGGTGACGCTGCCGCGCCGCCTCGGCGGCGGCCAAGGGACTGTCCTGACGTGGCTCTGGTGTCGAACTGTCGCGAGCCCGAACCCGGCAGCGGGCGGAACGCATGTGCCCCTCGCAAAGTCGTTTCAGATCGCTTCGCGCGAAGGCCGAGAGGTGTGGGTTGAGCCCAGGGTCTCCAAGGACAGACTCAGCTACGAATTCGTGCTGAAGGAGGATGGGCCGCCGAAATACTCAAGCACTGTAGGCGGACGCGGGGGTACTTGCGTACTGACCGATTCCCCAATAGCTCTCACATACATACGTGCCGAAGGCGTTGCCGGCCGCATGGGACAGCGACTTATGGCGGCGGTGGTTGAGACCCCGAACGGAAAGGCGTACGTCGCAGCAAGCGAGATCGAAGCGCCAGACTTTGCCGACTTGGACCAAACCGCGCCGGAAGCAGAGATCCTGCATTGGGCCGGATGCACCAACGTCGTGGTCTATGGCATGAAGACCTTTCCAAGATTGTTCAACCTGCGCCAGCAGTTGGCTCTAACGACCTTCTCTTCCCTTGTGGTGGAGGCTCGCGAAGTCATCAAGCTTGACGCAATCAAGGCCGGCTTGCCCGATGACGACATCAGGCTTCGGGATGGAGGAACTGGAGCGACAGCCTACGCGGAAGCCGTCTCCGTATATCTCGCTTGCGCAATCGGACGTGCTGCCGACTACTGGAATACCTTGACCTCTTGGGAATCTGGGGGAGAGTTTGTTGCGCACGCGTTTACCAAGCATGCCCTGCCGATCGTTTGGGACTACGGTGAAATCAATCCGCTTACCGATGGTGGCGGCTCGTGGTCCAGCGCGCTGGGCTGGATCGCTCGCGTCATCGACCTATTGCCCGCCAATGCACCAGGACATGCCTTCCAACTCGACGCTGCCAAAGGTACGGTCCCAACTGAAGAGCAGACAGTGGTCTCAACAGACCCGCCTTACTACGACAACGTCCCCTATTCGAATCTGTCCGACTTCTTCTATATCTGGATGCGGGTGTGTTTGCGCGAGGTATTCCCCACAGTGTTCGCTACCAGGCAGACTCCCAAGGAGGATGAGCTAGTCGCATCGCATAGTCTTTACGAGAACATTAATGACGCCATGCGTCATTTCACGGGCGGAATGACCCAGGCACTAAGGCAAATTCATGCCAAGGCCAACGACACCGTGCCGGTCACGATCTACTACGCTTTCAAGCAAAGCGACACCGGAGCAAGTGGGACAGCCTCCTCGGGCTGGGAAAGCTTCCTGGAGTCAGTGATCAATGCCCAGTTCGTAATTACGGGGACGTGGCCGGTGCGGACTGAGCGCAGCAGCCGCGGCCGAGCTATCGGTTCAAACGCGCTGGCTTCATCGATTGTGCTGGTGTGCCGCAAGCGCGATTCGGATGCCAGAACCATCACTCGGCGAGACTTCCAGCGCGAGCTCAAGGAACACCTTGTCGAAGCGCTCGACGAGATGATTGGCGGAGTTGAAGGCATTTCGCCAGTTGCTCCGGTCGATCTGGCCCAAGCAGTGATCGGCCCGGGCATGGCAGTCTTCTCGAAGTACTCGGCCGTTCTTGAGGCAGATGGCAGTCCGATGACAGTGCACACGGCACTGACGCTAATTAACAAGATGCTGACGGAAGGCGCAGACGACTTCGACTCGGACACGCGGTTTTGCCTTGCCTGGTTCGACGAGCAAGGTTGGGTAGGTGGTGACTTTGGTCAAGCCGACGTTCTGGCGCGGGCGAAAGGAACGAGCGTCCAAGCAGTAGCAGCGTCCGGGGTCGTCAAGTCGGGCGGGGGGAGCGTGCGTCTCTTCAAGCCTGCGGAATACCCTGCAGACTGGCGCCCAGAAAACGATAACAACACGCCAATTTGGGAAGCCCTGCACCAGATGATTCGTGCGCTGCAGTCGAGCGGGGAAACCTTGGCAGGTGAGTTCTTGGCTGGCATGCCCGCCCGAGCGGACCAAATTCGCAATCTCGCCTATCGCCTTTACACGCTATGCGAACGCAAGGGCTGGGCCGATGACGCCAGGGCCTACAACGAACTGATCACGTCTTGGGTGAGTATCGAGGCGGCCTCGCATGTGACGGGGCATTTCGGTTCGCAAACTAAGTTTGAAATCTGAGCAAGGGAGCAGACGATCATGGCGCTCAAACCTTGGCGTGAAATCGCTATTCCCCACGAAGATGTTCTCAAGGGGACGTTCCAACAGGCGGAGTTCGCGGCCGACATCTCGCGGGTTCATCAGGGCTCAGCCTCACCCGAGTACCAGAACGCGGAGCTGTTCTTCCAGCGCACCTTCATCACTGAGGGCATGCGCCTGCTTCTCGACTCGGTGGTCAAGCGCCTAACAGGCAAGGGCGGCGACCCGGTCATCCAGTTGCAGACCGCGTTCGGCGGGGGCAAAACGCACACGATGCTGGCGGTCTATCACCTGGCCAAGGGCGAGGCTCCTGCGAGCGATCTGCAGGGCGTCGCGGCCATTCTGGATGCAGCGCAGGTCACGGAACTGCCCCGCGCTCGCGTCGCGGTGCTCGACGGCATTAAGTCGTCACCCAACCAACCCATCAAGCGTGATGGGCAGGTCGTGCGTACGCTTTGGGGCGACCTGGCATGGCAGCTGGGCGACGCGGAAGGTTACGCTCTGGTGGCCGATGCCGACACGTCGGGTACTTCGCCTGGCAAGGCGGTGCTGGAGACGTTGCTGGCGCGGTGTGCGCCGTGCGTGATCCTCATAGACGAGCTGGTGGCATACGTGCGCCAGTTCGAAGAAGGCAAAGCCCTCAGCGGGGGTACGTTCGATTCCAACCTGTCGTTCGTGCAGGCGCTGACTGAGGCGCTGAAGGCCGTGCCGACCGCTGTGCTGCTCGCATCGTTGCCAGAGTCCGATAAGGAAGCCGGCAGCCAGCGCGGCGTGAAGGCGCTGGAGGCGCTGGCGCACTACTTCGGCCGCGTGCAGGCGCTGTGGAAGCCGGTGGCGACCGAAGAGGCGTTCGAGATCGTACGGCGGCGCTTGTTCGCGTCGATCAACGACAAACTAGCGATGGAGTCGGTGTGCCATGCCTTCGCGGACTTCTACACCGCCAACCGCGACGACTTCCCGCAGGAGACGCAGGAGAGTCGCTACTTCGAGCGCCTAGTCCACGCCTACCCCATCCACCCCGAGGTGTTCGACCGGCTCTACGAGGACTGGTCCACGCTGGACAGCTTTCAGCGCACGCGCGGGGTGCTGAAACTGATGGCCAAGGTGATCCACCGCCTGTGGAAGGATGGCAACAACGACCCGCTCATCATGCCGGGAAGCCTGCCGCTGTACGACGCCGACGTGCGCAACGAGGTCATCTACTACCTACCGCAAGGCTGGGACCCGGTGCTCGAACGTGACGTGGACGGTGAGCGTGCCGAGACCACCGAGATCGAGAACAAGGACACGCGCTTCGGCAGCGTGCAGGCCTGCCGTCGCGCGGCGCGGTCGGTGTTCCTGGGCAGCGCGCCCAGCACAACGAATCAGTTGGTGCGCGGTCTGGAGCTCGAACGCGTGATGCTCGGAATCGTCCAGCCCGGTCAGCAGATTGGATTATTCAAGGATGCGCTGCGACGCCTTATTGAGCGCCTCCACTACCTCAACCACGCCAACAATCGCTTCTGGCTCGACACACGGCCGAACCTGCGGCGTGAGATGGAGGAGCGCAAGCGCCGTTTCCAGGACAAGGAGGACGTGTTCCCAACCGTCCGAGAGCGTGTGCAGCGCGGATTCGCCAGCGGTGTGTTCGCTGGCACTCATGTCTTCACTGACAGCAGCGATGTGCCCGACGACTGGGCTCTGCGTTTGGTGGTGCTGCCACCCGAAGCTGCGTTCAGTAAGAGTGGTCAGAGTCTGGCGATTGACCGCGCCACCGAGACTCTGAAGAAGCGCGGCGAGCAGCCTAGGATCAAACAGAACCGCCTGATCTTCCTGGCAGCCGATTACGACAGCGTCAGTCGCCTGAAAGACCACGTCCGCTCGTTTCTGGCCTGGCGCAGCATCGTTGCCGACTACAAGGACAACCGCATCGTCCTCGACAACCTGATGGCCAAGCAGGCGAACGCTAGCCTGGAGCAGGCCGAGGAGACCGTGCGCCGCATGATCCGCGAGACCTACAAGTGGATCGTGGCGCCGATGCAGGAGGCGCGCCCCGGAAAGGGCTTGTCCGAGCTGCGCTGGGAGCACTTCCAGGTCAACCCCGGCGCGCAGAACTGGTCACAGGAGATCGAGCGCGTGCTCAAGGAGAACGAACTGCTCATCGGTGAGTGGGCACCGATCCACCTGGCCAAGGTGCTGAAAGACTGGTTCTGGAAGGATGACGCCAAGGAGACCAGCGCCTTGAACGTCTGGCAGCAGAGCTGCCAGCAGCTCTATCTGCCGCGATTGAAGGACGACACCGTCTTCCAGAGGACGATGGCTGCGGGCGCGGAGAGTCGCGACTTCTTTGGCTTCGCGCAGGGCAAAGAGGATGGCCGCTACGTCGGTTTCATCTACGGCAAGCGCACGTCGTTGATCATGGACTCGTCGCTGCTGCTGATCGAGCCGTCTGCGGCGGCGGCGTACATGGAGGCACTGCGCGCAGCGGAGGAAGCCTCGCGCGCCAAAGCCGCTGACACCAGCGGGGGAGCATCCACAACATCTGTGACCACCGGCGGTAGCGGCGACACACCCCGGGTCGAAGACTCGGGCAAGGGCGGATACCCGTCAGGCACGGGCGCCGCCGGCCAGGCCTTGAAGAAGCAGTTCTACGGCAGCATCGAACTCGACCCGATCCTGGCAAAGAAGCAGTTCGCCGACCTAGTCGACGAGGTCGTCCAGCAGTTCACCATTCACACCGGCGTGAAGGTCAAGATTGCCATCGAGATCCAGGCCGAATCGGCCACCGGTTTCGACGACGGGCTGCAGCGCGCGGTGAAGGAGAACTGCAACGTGCTGAAGTTCAAAAACGCTGAGTTCGAGATCGGAGACTGAAG
>JAPTWT010000258.1 GCA_028064935.1 Gammaproteobacteria bacterium | reverse complement strand
ACAGTTCGATATCGCGCATAGGGGTGTAATACTTGCCTGCGGGGGCGCCTGATGCAAGCCCAATACCCCCTTACCCACACGAAAGCCTGAAGACCCATACTTTTCCTGTTCCTTCAGCACCTTGGCCTTGGTGGGCTCCAGGACGCACTCGAGGCGGCGCAGGAGGGTAAACGGCAGGATGACCTTGCCGAAATCGGCGCGCTTGTAGTCACCGCGCAGGAGGTCGGCGACACCCCAGATAAAATTGGCCAGTTCGGAAAAGCTCATGCGTTTTGTGGGGTCCATGCGAATTCGTTGAGAAGGAGGCCTATGGCACTTACGGCGAAGGTGGCATCATCCTCGGTGACCGGACGCAGACCATGCCGCTGCTGTTCGTTGGGCTTATTGCGCGGATGCAGGCGGGCCAATATGCGGCCCGTAGAAATCGCAACTTCCTGCTTCTTTAACTTAGGGTGGCTTTCGAAATGGGTGCAAACCTTGCTGAGGTCCTTGTGCCGTATCTCCCGCTGCTTACTGGCGTCTGTTTCCAGTCCTGCCGCGTACACTCCCATCAAGAACGCCGCCGTATTGCGCGCTACATCCACGATGGAGCCGGGCGTCTCTCGGTGGGCTACGTCGACCATGTGGTCGACAGCCTTCACTACCTCGGCCCTCCCGAGCGCGGGAACCTTGTCGTCATCCACCTCCGGCAGCAAGCCCGCGCCGCCGCGGGCCTTAAGCGTCACCAGCCACTCGCCCGTTGTGATGCATTCGGCGCTGAGAATGCGCCAGAAGGAATCCTCGACGCCGATGGCGACGAGCCTGGTGGGCGGCCTCGAGTTCTCGGCCAAGAATGACTGTATCCAAGGATGAAAATCCGGGCCATCATGGCCTTTCGCACACATTGTGCGAGGGATGCCATTGCGCCTATAAAACCGCCCGCGACGGATGCGCGTGGTCGCGTCAAAACTGTCTTCCCTGAAAATATGATTGGCTTGCGACAAATCCAGCATCGCGGCGACTGGTTTCTGGTCCTCGACAATGAACATCGCCGACGACACCGCGGGCGGCGGCCAAGCCTCCCGGAACATCCCGTTCCGGTACTCAAACACGTCTCCCGCGCTTGTTTTCACACCAAGCTCGCGCCCCACGACCCCTCCCCTCGCACCGCTGCTCATTGTTCTGCTTGGAGTATACCTTAGGGCGGTATTTTGGCGCAGAACGCTGTGAGCCGAGAGATAGCCCACGACGGTGCGAGCGCTGACAATCCCGGCCATTCCGTGAGCACCGCGCCTATTAATGTCGTCTGCTCGGCAACGGCTATGCCTTCCGGCGCGAGAACGATACGGAACTCGGGCCCGCGGACACCGCGCTCGCGGCAGAGCTGCACCATCGGGTTGTTTTGGTCCGCGAATTGACGCACCAAATCCGCAATCTCGCACTGGATGCGGTCCGCCGCCCTGTGGACCAATAATGGTGTCCCTGCGCTGGTGAGCCCACCATTTATGGCGCAGTAGACCCGAGACCCAATCCTGTGTGGCGTATTTACCCCATATCCACGCAGATGGTCTATTTTCTCGTCACTCCAATCTGCACCAGTCACGCCCTTCACCTCGCAATGCGCAAACGCCTGCGGCCAGTTCTCCACCGCAGTTTCCAGCACATCCTTTTGGGCCCACTCCATGCCTTTCGGGTGGCTTAGCACGTCCACAAATAGCAAGGCATCCGCGCGCACTACAGCGAACAGCAGCCAATTTGACCGCCTGGAATAGACCTTTTCTGGCACGAGAGGCTCGTCGGTCAGGTGAAAATGGTGAATACCGAAATCGGCCAGCAGGAGGTCTGTTCTCTGGCGTTGCCCGGCGCCACTGACATCATTCATCGTCAGCCCCCGCCCCTGATACGCGTTGATGTCCTCGCCGTGGCGCATCCGATGCGCGAAGTCGTCAACCGCAGCCCCTGCCTCTTTAGGCGCCCGTCGCCAAAAGCCATGCGAAAAGAGCACCTGCCTGGGAGCCGGCGTGACATAACGCATGAGCGCGAATTCCAGCCACCGATAGGGGGCGTAGGAGAGATGCCGGTTTTCTCTGGCAAACGTAAGGTTGAACGCCTGGATGAAGCTGTCGGCTATGCGCTCGACGTCACCCCGAAACACCTTTTCCAGGTCCGCCGCAACTTCGTTCACGCGCCGGAATCTGTCCGTATCAGCCTCTCCGTTTCTTGTGGCGCGGCGCTTGGGACAAATCCGACGCCGCCACCTTCTTTTGGCGCTTCGATGAAGTGGGGTTGCGCAAAATCCGCGAAGCGTTTGATGCCGCCTTCTTTCCTGTCGCCATGATTATCTCCTTTCTTTTCCACGCACCAGACACGCCATGAGCGCTGTGGCCTGCCACAACCAAGACCCCGCCGCTCTGGAAAGAGTTTACGACTGTGGAAATTATGTTGCAACCAAGGCGTAGCACAAAAGGGGATTTCCGGCCCGGCTTGAGCCCGGTGAGCCGGCGACCCGGATGTTTGGGATGGTGAATTTTTGGCGGGACCTAAGGCGAATAGGAATGATGTCAGTCACTTCGAGGCCATCTATGGCTCCCTTGTCCCCAATACACAACGAGATGTACCCTAACTACCCTCAGAACAACAAGAAGGGGTCCCGGCGGATGCGATACGCGGTCTGGAACAACAAGGGTGGCGTCGGCAAGACATTTTTGTCCTTCGTGCTGGCCACGGAGATTGCCAAAGAACGCGGTATCCCGATTGTGCTGGTCGATATGTGCCCGCAGGCCAACCTGTCGGAAATCGTGCTGGGTGGGAACGGGACAGGCTCCGAGCGGCTCACGAGCCTTATTCAGACCCGCCAGACAGTCGGCGGCTATTTCGACTCGAGGCTGCAATCGCCCCACGGAAAAACAGGGCACGAGACTGACTACCTGCTCGACGCGCACGTCATAAACAGCGCCCTGCCCGAAGGAGTCCACCTCGTGGCCGGGGACCCAAGCCTGGAGCTGCAAGCCCAGGTGATCAACCAGATTAGCTCGCAGACACTACCAGCCAATTCCTGGCAAACCGTTCACAGTTGGCTGCTCGACCTGACAACCAGCTGTGTCGAGAAGCTTGGCCCCGAGACCATGGTGTTCATCGACTGCAACCCCAGCTTCTCCGCCTACACGGAACTCTCGATGGTAGCGGCGGAAGCGCTTATCATTCCCTGCTCAAGCGACGGCTCCTCCGCGCGGGCCGTAGACAACGTCGGCTCGCTGCTGTATGGCCTGCAGGTCGACAGTCACTACGGGGCGGCCAATTTCTCCGGAAGGGCCGCCCAGTTCGGCCTCCAGTTGCCGCGGATTCACGCGGTCGTGCTCAACCGCTCGACACAGTACAACCAGAAAGCGAGCAAAGCCTTCACCGCGATGTTCGACGAAATCAAGCGGCGCGTTGGGGCCCTCAAGGAGGCCAAGCCTGACGCCTTCGTTCCGAGCGGGCCTACCTTTCCGGACGTTCCGGACAGCCACTCCGTGGCCATCGTGTGCTCGCACAAGGGGCTGCCCCTGTATGCCATCAAGCCCGGCCAGTACGATGTCCACAATACCCGGCCACAAGTCAACACGGAACCTCTCGAGCGATACAGAACGGCTGTGAACACGCTCATCGCAACCATCTGAGAGCCCCGCCGGCTGAGCCCAAGCGAAGCGCGTGCTGCTGGCGGGTGCCGTGTGTGTCACGACAGTTTGCGACCGATGGTGCGCGTCCGTAACGTCGCGAGCCAAGTCGCACGTCGGATTCGCGCTAACGCAAGAGCTGGGCGGCGACAGTTGCGTGGTGTCGGGCGGGCCAGAATGGGCCCAGCGAGTTTTCAGGCTGTCACTTACCCCCGAATTTCCCCGCGCCCCTACACCCCCGTGTTCGACACCACGGAGGAGACGCCATGTTGACGACAACCATTACCCGCACGGACGGAAGCGAGGAGAGCCAACCCGCGAGCCCGGAGGCCCTGGCCCTGTGGGCTCGGTTTCCCCTCATTCGCTATGTCGCCTATGCGCGCCCCGCACGTATTGTCCTGCGCGGGGCCTGCCCCGACCGGGGGTTGGTCGTGGATTATTGCTGGAGCGACGGGCGGATTGTGCCCTTTTGGGTTCCCCGGTCCGCCCACTCGCGCGAGGTGCTAGTGGGGCTCCGACGCTGGGCGCGAGACCTCTGGACCCAATCCGGGCGCGGAGCCCCGGCGGCCACGCGCCGCATCGTCTTGAGTCAAGGTGTCATCCAACCAGCCATCATTGCCGGCCGAATGGCTGGTCGGCCGGCAATGACGGAAACGGATTGCGCGCGTTAAATTGTTGGGCGCCCTCGCTCATGGCAGGGCCTATGGGCTTTGGTACGGCGCCGACAGAGCATAGCCCCTCGATAAGAGGGGCTTTTTTATCCAACGGCATCCGCGAGCCACGCATCTTCGCAGGCCCATCCTGCCTCGCACCCTGCGAGGCAGGACTTACGCGGAAACACCTCCAAAATTCTCATCCGCGTGCTGGTTGGGCGCGTGAATTTTGGAGCGGTTTCCGCGAGGCGCGCCGAGACGGCAGGCCTCCCCGACCTCGAGTGGCGCCCCTCGAGGTCGGGGTACGCGAAAACATCCTCCAAAATTCGTGGCGCTGGCTGGTATGCCGCGCGAATTTTGGAGCGGATATGCTCACCTAGCCCCATAACCAGCCCCTAACCCCCGGCCGGCCTCACACCCCTTGTACTTCCCCTGCGCGGACACTTTGGCGGACGCCTTGCCCCGGTAGTTACGGGACCGTGTGGGGACCCACAGTCCCGCGCCGGCAACGCCGTGGGCTGAGAGCTCGACGTTTGGGCTGGGTGTGTGACACGCCCTCGAGCAGTAAGGGATGGCGACCGGCGTACGGACGGTCCGGCCGGCCTCGGCGCCCGTCTCCTCATCGCGCGCGCCAATAACCAGGACGCCGCGACTGATGAGCGACCGCCACAATGACGACCCCGTCGGGTTCCGGCCGCTATACGATGGAGAAGGGAAAGCCTTTGGTGTAGACGCGACGCGTTCCCGCCCAAAGCGGGGAGCCGGATTCCGGGAAGGCCACGGCCCGAGCCACTGTTTCTTCCACTGCGGCCGCGAACCGGGCTCCATAGCCCACATGAATCTCGTCGTAGCAGGCGACTTCAGCGAGAAACTCCTCGCGCGCGGGCGCCAGGAAACGCGCCCGTCTCACCGAGCGAGGAGGCGTGCTTCCGCAAAAACGGCTTCGGCGCTGGGGCTTTCGAGTTCACCGCGCTCATAGGCACGGATACGGGCCTCTATCTCCCGGTTCCAGGCCGTCGCCACCTCGGCTGCCGGCGTCTCCTGAAGAGACTCCAGGAGTACCTCAGCGAGTCGCGCCCGCTCTTCGGCGGACAGCGTACGCGCGACCCTCTCGAGTTCGGATGCCAACATGGCCCCTCCTGCCTATAACAAATAGGCTACAATTATAGCATATAACGTCGGGGACATACGCAGCGGTTCGCGTGCGGCAATGTATCGCGCCATGGGCTTTGTCTGCAAACACAATCAGCCTTGCCGGGGCGCGCTACCACCACTTGCGACTGAAGTCGGTGGGACTCTGTTGTGGCGGCAGGACCTTGATGTGCCGCTCTTCCAGCCACGCCTGCACGTCCTCCTCGAACCACAGAGGTTTGCCTGTGGGGAGTTTTATGAAGGGTGGTAGCCGCTCCGGATGCCTGATTGTGTAGTCCGTAATCGTGTAGGGCTTCATGTGCAGCACCGCCGCCAGCTGTTTGGCGTCGAGCGTTGTTTTCGGCATACTGTTTCACCACGGTTTTGGCTGTGGTGTTCTTAGGCCCCGGGTGAAATTCACACGGATGTGGCTCCCGCCCGCGGGCGCCAGCCACGCCGCCTAACCGCGCCCACTTTGGGCGCACTTTGGGCGCACTTTTACTCGAAAAACCGCCTCAGGGACGGAATTATCGGACTGGTAATTCATTGTTTTTGTGGGATTTTGTTGCGGGCGCTCAAGCGCTTAGCGCATTCACACGGCAGGGGTCAGTGGTTCGATCCCACTATCGCCAACCAATATAATCAAGAACTTAGCTCATAATCCTCCCCGCAAAATCACGTTCCGCTCCACTTCCGCTCCACTGAGTATCGGGGGACACGTCCCGTGTCCACGGGTTCATTGCCTTCCATCCACCAGGATGGCAAGCTGCGCCTGACGGGTATTTGGCACGAGGCAGGGCGACCGTGGCATCTATCACAAAACGGCCGTGGGGTGGATGGCAGGCGCGTGTGCGTCTAAATGGACGCGGCACCAAAACCAAAACCTTTACTACGCGTGCGGAAGCCGTTGCGTGGGCGCGAGCCACTGAGCAAACCCTGACCACGGAGACCCCCGGCGAGGCGGAAGCCAAAACAGCTCGCGGACACCGTCCTGCTACGCCAGGCCGTCTTGATGCCCCATAGCAGCCACCCGCCAACGCCACCCATGAATGTCGAAAACACCGACGTCACCCCGCTTAACAGCGGCTTGACGAGGTGCTCGACGCCTGGGATGTGGCTCAGGACGATGAGCAATACGATGAATACGGCGCCTACAAGAAGGAAGGGGACATGCCGCTATCCCGCCATGAATTCGCTGTAACGCTGGTCGAAATGGAGCCCCTGCTCACCATCCGGCACGCGTGTCGGATGGTGCATCGGCGTGAAGGTGTACTCGGCGCGCACGGAGTCGTCGGGCCTCAGGGTGTCGATGGGCGTCTTCAATAGTGGCGTGATGATATGGTAGACGCGCGCCCCGACGGTCAGTATGGATTCGCCGGGCAAGAGGCCCGCCAGTTTGTCGGGCGAGACGCGGAAGTCCTCGCGCTCGGACCAGTTGTGCCCCACATTGCCCGACGCGCTCTGCGAGGATTGCGGGGCGGCGCGGATGACGTGGGCGGATTCACCGCTGGATTCCGACGTAGACAGTCCGTGCTGGTAGCGCCGCACCTTGCCGACCATCTCCGCCGCCGATTCCGCCGAGTCATTCCCACCGAAACGGAACAGCGCCTTCGAGCACGTGTTCTGCATGATGATGCCGGCGAACTCCGCCGAGACCTCGCGCAGATTGCCGAACGCCTGAAACCCCGGCAGGAGCGCCACACGCGTCGACCGCGCCTGCTCGAAGAGCCGGGCGATGCCCTGCATGACGTAGGAGCCCATCCTATCGAGCGCGCCAATAAAAGGCGGCCACGGGCGTTGCTGCTTCGGCAGGGCCTGCAGCCGGGCCACCGCCGTGCGGAAGTCCGAGACTATCATCTTGCCCAGATTCAGGGCCGCCGTGTCCTTGGCCATGGTCGACAGCATGACGTAGAGCATCTTGTTGGTGCGCAGGATGTCGGCCAAGTCGATTTCGGGCGCGTAGGTGTTGAACACCTGACCAAACTTGCCCTGACCGAACAGCGCACTGCGCCCGGCCATGCCGCCCAAGGTGTCCTTCATCTTGTTCACGTCGATTTGCACGCCTTGTGGCGTGCCCTTGCGGAACTTGTCAAGGAACACGTCGAGCGCCATGCGCTCGGGGCCCTGCGGCGTCATGCGCAGCAGCTGCTCGAGCGCGAGGCCGGATTGCAGCAGGATGGCGAGGTCCGTGAAGTTGTAGCGCAGCTTGCAGGCCTTGAGCGCGCCCACGAACACGGTCAACGCCTGGTTGGCGCTCTGCCGGTAATGGTCGGCGCCTGGGTCGGTTTCGCTCGAGGGCACGAGATTGCCAGTCGCAGCCGTCGATGCGGGCAGCGAGGATAGGGCAATAGCCCCCACATCGAGCACCGACTTAGGTTAAAGACCGACGCGCGCCGCTTTCTGCTACAATGTCAGTCTGTTTGCCTATCTCGGAAGACTTTTCCGCGGGATAAGGGGTGACAACGTATGCGAGCCCTCGAATTCGAGAGTGTCACAAGCAACCATTCGGTACCGGTCCCGGAGAATATCCCCGATGGGACACCGGTGAAGGTCGTTGTTCTGGCCAAAGACGCCTCCTCGGAAGAACGCCAACGGCAGTTCAAGGCGTTGCTGTGTGAAGTGGCGCAAGGGCTTACGGACGTGGACCTCACCCGCTCCCAGGAGACGGGGCGAGACATCCCGGAATGGCCTATCTCTTAGACACCAACATCATCTCGGAACTGCAAAAAGGCGCCCGGGCGACCTCGTCCGTACAGGATTGGTTCGCGCAAGCCTCTTATGGGGACCTCTTTCTTTCGGTGCTCATCATCGGGGAGCTGCAACAGGGTATAGCCCGCCTCCGTCGCCGCGATGCACCGCAGGCCAGTCGACTGGCCGAAAAACTGCGAACCCTGGAATCTACATTTCAGGATAGAATCCTGCCCATTACGACGCCCATCGCCAAGCGTTGGGCGGAAAACAATGTACCCAACCCCTTACCGCTGGTGGATGGACTGCTCGCCGCAACGGCGCAAGAACACGGACTGATACTTGTCACGCGCAACACCCGTGACGTGGCGCCAAGCGGCGTCGCTACGCTCAATCCTTTCGAAAAGGTTACTTGACCTAGTCATAGCGGATAGGTTTCGATGACGCGGATTTCGCGCACCATCCCCACAGGGATACGAAATAGGCCGAGCCAGTCACCGTGATTATACTGGTGGGCGAGAAACACAAAGCGCGCCGTCTTCTTCCTTACGAGCAATCCATAGGCCTGACCCTCCCCTTCCTCATCATCGACCTGTTCGTCGTTGACCCAGCCCGGGTTGCGGTCGGCGTCGACCCACGCCACCTCAACCAGCTGCAATCTCTTTTTGTGTTTCACCATAAGGGCCTCCTTTCGTGTGTACGTATAGGCCCGGCCCTACATTCCCCCAGTCGCATATACGTGCAAGGCCCACAGGGCCATGTGTAGGGCATCGGCGATACCATCCTGACTCTTCTTGAGGGTCACCCCAAACAGGCGCTTCGCGGAGGCGATGGAGCGTTTTTTGGTCACCCCGCGCCTGCAGCCCGGTGCGCTCACAAGCGCCTGCCAAACCCGCCGGTACGGCTGGATAAGGGGTACGCCTAGCGTGACCAGGATGCCCTCCCAGGTGCCTGCCTGACGGCCATAGCTGTGCATGGCGACGACGCCGTTCCCGGACATCGCCTGGGTGCGCTCGAGCACCGCAAGCTTTACCTCCCCGAGCTACATCGCCTGCCGCGCGACGTCCGCCATGCCGGCGGTCGTCTTGGGCGTCCGGGCCATAAACAGCACATCGAGATGTTCGTTGATGACAGCAAGGGCACCCTGTTTACCGGGGTCGATGCCGATGAAGCATCACATTGCAGTCAGCCGGACCCTGCCGACCCGGCTCAATTTGACACGCTGTTTGGCTTGCCAGAGGTCATATCGGGACTGCAGCAAGCCAGCTCTCCGGGGAGCGTCCGAGCGCCTTGGAAAGACGCAGGGCCATGTCCGGACTTATGCCACTCTGCCCCTTCAGGATGCGACGCAAGGTCGAGGCCGAGGCATCGAGCGTGACTGCGAGTTCCCGGGCACTGAGCCCGTTGGGCTCCAGATAGACCGCGGTGAGAAATTCCCCTGGATGTGGAGGATTGTGCATAGCTATCAGTGATAGTCCTCATAGTCCACGACGTAGGCGTGACCC
>JAPTWT010000204.1 GCA_028064935.1 Gammaproteobacteria bacterium | reverse complement strand
GATTTAACATGCGCTACCAAATGCTCGGTCCACGCGATGTCCGCCTCTTTCAGAAAGGCGCGGGCCTTCGCAACCCATGGCCCCTGTTCACGAGAAGTTTGAGTAGCGAACCGGGTGTTGGAGTCTGCCACAAACCCGTATAGGGTCTCCGCGAGGTCCAGGTAAAACAGGCCACATTGAAATATATTGCGAGGAAGATGGGGGTCCACTGGATGTCCGTTCGGCACCGCCAAGGCATCCCAAGACCAGCTCGCCCGTCGTAGGATTGTGCCCGTCATAATAGGTCGGTCACGGATTCGTGCATAAATCTGAGAGAGCCGGCTATTCTGACGCCCCACGATTCGCACGCTGGCGTCCGAATGCGCACGCTCGGTAATGGACTCCCAAACGGATGACGTCACTTGCGGCATAAGGGACACGGTAGTCGGGTTTGCACGCCATTTGTCAATGTCCCGCTCAATAAACTGTCGGCATGTCATGAGTAGCGCATCAGCATTTTCCCTCACCTCGGAAAGCAGTGCCCGCCTCTCCCTAAAGTCGGTCCACCACGCGATACCCAGAAAGGTTATCAAGGGAACCGCCAAGGGCACCAGTGTGCGGAAAATGGGGTTCTTGGTCAGAAGCGCCACAAGTCCGAATACAACCGGGACGGCGTACAAAGCGGTTGCGGGCCCGCTCGGTCTAGTCAGAAAAAATATCGGGAGCTGCTTTCGGAGCCTCGACTTGGTATTCCACCGTCCGCCGCCGAGCATTCTGCCCCCATTGTCCCCAGTTCAAGCTATTCGTCATCATACAACGGTTGCCGTCAGCTTACCCACCCCATCCCACGCGCCTGAAAAAGGATTGCTAATCGTGACCCACGATCACTGACGCGATCACCTTTCGGAAAACTCTTGCAAAAATTAGCTATTCGTCGCCACATATTTCTTGCCACGCCACAAAATATCCACATTGATGTTTTACGAGGGCCGAACAATGAGGATCGGATTTGATAAGGACGCGGCCGCCATTTTGGGAATTAGCACCGTACGCCTCAAAGCCAGGATCTCGGCGGGGGCAGCCTAGAAAAGTAGGTATTGACGCTTGTCACCGTAGTTTGGTTTGCTACTACGTCCTTGGGGGGCAACCGCCGCGCCAGCTGAGCGCGTACAAGAACAGAATCGATGAGAAGTCCGACCTCACGGCCCGTTGAGAAGCTCCGATGTGCTCGCAGCACAGGTGCAGCCTGCGGGCCCCGCGCCATCCTCTCCCCATCCTGCGCCTTCTTCCTAAACCGCGCCTCTCCTTCACCCCGGCGGGGCGGCCCTCTACGTCTGCCGCCCCGCCCTCACGGGACGGTATTTCGAAGCTCTTGTCAGTTTGCCAAAAACCCCGTAAAACGAACCCATCCGAAATCGGGGAAAGGCCACCTTGCCGTGGCTCCATTAGGCCGCGAATCGGTGACGCCTTTAGGGCACGATTTAACATGCGCTACCTCAGTTGACTGCTACACGAAAAAGACTAACTGTACGAATAAACAGGTGTTAAGTTTTTATCAAGCCCCAATGGGCCCGTATGGACGGGCCTTTTAGGACGTCGAATTTTAGTTAGGCAAAGGGGATTCTGTGGAGTACATACCCGTTCGAGTCAGCGACATCATCCGCCAGGTGAACCGGGATATCTATCTTCCGGCGATCCAGCGAGAGTTCGTGTGGGGGACCGACCGCATCGAGCGGTTGTTCGACTCAATAATGGCGGACTTCCCCATCGGCTCGTTCCTCTACTGGACGCTGGAGCAGAAGAACAAGGACGAGTGGCCGGTCTACGAGTTCATCCGGGACTTCGACGCTGGTTCCCCGCATAACCCACCGGCGAACATGGCGGGGATCACCAAGGACATCACCCTCGTCCTGGACGGCCAGCAGCGCATTACCTCGCTGTACGTCGGGCTGAAGGGGTCGTACCGCTACTTCTACTACCGCTGGAGGAAGACCCGTCTCTATCTGAACCTGCTAAAACCGCCCACATCGAACGACGAAAACCCCGAAGAACTCACCTACGGGTTTGCCTTCCGTGAGAGCGACGAGCCGTCGGGCGAAGCTCCGCAGCTGTGGTATCTCGTCGGACGCATCCTCGACTTCGAGGACGCCGAGGATGCGAAGGCGGACACGAGGGCGAGACTGGCCGGGCTTTCCGAGGACCATGTGGACAACGCCAACAGGCTGATCGGCCGTCTACACAACCGTATCCACACGACGCTGGTGGGGAACTACTACCAGGAGAAGTCACAGGACTACGACAAGGTGTTGCAGGTCTTCGTGCGGGCAAACTCGGCAGGTCAGCCGCTCGAATACTCCGACCTGCTTCTGGCTACGGCGACGGCGAAGTGGGAGACACTGGACGCCCGGCGCGAAATCCACGACTTCACCGACTCGCTCAACGATATTGGGACGGGGTACAACTTCGGCAAGGACTTCGTGCTGAAGGCCAGCCTCTACCTCACCGAGAACCTGCCGATCCAGTACAAGGTCAAGAACTTCAGTAAGACCAACCTGCGCAAGATCGAGGCGAATTGGGAGAAGATCAAGGCGGCCCTGGCGGCGACGGTGCGGCTGATTTCGCGCTTCGGCTTCAACTCCAAGAATGTCGTTGCACCGCTTGCCTTGCTTCCGATTGCCCTCTACTTGCTAAAGCGAGGCGACAACTCTTTCGACACGTCATCGAGGTCCGAAGATGCCGACGCCCAAGTTGCGATCCGCCGTTGGTTCGTTTTCTCGACGCTGAAAAACGCCTTCGGCGGCTCATCGGACACGACCCTCGGACGCCTACGGGAACTACTTTCTGGTTGCGGTCCCCACTCCCCGTTTCCCGCAGCCGAGTTGTATAGGTCACTGGGGATCGAGGCGAGCCTAAACGACCCCGAGATTGAGCGCATCATGGGCTACAGCTACCAGGGGCGCTACACTAACCTCGTCCTCTCCCTAATTTACCCGGACCGGGACTGGAAGGACGCCGTGTTCCACGAGGATCACATCTTTCCTCAGTCGCAGTTTGGGGTTCGGCTCCTAAAGGAGAGGGGTTACGATGAATCCAAGGTTCAATCGTACATCGCCAAGTACAACCTGCTCGCCAACCTGCAATTACTTACCGAATCCGAGAACTTGTCGAAAAACGCCACGCCATTTGAAGAATGGATCAGGACACGGGACGCCACTTTCAGAACGCGTCATCTAATCCCGGAAATGTCAACATACGCATTTGATGCGTTTGATGAGTTCTACGACAAGCGAAGAAGTGCCATTGTCAAACTGCTACAAGGGCTGTCCTGATGTGCTTCGGCACGTCCTTGCCTAACAACAGCATGCAGCGGGCGGCGCTGAGCGTTAGCCGTTACGTGAACAATCTCACAGGCATGAAGCTTGATGACAACCAGAAGGAAACTCCCGTCTCATGGACCCTCTGCTGGTTAAAGGATATAAGCGTGGGAATCCCAAGGATTCAGGCGGGATTCAAACATTCCTCGACCGTCCCTACGGTTGTGGACACGAGGCGGGAGATTCGATGCAGCGTGGGGACAACAGGCTGACCATGGAACGTTTTCGTTCCAAAACGTACATCAAGGGTGGCGCTTCCAAAATTCACAATTTCGACTATGTCTGTGGCGGCTTCTATACGGGAGTGCGCGCCAGTTCCTGAGAAATCGCCGCCGAAAGAGGACCCGCCAAAGGTGCCCACGGTCCCATCTGCCCCAACAAACTCGACACCTTGTACGTTATTGATGTTGATTGTGGGCAGCAGAAGCATATGCTTGTCCTCGATGTTGAGGTCGTGAAGGGCATACAGATCGTCGCCGCGCCCCCCTCGATAAGTCTGTAAAGAGTCGACGATCAGATCAACGACTGCGTCCCTCAGGGCATCTTGCGGTTGTCTACCGTTCAGCGCACCTATAAGTCCCTCTCGCGTTTCTCTAAATGGCCACTTGGAGTGTTTGTCAACCGTACGCCCTTCGTGCCGAAGGATGTCACAGTAGAGGATATCTATCGCTGATCGCAGGTTGTGGGCCACATCCCCCATAATAAGGGGAATATCCGTCTCATTGGAGCACATACGACACACCAGCCCAGCTTTCTGAGTCTGCGGGTTCTTCTCAATGGATAGAGTATAAAGACGGTCCTTGAGGACCTCTGTTATGTAGCCTTTAAGCTCGTCGATATGGTGGTTGGCCCGCTTGATCTTTAGCTTGGATTGTTCAAACATGCTGTCTCCCAATAGTCCCAGCCGGGCTCTCCTTGTCCGCCTTCGCAGCCAAACTCTCGGCCAACCGCAACAACCCCCTCGCAAGGCCTCAAGGTAATACACTGGCCCCGTCATCTCATCCTGCAGTCCCCCTGCGGCCTTTCGGAAGTAGTATACGGCGTCGGGTTCGGGTTCGTCTTCGCCATGGTATTCTCTCTTCGTGGCTTTTTTGCGAGGCGCCCATCGTAGCGTGGACGATGACTAGAGAGAACCCGCGAAATAGCGGGTATGGACCAACATACGCCAAGCGGCGCACGCGTATGGTAAGCGCCTTTTGGTTGATCCAGGACAATTGGCATACCCCAGCATTGTGTCCCAGGCCTCCCAGGCTACGGCCGCCCCATGCTCGGACTGAACATCCGCCAGCGCCAGAGCCTCGCCGATCGCCGCCGCCCGGCCGGCATGGTAGGCACGTTGAAGGGTTCTGGGTCGGGCGCATGACCCAGGCTGCGCAGTAATGCTAAAGTCCATTCCGTTTCTAGTGTCTGGTCCGTGAACCGCTCGCCGGTACGGATCAGTGCCCGAATCTCGCGCGCGCTTAGCAGGCCGGCAATCGCGTTATCGACATGGTCGTTAAAGTGCCTTTGATCAGCAAAGTTTCGCATTGTGCTACCTCCGGTTGTGAATGTGTGGCCCCACACTATTACGGGGCCGGTGGAAATTCAGGCGGCCGCCTGCCCCTGGTCTGCCGGCAAGCCTTTAATAAAGCTGTGCGCCTTGGAGGCCTGCGCGGCTGCCGTCAAGATGGCCGTCTTGTCGCCTTTCAAGATCGCGATCCAGTTCGACAGATAGTCGGCGTGATCCTGCAGGGTGCTGCCGATGATCCCAAGGTCCGCATTCAGGAAGGCAGACCCAAGCTCGGCGATCAACTCCTCGAAGGCGTAGGCCTCGGTTCCGAACCGTCCGCTAAAATCGCGGGCCAGACGTGACGGGTGGCCACTGCTGTGACAAATTTCGTGCATGGCGACGCTGTAAAATGCCTCGCGGTTTATGAAGGCCTCGCGGGCCGGTAGGTGGATGGTGTCGGTCGCCGGTTGGTAAAAGGCACTTGGGCCGCCCTCGATGATCCGCGCCGGGCTCGCCTGCAAGATGCGGTCGGCGTCCTCGATGGCCTGGAAGGCCGGGCGCTCTCCTTGGGCCGGGGACTCGATACCGTCGATCTGGTCGATGTTGAATACGCGGAAGGATTTTAGGACGGCGCCCTTGACGGTATCCGTCTCGCCGGTCTCCGGGTTGGTCTCCTGCGCCTCCCAGGGCTTGTAGAACACGCACAAGGTGCCGTGCTCGCCCTTGCGAACCTGGCCGCCCTTGTCGGCTGCCTGCTTGTATGTGAGCCAGTAGGGGGAGGTGTAACCGCGCGTGAGGGCCGCGCCCCACAGGATGAGCGTGTTTATGCCCTGGTAGGGCTTGCCCGTGGTGAGGTTCAGAGGCAAAGACGGTTGCGAGTCCCAAAGCCTGCGCCCCGTAGTGCGGGCGGTTTCCATGGCGGCTAAGATCTGGTCGGTGATGGCTTGGTGGATGTCTTGCCGTCCACCCTCTGCGGATTGTTGAGGCTAGCCCCTCGGGGTTGACTTGGTGGTCTCTGGCATCCGTGTTGCGCTCGTTCGTATTCATATTCGCCTCCAGGTTGTGGTCTCTGCGTCTTGCGTCGGCTCTCGCCCCTCACGAGTGGCGCCGGTAAGCTGTGGGAGGGGTTACGGAGCGGCAAGGGCCATGACAGGCGGGGGTTAGCCTGGCGTGGACCTTGTGAGCGACGCCCACGGCGAGGCGCTTGGGGGCGAGAGCCGAGGCTTGCAGGACCACGGAGACGAATAGAGAACGAGCGCGGATGCCGGGGTGCATGCGATAGCGTAAAAAAGCCCCCATTGGGGGCCAAGCGCGTCCCTGCGCCGGTCATATCATGTGCGCCAGCGCGGCCGTTGCCGCCATTGCGGCCGCCAATGCGACTGCGAGCCGTAGGAACGGCATCACCGCGGCGACCATAGCCCGGAGTTGGCACAGCCGCCGATAATCGCGGATGGCCCTGACGGCCAGGGCCTCGGCTGTGCCTTCGTGAGGGCGGCGCGCCCACCGCCGTGCCCAGCGTTCTTCCATTCGGTCGGCTGGGCGATCGCCTGAGCCTGAGCGCCCTAGGTCGTATTCCCGATCATCGATGCCCGCCTCCGCGCGCGCCGCCAACGCCCAGGCCAAGGCAGAAAATAACGGCCCGTGACCATACTGATCACAATCATAATGAGGGAAGCTTGGCCATGGCGCGCTGGGGGAGGTTGCCACCAGCCAGTGGGACAGCTCATGCACAACGGGACTGTCTGTCACTGGAAAGACATCATTCCACCACAACTCCCCGCACGCCCGAATTTGCACTCCGGACGGACGTGCAGGGTCAGGACTGACTGTCGCCATCTCCGTGGCGCTGACCACCCGCACCAAGGGTAACGACCCCCGGATACCGACGCGTGCGGCGACCGCCGCGACCCGGGCCGCCAGAGCCTGGTCATTCATCTCGATCATTTTCATCAGGCTCGTGCTCAGCCTCTGCCTCCTGCCACTGCCGTTTCGTCACTGTGACGGTTTGTTGGGTGGGCCTTCCGGTGGCCGTGGCCGTATCGCTTACCAGCCCTAGGATGCGCGCGGCCAGGGCGGCCCCGGGGGCTGCCGCATCGAGCACATGCTCCAGCACACCGCCCGCCAGCCGATCGACCGGTGTCTCCTGCGGCTCGGGCTGCTGGCCGGGGAGGAGGGGCGGCAGGTCGGGGTCCTGTTTCGTGACGGTCACGGTTGCCGTCTGCTGCTCCTGCACGGGCTTTTTCTTATGGGCTTGTTTTTGCTTTCCGGTTTTGGAAAGCGAACCCGCCAGCTGTGGAGCTACAACCGGAGGGTCCCGGCCCCACGCGGGAGGATGGTAGCCAGGCTGAATCCACCGGGCATCGACGACAGGCTCTCGCAGCGCAATGCGGGGTGTGAGCGGCCAGTCGATCAGGGCGGCTTGCCCGCCCGCAAGCATGAGTGCCCGTGGGCCTTTCAGATGCCCTCGTCGATCTTTCTGCATGCCAAGCTCTTGCCCAAAACTTGCCGGTAGCAATACCGGCTCCCTGACACGCTGCCAGGCCGCGCTGTGCTGGCCGCCCTGGTCGGAGTGGCTTTGTTGGGACGTAGTGTGACTGTAACGCTCTATCTCCCGCTCGCCCAAAAGTTGCGAGGCCCACTCCTGGTCGGCGGTCGCGGTGAGCTTGCCGACAATCTTGACGTCGCATTGGCCTTCCCATATCTGCGCTGTGTCTTTGCTATATTTTTCCCGAACTCCAGCCTGTGTCTGAAACCCCGTGACAATTCTGGTCCCTTTACTCCTGAGGGTCGTCAACGCCACGGTGAGCGAAGGGACATACCCGGCCACCGGCGTTTCGTCCACGCACAACCAGATCCGCCGCCGTTCGGGCGCCGAGTCGGAGAAGCCACTAATCTGCCGCACAATGCGTTCGATGATCGAAGAGGCAAATACTTGACTCAGATGCTCGGACTGCTCGCCACGAAAACCGATCACAACCACGTTGGGCGTTTTGCCCGCTAGCCATCCCCGCACACTCCACCCGGGATTGGCTTTATGATCGTGGGCCGCCACACCGATATGGATAACGTTTGTCAGGCTGCTGATAATCTGCATCAGAAAGCCCATCGTTGTGCGCGATGGGGCTACGGCGTCTTCCCCGCCCAGCAAGGCCAGGCATATCGGGGCCTCGCGGGCGATCACGGCCTTCAGTCGCTCGTAGTCCGCCAGCGTCGCCGCGGACTCATAGGCCAGGTGGGAAAAATCCCACTTTTCCCCGAATCGCGTTTGCAGGTCCGTTATGAGTCCCGTGAGCAACGCACGACTCCCTTGCACCCACATCGGGTCGGCCTTCGATCCGCCAGGTTGCTCTTGGATAAGTGTCCCGGCCAGCGCCATCGCCTCTAATTTTGTGCGGATGTCGCGCCCGATGGTCCAGCGCGAAGACCGCGCGTCGGTCGGGGACAAAAGGGTGAACGGCTCGCAGACCCTTTGTGTGTAGTCGCCTTTTGAATCGAACAGCAAAACCTTGTCGCCGCGTGCAATGGCCTCCTGCATGATCGGCCAAATGATCGTCGTTTTCCCAGCGCCTGTGCCACCCACAACCATAAAATGATTGCATTCTTGTCGCTGGCTGATCGTAACCTGCGGGTGGATATGCACCCCGGCCGCCTCGCCCTTGCTAGGGCGCAAGGCTCGCGCGACCGGCGCCGGATCTTTGTGCAGAACGAACCCTCTGACGTGGCGCTCGGACGGCATCGTCAGGAGCCGCCAGGCACCCGCGCCGACGCCCAGGGCCGCCAGGGCAGCGGTCACGGCTGGGGCATAGCCCCACCACCCCCAACGGGAAGGGACGAGGCCCCACTCGCTTACCACCTGCCATAGTACGGCCGGCGGATAAGTCCGGCCGGCCAGCGTCCAGAGCGTCGCCTCGGTCCCTCCGACCCAACCCACAACGCCGGCGATCGCGGCAGCCACGACGGACAACTCTGTGCGGATACCGTAAGCATTTGGATCGTTCACTCCCATATCCGCCTCCTCAGTTCACCGATCCTTGCTGTTGGTCGTGTTCCCAGGCCATGCGAATATCGGCCTCATTCAACTGTTTGATTCGCTCAACCGTGCCTGCCTCGCCGCTACACGCGATCGTGACCGCCTGCAGAAACAAATCCCAGCTATGCCAGCCACACAACCGGAACAACTCCCTCACCTCGTCATTGTCATATCTGGATCTGGATGCCATCACACACCTCCTGATTGTTGTGGTGCCTACTCCATTACGGGCTCGGTGGAAAATGGATTTTCCCGTTTTGGAAAATCAAACGCCGAGATCACCCATGGATCACATTTCCATCTCAAAGTCCTGATAACGCATCGGGGCCGGTCCGGGCTGGGCCTCCGGCGCCTGTTCCTTAGCCCGGGCCTTCTCCTGCTCCTGACTCTCTTTCTTGATCTCCGCCTGCGCCTCGGCGCGCAAAGCTTCCAGCGCCGCCGACCGCCCGTCATCTCGCATGGCCTCGTGCCCGGTCAAACGCTCGGCGGTCGCGGCCCACGCTTTTTTCAAGCGCCCGATGTCGTCAGTGACGATATCGAGGGCTAGGCGCTCACGGCTGCAGGAGACATACGCGGCTTTGCTGGTGGCGACGCGGGACGCCTCGCCAGCCACGATCGACCTGTCGATCGTTCGCCCTTGGGACCTGTGGACCGTGATACCCCAACCGTAATCGCCGCCCGAGAAGAAGTCCAGGGTTTCCAGTTTACGGCAGGGCAACGCTCGGCGGTGGCCGCCACCCTCACCAGCGCCGACCAGTGCGTAGCCATCATAGGGGCCGCC
>JAPTWT010000119.1 GCA_028064935.1 Gammaproteobacteria bacterium | reverse complement strand
CTGCAGGCCTTCATCCTCGGCATCGCGCCCATCATCCTCGCGGTCGTTGTTCTCCCGGGCGCCGGCAAACGCATCCTGCTCTCCTACGGCCAGGTGCTTATCTGGCTCGCCCTGTGGGAGCCGACCATGTCGGTCATCAACTTCATCGTCGCCCTTTACGCCCAGGGGACCCTCGGCCCGACCCTTGGGTCGTCCGGTGGTTACTCCATGATGAATCAGGGCGTCATTACGCAGATGACCTCCAACATGGAGCTCGCCGCGGGCTTCCTCGCCTCCACTGTGCCACTTATCACGTGGGGCCTGGTGAAGGGCGGCCTCGCCTTCACCGACTTCGTGGTCGGTGCCGTAGGTTCGAGCTTCGCCACGACCGCCGGCGCCATGGCTGCTACCGGCAACGTCAGCCTCGAGAACTTCTCGATGGGCAACGAAACGTTGCACCAGCGCATGATGGCAGCGCGGACGACGGGTGGGATGGGGGTGACGGACGTGTCGGTCCCTGGAGAGGGTATTAACACAAAGTTTAACGAGACTGGCTTTGCCACAAGTACACCGTTCGGGACCAACACAAGCGGCACAACCGGAACTACCGGACAATCCGTGCAGAATGCCTTGGCACAGGAGCACCGTTACAGCCAGCAGGCCTCCCAATCCGCGAACCGCGGGCTAGCTGAAGGCGCGGCCGCACTGGCCAGCGTCATGAGCAGCACCTCCAGTGGCCACACCGGCCAAACCGGCATGAGTGTCGGTGCCAGCGTCGGTGCGAGTGATACGGGGACGAGCCGCGCAGTCGCTGCATTGGGAGCGGGACTGAGCCACGTGTCTTCCGAGGACGAAGCCAAAAATCTCGGTTATGACTTGGGCGCCAAACTCACCGTCGGGCAGCGGAAATCGCTTGGTAACGCCATTCAGTCCAAGGAAGGGGCACAACCAACGGGTAAATGGGGAGCATTTCTGGGTGGGTTGGGCCTGTCCGCGACGGGCGGCCTAAAGGCCGGTTCCTCCACGGGGAACGATTTCAAATCGTCCGCCTCGCACAACGCTCAGGCCACAGTGGAGACATCGGGCGCCCGAAGTGGTGACTTGAAGGTCGACTCCAAGACAAACGCCGCGATACAAGCCATGCTGTCGCACCTGAACCACAACACCACGGGCCTGTCGGAAGACACCAAGCGGACAATAAGCCGCGGTCTGTCGGAAACGGCAAGCGCCACAAACGACTTCCGGCAGGCCCGCACTTGGGCCACATCCGCGGCTGTAAGTCAAAGTGTCACCTACCACCGTCCATCCTCGTTTGCCACTGAAAACGGAGTGGCCGACGCGTGGCGGCACGACAAAAATGTTGTAGACAAGGGGCGCAGCAACGTAAGAACAGCCGTGGGGAGTCACGCAGAAACCGCTGCCGCGCTGACGAACCTTGGCCACGATATGGCGACACAAACCGGTCACACGCTGGAGGCTGCGAGCAAGGGGGTGCCAACAGCCACACATGTGCGTGCCGAGGCAACCGCAGGGGCTGCCACTATAGATAGGGCATTGAGTGGAGAACAACAGGGTGTACAAAAACAAGCTGTCGAGACAGCCGGCGAAGCGCGTGCGCGCGAAACCAAGTATGACAAACACACCGAGAGGGCTGTTAACGAGGAGTTCCGCGATACCGCAAAGGCCATGCGACATACGCGCGGAGCCGTCAATAGTGCCGACCCATTCAATCTCGCGACGCCTCACGGTATGAATACGCCAGGAGATGTTACTGGAAATGGACTCCTCGGCGTCGGTGGCGTAGCCCTCCTCGGTGTTGCCAAAAATGGTCTCGTAGATTTAGGCAAGGGCTACCTTGCGAAGCGTGGACTGGATGCCGCGAAGGGTGACGAGGGTGGCAATAGCACGTCGGGAGGAGATAGTGACCCAGCGCCCGGACAGGATGCGACGGCCGAGCCCTTCAACCCCGACGCCGTGCCGTTCAACATAGACGATGTCCCGTTCGAGTAACAGCAGCGCGACGGCGTGTCATCGAGCCAGGCGCCAGCCGCTCATAGACTTCTGCGCATCATCAGAGCTAAGCGCCGCCCTTCTGAATTTTCAGCGGGGCCTATCTCTCACGGAACAATCTCATTACCAGAGGCCCCGTATGACAGAAACTACTGAACCCAAATTGATACCCCAGGACGGCATCCTGCCGGAGCGTGACGCCGAGCGAAACTCGCCCCAAGCACAACTCATGCGCGAAGCAGTCGAGGAGCAGTGGCGCTTGGAACACAGCGCGCGGAAAGGAGCGGCCCTTGCAGTGGCACCTTACTTGGCCGGTCAACTCGACGTTCACGTGTACTATGCGGACGACCACCTCGAGCGTCCCATGCTCTTGAGCCAAGCCTGGCTGTTTGCCCTCGATGCTTACATGCTCGATGAGCCATTCGCCATCTACAGCCTCGGGGACCGGCCCAGCAACGCTGCAGTGCTCATCCACTACGACGGGGACATACTGCACTCCGAGTACGACGTCGAATGGGCACGGGCCTGGATAAAGGCGGGTATTGCGGTCATACAGGAAGTCGCGGCCATACGGATGGCCCGCCCTGGACCGCCAAGCCGCGAACAGGAATCCGCACCGGATACTGCGACCGCCAACGAACTGCCCAACGCGGAGGAAACCCAGCCGATATCCGCGGGCGCTACCGACACTGGGGGCCGTGTATAACCCCTCCGTGTGGGGTCACGGCCCATAGCCACACCGCGGCCTAGTTGTCCGAGCCCCAGGTGTGGCCACCAATATCGAGCAGCGAGTTCTCGAGCATCGGTAGTCCCGTGCCCGGATTGATATATCCGAACGGGTAGTCCGCATTATCGGACCGGCGCGCGAGGGATTGCGGAGCCTCGAAATCTGCGTCGTCCGCGGCGGGCGGCGCGGTATCCCACTCACCGATTAAGACACCGTCGAGTTTTTTGCAGCGGGTCGCTAATGGTCCTGCATCCCCCGTCCACAAGTAGCGAAGGGCTGGGCCCGGGAGCCCAACCGCCAAGATGAAAACGCGCCCGATACCTGCCCACACGGTGCCCAGCCATAGGACCAAAATGAGCATGCCAACAATACCACCAAGCTCGTCGTCGAACGCACGCCCAATGCTCGTGGCGTAGAAGACGACCGGGATGAGAACAACGACCGCCAGCCAGACGGCCACGATAACGCCGTAGGTGTGCATATGTGCCCGTATGGCACGCAAATCATCTGGACTACTTGCCGAACGGCGTTTTTTGCTCGCGTTAATCATTGTCCATCCCTTCTAAGGACTCGCAAGTCCTGTACCGCTGATGCGTTCCCTTGAGCCGCCGCCTTCTTCCACCAATATGCGGCCTTTATGTAATTTTTCGTGACGGCGTGACCCAGCGCGAACGCGTAGCCTAAATTGAGCTCAGCGTACATTTCTCCTTGCGCTGCCGCCTTCCGCCACCAGTAGACGGCCTTGCCGTAGCTCTGCGGGACCCCCAAGCCACGCGCATAACCTGCCCCAAGACCATATTCCGCGCTTGCGTCGCCTTGCGCTGCCGCTTTTTTCCACCAGTAGACTGCTTTGGAAAAACTCTGCCCAACCCCCAAGCCGTGCCCATAGGCGTACCCCAAACTATATTCTGCGTCAGCCAGCCCTTGTTCGGCAGCCTTCCTAAACCAGTACGCGGCCAAAGAGTAGTTGCGCGCGACGCCCCGGCCATCGTGGTACGCAACACCTAGGTTGTTTTCCGCCGAAGCGCTCCCTCGAACCGCCGCTTTGCGATACCAGTAGACTGCTTTCGTCTCGTTTTGTGGAAGGCTCAAACCTTCATGATATATGATGCCAGCGGCCAACTCCGCAACAGGATTCCCTGCTCGAGCTCCCCGCAGAATCTCCTGGGCCGCCCGTTCACTGCCCGCCTTGGCTTCCTTTATGAGTGTTGCGTAGGTCACCGCTCGCGCCGCTATCGGCACCCCCGCGCCCACGACACCTGTTGCAAATATCGCGGCGACTCCAACTCTCGTTTTGATTTTTGTCATTTTAAACTCCCGTACACCCTCTGTTGGGGCGCCTCTTTTTCTTCTTTAGACCCGCTCAAAAATTCCGCGGGCATGCCCCCGTACGCTCAGGAATCTTTGAGGTGTTTCCACTTTAGATTCGCCTCAGCTCCACGCGGGTTTTTATGCTCGTACTTAACAGATGGCACCTTATTGTGACGTGCACCGTTACCTTCTCAAGCCGCTGTGGCCTCAACTTTGTTTTCGAAGATACGCAAGGGCTCGTAGCTTGCGTCTGGCCCGCATGCTCCCATCGGCAGCTGCTCGTTTAAGCCAGAGCGTAGCGTGACGGCGCCAGTCGCGCAACCAATGCAGCGGCGACTGTGGCGCGAGATAGTTGGCTGGTCCATTAAGCCCTTCTTCCATCGCGAGGCGCGCCCCCGCGTTATAGTCTCGAAGAGCGGTACTGTAGACGAGGAAATATGCAGACCCCCTATTGTAAGCTGCTACAGGGTTGTGAATGAGCTTCCACCGGGCTCGAGCTTTGGCTTGTGCCTGAAGTTCTGCTTGCCTGTCGGCTGTATACTGTTCACGCAATGATTGATAACGATTCATCGCGGGCACGTAGCCATAGTCGGCCGCCATTTTGGCCCAGTAGAACTCTTCGCTAGTATTACCCGGCACGCGGTAATGACTACTCAGTGCATATTCTGCCCACAAGTTTTTACTCGGAGCAGCCCTAGCAGCCGCGGCTGCCCTTTTGTACCAATGAACGTGGGAAAGACGTCTTGCTAAAGCTAAGGCTTGGGTTTTTGTAAGAGTCCAGCCCGCGTTGATGCTTTCCTGGGACACCCCTGAATAAGGGTAATAAGGATTTTCCAAGCTCGTCGACATCTCAGCTAAACTTATATCGGCGGCCGCGTATCCCTGCGCCGCGGCCTTCTTATACCAAGTTACAGCCTTATCGAGATTTCGATGAATTCCATCTCCGAGAAAGTACAGCATGCCTAAGCCATACTCAGCACTAGGTTCTCCTCGGTAAGCGGCTTTCTTATAGTGTACCGCTGCTCTCTCAAAGTAATGACGTGCCGCCACTAAGTGTGGTGGGTATACCAGGCACTGCAGGCCGGAGAACGGGACGTATGGATTAGCACCAGGAAGCACCGCTTGGTCACTAAGATAGGTACCAACCTGCACTTCCGCTGGGGCATATCCCTGGGAGGCGGATTTTTTCCACCAGTAAACGGCCGCACCACAAGCCACACCCCCTTTCAAGCTTTCCCTAACTCCAAGAACATATTCTGCGCGCGCATTTCCTTTTTTGACGAGCTGGCCCAAGTGCCCTGGAGGCGGTACGTAGTACGTGGCACAACCGACAAGTGAACTCGACACCAAAAACACCGCCGCAGTTTTAGCCGCAGGCAGGCGCCAAACCCATGAGCTGAAATCGGGAGTGCGCTTGTTACCATGGAGTGGGTTAGCCGAGGGTATTGCCCCCCGCACGGGGGGCGTTTCTCTATTATTCTTATTATTTATCATTTGGTTACCTTATATTGCCAGTCGGCCTGCTTATGAGGCCAGTCGCTCATCCCTACAAGTTAAATGGTTATTGTCGGGAATCTAGTACAAGATGCCGTGCTTGACAAGGGGTAGCCGAACCACCCCTTCGGGTGGCAATGTGGCCGGCATTGCCGGCCCCACCAGCGCCGGCGTTGGCTCCGTTTTGGCCGGAGAACCGTGTTCGTGTTTCGTTTGGTCTAATCGCCCGCTCCATCATCGGCGGCCTACTGTTGGTATGGATTCTGCGCGCCGTAACAGCTGGTAACCCTGCCTGGAACAACCTGAGCGGTTACGTATCTGCCTTTATCGGAGCGACCGAAACCGTCCTCCTGGTTCAGGTGGTCTTCGTCTACAGCCTGCTTGTGCTGGGCGCACTTTCCAGCTGGCCCGGTGCCTATCTCGGGCGACGCTACTTCCCGCTGCAGGTGTTGCTATGGGATTTGCGGGACCCTGACCAGAACTAACGAGCTGTGCAGACAGGAGGCCACGTAAGACTCGCTGTCACGGCAAGCTAGTGGCGCTCTAGCCGCCGGGCTGGCTGGGTTAACCTGCGGGAGACCGTCAACGATGACGCTGCAGCCGCCATAGCCGGGCCGTAGGCAAAAACGGATAAAATGACAAGGGTTTTGCGTATGGAATGGGAACCGGTATATGCCGCGAGCGATGTCAACAAAAGTTGACATCGTTGTGCAGGGCGGTATAAGTTGCGTGTAGGCAACACCGGGAAACCGGGCGAGCGAACCTGCCTTCGGGCAGTAGGCCCAGCCGCTAAACGCTGAGAAGCGTGGCTGAGCCTTGGCGTTTAGAGGCTGCGGCTGTACGGATGTATACAACTAGGTACACGGTGCGCCGCTATGTCGTAAGCACATGCTGTTAGTGTGATGGGGAAACACTCAGCGCCAGAAAGAGGAGGTACCATGAGCGATGCAGCTAAGACGACTAAGCAGACGGAGCTCGGACAACGTGTGCTCGAAGAACTCTATAAGGCGAGCCAGGCACCAGCACGTCGGTACGAGTTTGTCCGTGACGGACACCGTATTTCTGCGCGCGTCATCGGCGATAAAGTCCCGTCGCGCTCGAAGAAAAGCTAACCCTCCAACTTTCGAGCGCCCCTACAGGGCTGTCTTTACGCGAATTAGCCTATTCATCGCTTAGACCGGCGCCCGTTTTGCGTGTTGAACGGCGCTGCTTGCTTGGCGACAAGGGTTTTGTATTTCCTCAAAGACCCCCACAGCAGCAGCCGAAGTGGCGCAATCAACGGCACAAAAAGGTCCCGGCCGCGCCTCGCTTCCCCAAGAAATTCCGTCCGGTTCGAGTGGAGATTGAGTATGCCCACAGGCTGGCTGTCCGCTTCTTCCTCGCCTACCGATGGTTTGCCAAACGCAAGCGACGTAAAGCTTTTAATGGCGGCCCCACCCCCAGACGGGCTGAAATAGGCCTCGATATCATCAGCAACCTTTGGCCGCAGCGCCGAGTTGGTGCGACACCAATCGGCCAGTGTCGATGTATCTTCATACCCTGCGTATCCGATTTCCGAACAGAAAGCCTCGGGTGCACCAGGAAGAAATGTCACCTTATGCCCGTCATTTCGTTGCGCGGGTACAGGTAAAACAATGGCTGGCGTGTCAGCATCCCGTTCGGCCCCGCCGTTGGCCACCAATCTCATGGAGAATTCGGGCACAAGCTCCAACAAACCAGCCAACGACTCCGCCCCCGCACCCTGCTCAAAAAATACAAGCCCCTTCTGAAGCTCATTGAGTTTACCTGGATTGTTGCGGCGAAGCGTCTCAGCGTCGTGGTAAACCATTACATTTGCGCTGTATACGGTACCAGGACCGCCGTCGTCGAACTCCCGCGCCAGATAAAGCACGCTAGCCAAAACTGCCCGCACTGCGCTAATAATGTCCGCTTCTTTCGCATTCCTCCCGCTAGCTTGCGCCGCAACCAGAAAGCTTTTATTGCAGTAGGTTTCAAAGCGATTTAAAAAGCCATCCGGTGGCATGGTGCGCACTACCCTCTCCAGATTCTCTTGAATCTTGCGCAACTCCCCTATTTCCTTGGATGCCGCGCTCGCTGGCGCCCATGTTGCAAGGCCAAACAGAAGCGCAAAAATGATTACCAGAGCCCAAAACCACACAACATGTTCATTTACCGGGAGCCAGGTAAACGGCGGCGATTTTTCGAGCCCGCCAGACCCACGCGCGTAAATCGCACCGAGCAGCCCCGCTAACACGCCCGCAACAGATGCGAGAAATGGCACTAAGGGAAACAGGCCAAAGGCACGCAGATTATTCTTTACCAAATTCCAGTTTTTTCTTGTTCGGTGGAACATCATAAAAACGCGGCTCCATTCTCGCCTTCTTGTCTCTTGGGCGTGTCCCGGCATCTCCCGTGCTGGGTCGCTCGGAAGTTTACTCGCCCTAAACCAACTTCTCTACAGTAGGCCTCCTGACCTCAGCAGCTCTAAATTAGGCAACCAGACCGAATTCTGACCTTCATTAACATCAAAACAACTCCCCGAATTTCTACCCGGGCCTATAAGCCTCATGCGCAAGAACATCATCCTCTCCTGCACGCTTGCCCTTTGCCTGCTATTCGGGATGCCAACGCCTGCGCCGGCGTCCGTTACCAGCTCGAGTCTCGCCACGCAGGGCGTTTATACGGGCGGCAAGGCCACGTCGTCCGCCAACACCACGACCACGTTCAACGCCGGCGGTACCGCCGGTTCCGAGCCCGAAAACGGCTCGGTGTCCGCCTCTGGACACGCCGGGTCCACCACAAGCATCTCTTGTGGCGCCACCTCGTTCAGCAACACGTCCGCGGTCTACCCGCTGGGCATCGAGACCGAGTGCGAACAGGGCACACCCAGCGGGACCTACAGCCTTCGCTTCTGCCCAGGCACCCAGCAAGGCGAATCCTGCGGCGGGACGTCCGGCCCGGCCTGGGAGACCGCCACGCTATCCCCCGGCGGCACGGCCCAGCCGGACAGCGACCTTACCGTTACCATGGGCGCCTGCTCTGGAAGCGGGTCGACGACAAGCTGCCCGCTCGCCGTCACGCAAACAGGCAGCTATTCCCAGTCGAATCTGTACGCCATCAAACAACAGGGCGCGCAGGCCCAGGCGAACCAATACGCCAACAGCAGCAGCATCGTGTCGGATACGCAGGGCACTGGTGTCGTCGCCCAAAATGGTACGCAGATTGCCGCCGGTAAGAACACGAACGCCGGCGGATACACCGGCGAGATAGTCGCCAACGGCGGCAATATCTCGACGTGCTATGCTAACCAGCAGTCGCAGCTGGCTGGTGGCAAACCCATCTACAGCTGCTCCGGCAATACCAGCGTGCAAATGGGCGGTACCTGCGGTCAGACCCAAACCTGCAAGCAGTGGACCACCACCACGCAGACCTCGACCAGCACATGCGCGCAGACTGTCAACACGACGTCGACCACCTGCACGACGCAGACACCGACCGAATCTTGCACGCTCAGCAACCCGCCGCAAAACGAATCCTGCACGGTGCAGACCACGCCGCAGGTCTCGGTGTCAGACTCGTGTACCCCGGGGTCGTGGTTTGCGAGCACCATGTCCTGGCGCGTGGGCGGTGTTGGCTCTGATTTCTGTTATATGGGCGTGCAGTGTTCGCCGAATGCTACGTCCCTGACCTTCGACTACTACTGTTGGGGTGGCGACCCGCCGCATAACGTGTACACCGCGACTTTGCCGATTGCGTCATTTTCCTCGCAAGACGACGGACCGGCCGTAACCACCAGGCACTGCGACATACATGGCTGCTGGTATACAACGAACTGCCCCTACCCGAACGCCGTCAATATAAACGGCACGTGCTACACGGGTGCTCAAGAGCTAGGAACGGTCAATCCCAGTTGGGAAAATTCGACGTGGAATTTCCCTGTCTATTACCTGGACGGTGGTTGCAGTTTGAGCAACGACCAATGCTCATACGTGTTCGATTTCGATATCGGGCCCTGGTTCCAGCTATACACGAACCCACAAACGTTGACGTTCCCCTACCCGCACAGCATCACGACCCTGACCGGCAATAATGTCAACGACGGCTGCACGGCCTATGGAGGCTAAACGCATGGGTCGACACGCAATCCTCATCATGGCTCTCTTTGCCGGATTCCTGGCGCTGCCCAACTCGGCGCGCGCAGCCTCGTCGTCGCTCATCGACTGCACGCAGACTTCATCGACCTG
>JAPTWT010000266.1 GCA_028064935.1 Gammaproteobacteria bacterium | reverse complement strand
GGAAGCTGCCATCCTGGAATCTCTTGTTGGCCGAAATATACAGGGAGCCGGCCGCCGTGTTCGCGGAATAATATCCGAAGGGCGTAGTACCTTTCCCAAATATGACCGAGCTCACGCCTTGTGCCTGGCTATAGATATAGGTCGGCGAGATGTAACCGCTGATGCGCCATCCATGCATGATCGATGCAAGCGCTGCAGGCGACAATAAGCCTGACATAAGCAATGTCGGCACCCAACGCCGACTTCGCCTCGCCATATTGCGTCCCCCAACTGCATATGAATGTTTACGAGTATCTGCCTCTCTCTTATTTCCCGCGCCTGCCATACCAAGTTCCCCCCTGTTAGATATTGAAGTCGTCTCTTCACATGGCCGCTCGAGCGCACGATCCCGCCCCCGCATGCGTGCGCGCTTTGGATCATGCTGTCATGACGATGTTGTGTCCTTCTTCTGCTAATACCTGCTAGGACTTGCCCATGTCGGCCGGAACATCATGGGGGAGGCCCGAGCGTTCCATGAGTAGTAGGTACATCCCCGCGCTGGCCAATCCGCCTACGAATATCGAGAAGTTTTTGAGATCGCCGCCAATAAAGCCGGTCCCGATGGCGAGCAGGGTGGCCGGAATCAGGCTTTTGACCGCTACCCAATTGACACCGCCGGTATACCAATAGCTGTCGCCCGGCTTGTCACTGAATAGGGCATCTACGTCAATCATGCGCCGTTTCATGACGTAGTAATCCATCAAGAGTATTCCGTATAGTGGACCGATCGCCGCCCCCAGCATGTCGACGGTGTCATGGATCATGGTCGGGCTGTTGAACAGATTCCAAGGCGTCAGGAATAGGGACCCTAACGCGGCAATCATGCCGCCCGCACGCCAACTGATCCTGTTTGGCGCGATATTGGAGAAATCGAAGGCCGGTGACACGAAGTTGGCGACGATGTTGATCCCAATGGTCGCGGTTACAAAGGTGAAGGCGCCCAGTAGAGCCGCGGCCATGTTGTCGATACGCCCGACGGTGGCGACCGGATCCGTGATCATCTTGCCAAACACCGGCAATGTTCCTGACACCACAACAACGGTCACAACGGAGAACAACAGGAAATTGACTGGCAGGCCCCAGAAGTTTCCCTTTTTTACGTCACCGAAACTGCGGCAATAGCGCGTAAAATCGCTGAAGTTCAAGGTGGGGCCCGCAAAATAGCTGGCTACGAGGGCAATGGCCATACTCATCTGCCAGATCGCATGCCAGCCGGTCAGATGTTTATTGCTAAGGGCGAAACTGATATTGCCGACCCCTGCTTTGGTGACAATCCAAAACGCGAGCACCAGCATCACCATGTAAACGGCTGGACCCGCCCAGTCGATGAAACGTCGAACCGCTTCCATGCCGCGCCAGAACACGAGCGCTTGCAGAAACCAGATGACCATAAAGCTGATCCAGCCCAGGGCCGACAGCCCAAGAAACGTAGGGCCCGTCAAAGGCTGCCACTCGGGAAAGACCTTAAGTAAGACGACGTTCAGGGCACCCGATGCCAAGTAAGTCTGAATGCCGTACCACACGAGCGCGATTGCGCCCCGGATCATTGCCGGCACATTGGCCCCGAACACCCCAAAGGAGAGCCGGGCGATGACGGCATACGGTACGCCCGCCTGCTGTCCGGGTCGTCCGAGCCAATTCGCAAACAGCTGCACGACCAGAATCCCAAGCAGCAACGAGGTCAACACCTCCCAGCCCGTCAAACCAAGCGCAAACAGGCTCGCTGCGAATACGTAGCCGCCGACACTGTGCACGTCCGCCATCCAGAACGCGAAGATGTTGTACCAAGTCCAGTACTGCGTCTTGGCCTTGTCCGCATCTGTGCCGACTTTCAACAGTGGCGCTAGATCGTTATTGCATAACCGCTCGCTGTAGTGGTTGCTACGAGCCTTTCCCTCGAGCCCGTCTGACATCGCGAATCCCCCATAATGCATACACTTGCTACATACAATATGTCGCAAGTTAGTATGCATTCTGAAGCAATGCGCATGCCAACGTGGCGCCCCGTATCACACATTGCCCGATCAAAGCACCCAATCCTATTGTATCAAAATAGGAATATATATTGTGTACGATCTTGTCATGGCTCATATCCTATCGCTTCTCCGGTCTAAACGGTGTCACGAATCGGTGCAGAATGTCTTGCGATGGTGCGTGGCGAAACTGCGGGAGCAAGGCGAAGGCCTAGAGGCGCCGTGCGCTCATCTCCCAGTAGTCTGTTGCGGAAGTCCGCTGTCTGTGTATACTTTCGACGTAGACATTACATACAGATTGAGGCCATGGACATCGCGCAGGCGCAACAGTACGGCACCCGTTCCGCTCCACAGTACGATCACGGTTCTGTGATTTATCGTCATATCGTTGATGCGATTGTCTCGCATCGATTGGCGCCCGGGGCCCGCCTGCCCGAAGAGACCTTGGCGACCACTTTTCATGTCAGCCGCACAATCATCCGTACCGTCCTTCAACGCCTTGCGCTCGAGCGCATGGTCGTCTTGCACCGCAATCGAGGAGCCCAAGTGGCACACCCGTCAGTTGACGAAGCCCGCCAGGTCTTTGCCGCGCGGCGCATGGTGGAGAGCACGAGCGTGCCTGACGTAGTGAAATATGTGAGCAAGGAACACATCCGCGAACTACGGCAACTAAACCAAAGGGAGCGCAGCGCCCATCAAGAACGACAATACAGCGATGCCATCCGCCTTTCGGCAGCCTTTCACGTGGACCTCATCGCCATCGCTGGTAACCCGGTGATTACGGAGTTTGCCGCCCAACTCGCCTCCCGCAGTTCGCTGATCATTGCCGTTTATGGTTCTCCTCGCAGCGTGGGCTGCGACTGCGGAGAACATGGTGAGCTGGTCGATCTGATCGAGGCGGGCCGTCAACAAGAGGCCATGGACTGGCTCAAACGCCATCTGCATCGCATTGAAGCGAGCCTGTATTTTGAACAGACAGAGACTGCCGCGCCTGATTTCGCCGCGATCTTTGGCATAGATCCGCAGAATGGAAGGTGAATCTTGCGCATCCAGATACTGAATCCCAATACCAACGAGGATATGACGCGACAGATAGGGGCTGTCGCCCGCATGGCCGCAAGTCCCGATACCCTGATCGAGGTGGCATGCCCCGCCCACGGCCCACTGTCCATCGAGTCTCATTTGGACGAAGCGGTGGCCGGCGCCGCACTGCTCGATCTCATAGCCGAAGGTGTTGCTCAGGGTTATGATGCTCATGTCATTGCCTGTTTCGGCGATCCGGCGCTACTCGCCGCCCGCGAGCTGGCAATCGGCCCCGTGATCGGCATTGCCGAAGCGGCCATGCACGCGGCCACCCTCGTGGCCTCCCGCTTCTCGATCGTGACCAGCCTTGATCGCATGGCGGTCCAGACCGAAGAGCTCTTGTTGCGTTATGGCTTTGCGCGCCACTGCCGGAAAATCCGCGCCATCGATATCCCCGTAGCGAACATTGCCCATCATTGCTGTTCTGCGCACACGCAGCTCGCCGATGAATGCCGTCGCGCCCGCGACGAAGATGGCATTGGCGCCATTGTGCTGGGCTGCGCGGCGATGGGGGCTCAGGCGGCGTCATTGACGGCGACACTCGGACTGCCCGTGGTCGATGGCATCAGTATTTCCGTACGCCTATGTGAGGCTTTGGTCCGCGCCGGGCTCCGCACCAGCAAATATGCGGACCTTGCCCCACCGCCCCGCAAACGCTTTACAGGACGCTACGCACACTGGAGCAAGGTATGACGCCCGACTGCGCGCGCGATTTGCATGGCTACGGGATGGATCCGCCACCGGCGGACTGGCCTGGGGGCGCGCGTATTGCCGTCCAGTTTGTCCTCAATTATGAGGAGGGAGGCGAACGTTGCGTGTTGGATGGCGATGCGCATGCGGAGACCTTTCTGTCGGAGATTGCGCAGGCCCCGGCACACGCGTCGCGGCACATGAGCATGGAGTCTCTTTACGAGTACGGTGCCCGCGTCGGTGTTTGGCGCGTATTGCGGGAGTTCCAGCGCCGCGGACTTCCTCTCACGATCTTCGCCGTTGGGATGGCATTGGAGCGCAATCCCGAGGCTGCCTCCGCTTTCGCAGAGCAAGGTCATGAAATTGCGGGACACGGATGGCGCTGGCTCGATTACCAGAATATCGATATCACTACGGAACGTGCCCACATGCACAAAGCCATCCACAGTATCCAACGACTCACAGGATGTCGCCCTCTCGGCTGGTACGCGGGCAGGGACAGTCCCAACACCCGACGACTCGTCGTCGAGGAAGGCGGCTTTGAGTACGACGCGGATTATTACGGTGATGAATTGCCATTCTGGACGGAAGTAGCGAGTCTCAATGGAGAAACGCATCCACACCTAATCGTCCCCTACACCATGGACACCAACGACATGCGCTTCGCCACGCCGCAGGGCTTCAGCACAGGTGACCACTTCTACACCTATCTGCGCGACACCTTTGATACGCTCTATGCCGAAGGTGCCGACACTCCGCGCATGATGTCCGTCGGCCTCCATTGCCGCCTGATTGGCCGCCCTGGGCGCTTCCGTTCGTTGCAACGATTTCTTGATCACCTGGAACGTCACAGTCGTGTCTGGGTGACTCGTCGCATTGACATCGCCCGACACTGGCGTCTGCGCCACCCCTATTCCGCATCCTATGCTCGCCAACCCAAGCCCCCCGCTGTTTGACCATAGAAGCATGAACCCTATTGAACCGGAAGCGCCCTTATTCTCGATACACGACTGCAATCTCGCCGACGCCTCTCTCGGCGCCGAAGTGTTGTCCGTCAGTGACGAATTTTTCGCGCCATGCGCGCGCATGCTCGACCCTGCTCCCCCACGCTTTGAGAGCGCGCGCTACGACCAGCATGGCAAATGGATGGATGGCTGGGAAACCCGCCGTCGCCGGGATGACGGGCACGATTGGTGCGTCATTCGCCTTGCCTACGCCGGCACCATCACAGGGCTAGAATTGGATACGCGGTTCTTCACGGGCAATGCGCCATCCTGCGCAGCGCTCGACGCCACGTTCCTGCCTGCCGGAACGGAGCCCGACGACCGGACCGTGTGGCGCCCGCTCCTGGACCTCGTTACCTTGCAAAGCGATACACGATTCTGGGCAGAACCAAAAACGCCGCAGCTATGCACGCACGTCCGCCTCCGCATTTATCCTGACGGCGGAATCGCGCGTTTGCGTGCATATGGCATCGCGTGCCTCCTCGAAGCGGATGAGACGGAAAGCCGCGATCTGCTCGCGTTGGCCAGCGGGGGACGGGCGCTCGCTTGGAGCGACGCCCACTACGGCCTTCCCCACAAATTACTGCGTCCTGGTCGTGCCGGAAACATGGGCGATGGATGGGAAACACGCCGGCGGCGCGCACCTGGCCATGACTGGTGCATCCTCGCACTCGGCCGACCCGGTCTCATTAGTCGCATTGATGTCGACACGGCGCATTTCAAAGGCAACCACCCCGCCTCATGCTCCCTACAGGCGACTTTCTTGAAAGACGCGCCTGCCACAGACATCATCGTGCCGCAGAGCCTGTTCTGGGAGGTCCTTTTACCCGAGCAACCGTTGTCGGCGGATACGCTGCACTCGTTCAGCGCGCTACCTGCCATAGGCCCCATCAGTCATATCCGTTTCAATATCTTTCCGGATGGAGGCGTAAGCCGGCTACGGGCTTACGGCATCATGGCCGCGCATGGTTGATATCGAGATCGAGCCGATCAGCCGCGATGCTTTCGCACCTTTTGGCGACGTTCTGGAAACCGCATCGACCGTTGCCGACGTCATCAATGGGGGCACTGCGCGCCGTTTTACGGACCTCACCCGCATCTCTCTTATCGGCACCGATGCCCAGGCCTCCGTGCACATTTACCGGGCACGGGCGGTGCGCCTGCCTGTAACGCTGCGGCACGTGGAACGTCATCCTCGAGGAAGCCAGCTATTCATGCCCCTCCAGGGACAACCCTTCCTCACGGTGGTCGCCGCAGGCGGTGCTTCGCCAAACGCGTGCAATCTCCGCGCCTTCCTTGTCGACCGCGGCGATGGCATCAACCTTGCGCCCAATACCTGGCACTATCCGCTCCTTTCCTTGGTTGACGACGCGGCCTTCCTCGTCGTCGAGCACATTCGTCCTCGCGACAATCTTGAGGAATGTTTGCTTGATACACCGGCCCGGCTCGCAAGCCTACCCCAAATCAAGCAAGGCCCGCAGCATTCATGAACGAAGCACAAATCGCTTTCCCCTTGGGACCAGTATCTGCGCGGCCCGATAATGCGTTGTGCATCGCGAGCCCGGCTGGCTGGCCATCCAAGATTGTGGGGCGCACGCCGAGTCCCGCCATTGCCTCGCTTAAAGCCACATCCCACGAAGTACCTTGGAGCGGGAACACAACGCGCTCATCGTGCGGATCCCGTATGTCGAGGACGGGCTTCGGACCCCTACCATCCGTAGTCGTTCTACTGGCAGTGCCCGACCGTCCAGAAGACGAACCGCAGCCTCCCTGTCATTGCTCCACGGCGCATATTAGGACGTAGTTCTTGGGGTTCGCACCGCAAGACGCATGATTTGCTGGCTACTCACTCGCGCCTATCCATTTCCCTAACACCGCACGCGCCCGCTGTAAATTCTCAATCTGCCCACTCAACTCGGCGGCGGTGGCTTGCAGCGTTTCCTTCAATGCATCGCAGGGCTGAAAGTCCGCGTCGCCCTGCACCTCGCAAGCGATGACGGGTCGCAGAGTCGCGAGCGAGAGCCCTGCCCTATTCAGTAAAGCGATGCGCCGAACACGCTCGGTATCTCCATTCGCATACATGCGGTACCCGGCGGCTGTGCGCCTCGGCGTCAATAACCCCTGGTTCTCGTAATAGCGGAGCATGCGTACGCTCACGCCCGTCTTCCGTGCCAGTTCGCCGATCCGCATCTCCTTTCCCCTCTTGACTCTGACAGCGGTGTCACAGTTTAGCATCCATCGCTGGTACAACAATACTGGGTTACCCTTATGCTCAAACTCATCATGTGCGTTATTCGCCTGCCCCATCTGACGCGTGAGGATTTTGATCGCCATTGGGTGGAACAACACGCGCCGCTGGTCCGTTCTTATCAAGAAGCGCTGGACATACGCGCGTATGTCCAGACCGTACCGCTCCCAATACCCCCGTTAGAGGCCGCGGCCGGAACCGTGAGGGGTGCGCTGCCCGTTAGTTTCGACGGTTGCGCGGAGCTCTGGTGGGACAGCCTTGAGGCCCATGTGGCGTCCCGTAAGACCGAGGCGGGCCAACTCGCTCTACGGGCCTTGATTGAGGACGAAAAGCGCTTTGTGGACTTTGCGCGCTCCCAGCTGTGGTACGGCTATGAGCGAACAATCATCGCGCCCCCTGATGACGACTTTGAATCCGTGTGTCGGTGACAGCGGCTGGGCCCCGAGGACATCCTCACCGCCGCTGACTACGGCGGCACGGGAGAGTATCCTGCCGTACCGTCCGAATCGGACGACCTCGGATTTGATTGGGATCAGGACGCGTGCCGCTCGGGGCGGAGGAGGTCGCCAAACAGTTTGTGAAAACGGCCAGCGCAGCGCATCGCGGATAGGATCCGCGGCGTTATCGCTGGCACAATACCCCGCCCTCCCGCGCGGGCGGCAACGCGTGCGCGGCCATCCATTCCGGCACATCCGCCGCCATCATCGCGGGCGCTATGGCATAGCCTTGCAGGACTGTACAGCCGAGCGCTTTCAGGGTCCGAATGTGCGCGGCGGTCTCCACGCCTTCGGCCGTGACGCGTAAACCGAGCAGACGGGCCATATACGTAATTCCAGCCACGACCGCATAGCCCTTCTGGTGGGCTGCCATGTCGCGCACGAAACTCCGATCGATCTTCAGGGTATCGATGGGGAGGTTTTGCAGGTGGGCCAGGGACGAGTAGCCGGTGCCGAAATCATCCAGGGCGACCCGCGCCCCCAGATCCCGACAGGCGCGGAGCGTGGTGGCGACGACCCGCAGGTCCCGTAACGCGGCCGACTCCGTCACCTCAAACTCGAGGGCGCGGGCGTCGAGACCGGGATGGGCGGCCAGTAGGGCGCGTACATCGTCCAGAAATCCGGGGCTCAACACATGGGTGGCGCTGATATTGAGGGAAATTTGGCAGGCGGCGACCCGCGCATCGTGCGCCCACTCTTCCTGTTGGCGGGCGACGGTCTCCAGCACAAAACAGCCCAGGGGGCGCGCCACATCCGGCGCGTCGAGGGCCGCCGCCAAGGCCCCGGCCTCCACGACCTCGCCGTCTTCGGACACCAGACGCAAGAGCGCTTCCAACCCCACCATCTCGCCGGTGATCTGCATCATGGGCTGGTAGTCCAGCCGCAACCGGCCCTGCGCCAGGGCGCGCCGGACCCGCTCGACGGCGCGCAGCGGCGCGTCCCGGGCGATACCGAGATCGAGGCTATGCACGCGGTACTGACCGCGACCGGCCGCCTTGGCGGCGTACAGCGCCAGGTCAGCATGCAGCAGCAGAGTGTCCGCATCCCCCTCATCCAAGGGAAATACGGTCAGACCGAGACTGCCGGAAAGGGCCTCCGTCCGGCCGTCGCGGGACGGAGGGCGCACCGACGCGAGCGCTTGGAGTACGCGCGCGGCCACCGCCTCGATAGCGTCGAGGCAGGACATATCCACAAACAACAAGGCGAATTCATCGCCGCCGATGCGCGCCACGGTATCGGCGGGGCGCATCACCTCTTGCAGGGCCTGGCTTACCTGCCGCAAGAGCGCGTCGCCGGCGGCATGACCGTGCTGATCGTTGATTTTCTTGAAGCCATCCAGGTCCAGGAGCGCCACGGCGAGGAGGCGCTGCCGACGGCGCGCATAGCCGCGGGCATGCTGCAGGCGGTCGACAAACAGCGCGCGATTGGATAGGCCCGTCAGCGGGTCATGAAGGGCTTGCGCGCGCAGACAAAGGCTCACATTCCCGAGGTTGGTGAAGGTCGCGAGGGTGTCGAGACCCAGCCGCGCAAAATAACCCGGGTGCGACACACCGATAAGACCGACGCCAGGCAGAAGGGCAGTACCGAACGGAAACAAGGCGATCTCCGCCACCCCGTCTTGCAGGCCCCGCAACCAGGCCGGGGCCTTTGCATCATCGGCGGCCACCACCCGCGGCGCCTTGTCGCGCACGACCGCCCACAGAAGGTCGGCGGCCGCGGCCGGAATGCGCAGCGCCTTCGCATCCAAGCCCGCGAAAAACTTAGCGCTGAACACCGGGCCTTGCACGTCGGGCACGATATAGCCGGCCCAGGCAATGAAGGGGCTCCGTTCCGTTAGTGCGAGACAAATGCGCCGCAGCAAGGCATCGGCCTGGGTCGAGCCCTCCCCCACTGGCTCGGCCAGGACATCGCGCAACACCTGGAATAACAACAGACGCTCGGCATTGAGTAGGGATTTTCCGAGGCGGACAGGGCCCGGTTTCGATATTAGGCGGCGACGCTCTATGGTCACTTCCTTACCCCCTCCATGTCACCCCGCGCATCGCCGAGGCGCTTTAGTCAGCAATATCCCAGGTCGCCGCCGCAGACTATGCCCTCGGGGGCCATAGCCCTTCCGGCCTTTGTGCTCTATGGGATGATTCCGTTCGACGCTATCGGGGCGTTAGGTATGCGGGCATGCCTGGATGTAGGGATACCATCAATCGAAGGCCTGTGCCTTGCGGCCCGTCAAAGCGTGGTCGC
>JAPTWT010000137.1 GCA_028064935.1 Gammaproteobacteria bacterium | reverse complement strand
TGGAGGCCATGCGGTGTGGCCGGGCAGTCCTTGTGGCCAACGCGGCCAGCTTGCCGGAGGTCGTGGGCCGGGCCGATGCGCTTTTCGATCCATTCGATGAGGCGGATATCGCCGCCAAGATGCAGCGGGTTCTCGAGGATGAAGATTTTCGCCAGGAACTCGAGCGGCATGGGCGTATTCAGGCGCAGCATTTCAGTTGGGAGAAGACAGCCAAGCGCGCCCTCGAGGCCTTAGAGCCATGGATCCCCAGCGTGGAGCCGTTGCGGGCAGCGAGCGATCCGGGTGTACCGAGACCGCGTCTTGCATACATATCTCCGGTGCCGCCGATGCGCACGGGCATCGCGGATTACAGTGCGGAGCTCTTGCGCGAGTTGACGCGCTGGTACCGGATCGATGTCGTGGTGGACCAGCCAGAAGTGAGCGATCCATGGATCCGGGCGAACTGCGGTATTGTAAGTGCAGGACAGTTTTGCGAACGGCGGACGGGCTATGAAAGGGTGCTTTACCATTTTGGTAACGCACCCTTTCATATCTACATGTTTGATCTCCTGGAGGAGATTCCCGGCATTGTCGTTCTGCATGATGTCGTCGTCTCGGATGCGCAAAGGTATGGCGAAGCGAGCGGTTTGATCCCGCATGGTGCCGCGCGCGCACTGCTCCAGGAGCAGGGGTATTGGGCGCTCGAGCATGTGCAACGGGAGGGGGCTGGGGGGCCGCACGACGGAATACCTTGCTATGCGGGAAGTGAGCGGGTTCTCCAGAAGGCGCTCGGCATCATCACCCATAGTCGACACGCAATGAGGCTCGCTCAAGCGGGCTACGCATACGTCGCGCCGGAACGTTTTTCGATTATCCCACACATGCGAGCGCCGGCGCCGGAAAATAACCGGGGCCAGGGGCGCAAAATGCTCGGCATCGCCGAGCATGCTGTGGTGTTTTGCGTGTTCGGGTTTGTCGGTCCCAATAAACTCAATCACGTGGTTCTGCGCGCGTTTCTGGCCTCCTCTCTTGCAAAGGACGCACAAGTACAGCTGATATTCGTAGGCGAAAATGACGGCGGGACCTTTGGGTGGGATTTGAATGAGAGCATTGTCCAAAGCGGCCTTCGTGAACGTATTCGCATCACGGGCTGGATCGACAAGGCCACTTATGCGGCCTATTTGCAGGCCACTGACATAGCCGTGCAGTTGCGAGCCGGTTCGCGTGGTGAAACGTCAGGCACGGTTCTTGATTGTATGAATTATGGTGTGCCGACAATAGTGAACGCGCATGGAAGTCTCGTGGAACTGGATAAGGAATGTGTCTATATGCTACCGGACACGTTTTCCGATGCAGAGCTGATAGAGGCCATGGTCCATCTGCGACAGGGCGCGGATGTACGCGCGCGACTGAAAGAACGATCTCTGGCTCACATTCGTGAGCGGCACGCACCGCGCGAATGCGCACAACAGTATGTCGAGGCCATCGAGGGCGCCTACAGACGAAGACGCCAGGAACTGCCAGGGCTTCTGGATCGAATGAGAGGGCTGAGCCTCACAGACGGTGAGCGCAGGTATCTCTCGCTGTGCCTTGCCCAGAGCTTTCCGCCGGTGCCGAGACGAAAACGATTGCTGGTGGACGTGTCAACTATCGCAAACCACGATCTGAAAACGGGGATCCAGCGCGTTGTGCGGTCCGTATTGCGCAATTGGTTGCAATCGCCGCCACCTGGGTGGCTAGTGGAACCTGTGAGGGCGACGAGCGACGGAATGGGCTATTGTTACGCGCGGCGTTTCACGGCGAGGTTTCTCGGGCTGGATGAACCCTGGCTGCAGGATGACAGGGTGGAGGCGTGGGCCGGAGATGTGTTTGTCGGTCTTGACCTTGTTGGTGGTGCCGTTGCTCGGAGGCTCTCCGTGTTGGACGCATGGCGCCGACATGGCGTCAAGGTGTGGTTTGTAGTTTATGACCTTCTCCCTGCGAGACATCCCGAGTGGTTTCCGCCAGAAAGCGGCGCGGACTTCGCGGCGTGGCTCGAGACGATCACCGCGATGGATGGGGCGCTTTGCATCTCAGAGAGCACGGCGAACGATCTGGGGGCGTGGTGTGTGGCGAATAAGATTGTACGGCGCCGCGCCTATCATACAGCGGTCATACCGCTGATGGCAGAGCTCGATGGCGTGGGAACGGCGGAGACTGCTGATGCGACGGTAGACGGTGTCATAGCCTCTATGAGGGGACGTGTGACATTCCTGATGGTCGGGACCATTGAGCCACGAAAGGGCCACCGTCAGGTACTGGAAGCCTTCGCGGAGCTATTACAGGAGGGGCTTAATGTTGCGCTGGTCATCGTGGGCAAGAAAGGGTGGATGGTGGATGAATTGGTGACCCGCATAAAAGAGATGGCCAAAGGCAACAGCCACATAGCGTGGCTTGGTGCCATCAGTGACGAGGCGCTGGAAAGGGTCTATGGTTCGGCCAGTTGTTTGATCGCGGCATCCGAGGGTGAGGGGTTTGGGTTGCCACTCATCGAGGCCGCAAGACATAAGTTGCCCATCATTGCGCGCGATATCCCGGTTTTTCGGGAAGTGGCAAGGGGCCGGGCATTTTACTTCTCTGGTACGGGGCCTCAGGAACTGGCAAGCGCCATAAAGGATTGGCTCTCCTTGTATGAAGCCAGGGACCATCCGGCGAGCACGGGAATGCCGTGGTACACGGCAAGGCAAACGGCCGACCGGATGATGGATATCCTCACCGGGAAAGTCTCAGAGACGGCAGAAATGCGGCCCGCCGAACCGGCAGAGGCCGTGAAGATGGCGATTGACGGATTCGGTGCCTGCAACACAATCCGAGCTGAAGGTTAATATGACACAGGGGTTGGGGAATCAAAGGACAAAATGAAAAAGGCATTGATCACCGGTGTAACCGGCCAGGATGGGGCGTATCTAGCAGAATTTTTGTTGAATAAGGGGTATGAAGTGCACGGGCTGAAGCGGCGCTCGTCGCTTTTCAATACGGCTCGCATTGACCATCTCTACCAGGATCCGCATGAGGCGGGTACGCGGTTTTTTCTGCACCATGGCGACTTGACCGATACCTCTAGTCTTCAGAGGGTTATCCAGGTGGTGCAGCCTGATGAAATATACAATCTGGCCGCACAAAGTCATGTTGCGGTGAGCTTCGAGGAGCCGGAATACACGGCGAACGCCGATGGGCTGGGTGCCTTGCGTATCCTCGAGGCCATCCGGATGCTGGGGTTGCGGGACAAAACGCGTTTTTACCAGGCCTCCACCTCCGAGCTTTTCGGCAAGGTGCAAGAGGTTCCTCAGCGGGAGTCGACACCATTCTATCCGCGTAGTCCGTATGCCGTCGCCAAGCTCTATGCGTACTGGATTACGGTCAATTACCGGGAAGCCTATGGTCTCTATGCGTGCAACGGCATTCTTTTTAATCACGAGTCACCCTTGCGCGGGGAAACCTTTGTGACGCGCAAGATCACGCGCGGACTCGCGCGTATCGTCCTTGGACTGCAAAAGCGCCTGTATCTTGGCAATTTGTCCGCGGCGCGGGACTGGGGCCATGCGAAGGACTATGTCGAGATGCAGTGGCTCATGCTTCAACAACAAAGACCGGAAGATTTCGTAATCGCATCGGGGGAGCAATACACGGTGCGGGCCTTCGTGGAGGCGGCCGCTGCCGAAATGGGGCTCCGTCTGCGCTGGGAGGGTGAGGGGGTCGAGGAGCGCGGCATCGTGGCGGGATTCGATCCGGTATGCGCCCCGAAGGAGGTCAATAAGCTACCCAATATTGGCGACGATATAATCACTGTAGATCCGCGATATTTTCGGCCATCCGAGGTCGAATCACTGCTCGGCGATGCCCGTAAGGCACAGACAAAGCTTGGGTGGACACCAAAGATTTCCTTTGGAGACCTGGTGCGGGAGATGGCGCAAGCGGATCTGAAGGCCGCTGAGTGCGAGGAGATGGTTCGTCGCCACGGGTATCCTGCTTACAATTACCACGAATAGCAGAGTATGGCCGCACGCAGGGCATGGATCTCCGGTATTACCGGCCAAGATGGGGCCTATTTGGCCAAGAGCCTTTTGGCAAAAGGCTACGAAGTTTGGGGGGGATCCCGCAGTCTGAGCCAGTCGTCAGCGAATCTGGTTGCGCTCGGTATTGCTGATCGGGTGCAGTTGCAGCCCGTGGCGTGGACAGATCGGCAGTCACTTCGGGTCATGATAGAGTCCGCTCGTCCGGATGAGATTTATCATCTCGCCGGGCAGAGTTCTGTGGGGCTCTCCTTTTCCGAGCCTAGGGAAACGTGGGAAAGCATTGCAACTGCGACACTGAATCTCCTGGAGGTCGTGAAGGAATGTGCCCCCTCTATTCGAATCTATCATGCGGGATCGAGCGAGTGCTTTGGCGATACGCGCGGACATATCATAGATGAAACCACGCCCTTTCGCCCACAGAACCCCTACGCGATTGCGAAGGTGGCCGCCATGGAGTGGGTGCGGTATTACCGGGATGTATGTGGGTTATTTGCCTGCTCCGGGGTGCTCTTTAATCATGAATCGCCACTAAGATCGTCGCGTTTCGTCACAAGGAAGATTGTTGCGGCGGCGTGCCGCATCGCGGCCGGGAGCACGGAAACGCTCCAGCTTGGCGATCTCTCCATAGAGCGCGACTGGGGGTGGGCGCCGGAGTATGTGGAGTCTATGTACCTGATGCTCCGGCAGGAGAAGGCGGACGATTTCATCATCGCGACTGGCCATTCCATCTCCCTGGAGCGCTTTACGGAAATCGCGTTCGCCGCCGTGGGCAAGGACTGGCGGGACCATGTTTCCAGTGACGCACGACTTTATCGTTCCGGCGACGCGCGGGTTGTCCGCGCCAACCCGGAGAAGGCATGGAGACAACTGGGCTGGCGTGCGTGTGTGAGAGCGGAAGATGTGATTGCTCGACTTGTCGCGATGGAAGCACTAAATCGAAATGGATCGGGATCGAAGGACCGGAAGTGGGGCGTTGATTAGGCGGCTGCTGATGGGCTGCGCGGGCAATAGCGGGCGTCCAAGAGTGTCTGAGCTACGGAGCGTGGACCAAAAGTGGAGGCTTCGTGTTTGATGGTTCAGGCAATTGTTATGGATAAGAGAGACCATGCGAAGGAAGGGGTGCGCCGTATTTCTTTTGCGGCTGGGCAGGCCTCTGTCCGGCGTATCCGTATTGGTGTTGTGACCCAGCAGGTGTGCCAAGAGACGTCGGAGCGGCACTTAGTACGCCTGAGTCGCTGTGTCGCGGCCGGCGCTTTGGGCATGGGGACTTTTGACGTAATGAATTTCCACCGATATGTCTTGCGCAGATGTAGGCGCCGGAAGCTGGCATTCCTGGGACATGTTCCCGCGGCAGCGAGCCTTTATCAGGTTGTGCGCGAGATTTTTGCGGGTCGGCGTCGTCAGGAGAACTTCGGTTGGACGGGCCGGAGGGTATGATGTCTGGGATGGCGTCTTCGCCGATATTTATTCATTCGTTATTCCGATCCGGCAGCACATGGCTGTTTGATCGTTTTCGACGCGCGAAAGGGGCGTCTTACTGGTGCTATCAGGAGCCGTTTCACGAGTTCCTATCGCATCTTAAGCGTGATCCAGACAGGCTTCTCGATGTTCACGGAGATATGGTGGCGGCAATGCGGCATCCGCTCATTGACCAGCCCTATTTTTATGAATTTCACGAAATTCGGGACCAAATACAGGATTTGTTTACCCCCTGCATCAGTTTTGAGAGTTTTTTTGATACAACGGTATGCCCGAGCCTGGATAATTATGTCCATGCCTTGATTGTGGGCGCCCAAAGCCGGCCGCTTCTGCAGTGTTGCCGGTCATGGGGGAGGATGCGGCATCTTCGCGATGTCCATGGCGGTCTGCACATCCATTTATGGCGCAATCCGTGGGACCAATGGTGGTCCTACCAAGTGGTAGAGTATTTCGAGACCTCGAACCTTTTCATTCTGAACGCAAAAAATCCGCCGGCGGTCATTGCCGCCTTAGGGGAAGTGGTGGGGTTCGAGCGTAAGCGGGCGGCCGGTTTGTATCGGGACCCAGAGCATATGGGTCGCGGTGCGCTGGGCGCAAGAGATCGTTACCGCCTATTCTATGCCTTCTGGCTGTATAGCTTTCTGGAGGTGCGCCCTTTGGCAGATTGCGATGTCAATATTGATGCGCTGACAGGGATGCCGGGGTATCGGGAGCACGTGGGGCGACAATGGGACGCTCTGGGGATCAGAAATGTGGACTTGTCGGGATGCAAGGTGCCTCAGGGGGTCTACGGTCGCGAGGAAAGGGATTTCTTCCTGTCCGTGGAGGAAGAGGTGCATGAAGTGTTCCGGAGGGCAGGCTACGCGCAAGGCGCTATTGCAGACGCACAACGCGTGCGCGATGCGCATTGGCCGCGCGGACAAGACGATGCTGAATCTCTGAAGGCCATGGCCACTCGGGCGCGGACAGTAGCGTTGCGGTTGATGGACGAAATGGCGCAGGGGTCGGCGGGGTGAAGTAATGGGCGCGAATGCGGGGCATGGCGACCGAATACCAACGGCGCATTGGCATCGAGATCGAACGAAGGCGCGGAATGCGACCACGCTTTCACACAGCCAACCATCCCTGAGCCTTCATATGGGAGATTCATCCTCATAGAGCACACACGCCCGCGTTTGCTGATCGCTGTCTGGAAAGTTGTGCGTGGCTATGGCGAGTTCGGCAAGGAAAGCGCCATGTGTGCTTGCTGGGAAGCCCTAGAGGAGACAGGGCATGAACTGGATAGGGGATCGTTACGGCACCTTGGCGTAATATAGCCCAATTCCATGATCCTTGCGGGACCCATTGATCTCCGCTATGGGCAAGCGCGGAGATGAGGCGCGCGGCCGGATCACGAGATCAACCACGGTACCCTGTTGGACGGAGCAACCCGAAGTCCAACGTCGTGAGTGGGCGGTTATTGATGAATTTACGCTGTCGGTCTATCTCCTATGGGTCTTGCAGGACGGCGTTTTTCGGATGAATGAGGGGCAGGGTACTTCATGGATACACGCGGATGCGGGCCTGTGTGTGGGAGGCGGACAAGTAGGTGCATTCTCGACGGGTCGTCAACAAAGTGCCCCTGAGCGTGATGGCGTGACACACGCGACCCATGCGCGACCCCTTCATGTCGGTATCGACGCCACCGGCCTTGGCCGGTTCAAGACCGGCACAGCGGTCTACACCCTGGAGATTCTCCGGATATGGAACGCCGACAAGGCGCTGGATGCCCGGTTTGATCTCTTTTTGAGCCCGAAGACGCGGATGTTCTTTGACGAACTGGGTTTGGACGAGCGGTTTACGTATCACTTTGCACCCAATCACCGGGGGCTGCGCAGCCTTTGGCAGCATATCGTCTTGCCCCTGAAGCTCCGACACCTGCATTGCGATGTCTTGTGGGGAGTAACCTTTATCGTGCCAGCTTTTGCGCCATGCCCAAGTGTTGTTACCGTCCATGATATGACCCACCAGACGATGCCGGCGGTCCATGAGCGCCTGAAGCGTTGGTATCTACGCATGGCGGTTGGCTGGGCTTTGCGCAAGGCGTACACCATCCTGGCGGTATCGGCGGCGACGCGCGCGGATATTGAGCGCCTTTTCCCGGCGGTGACCTCAAAAATTCAGGTGACCTTGCTTGCGGCGCGCTGGTTCCCGGAGGAATCCCGAATGACACCGAGCCAACCATCGGGTCCCTACGTGCTGGCTATTGGCACGCTTGAGCCGCGCAAAAACATACACCGCTTGCTGGCAGCGTGGCGGGAACTCGATCCCGCTGTTCGCGGCCGAGTCCGCCTTTGTATCGCAGGCTGCGAAGGCTGGATGATGGGGGGTTTGGGTAGCGTAGAAACCCAAGAAGATGCGGGTATCGAGTTTCTCGGGTATATCGAGGAAGCGCAGCTTAGGACACTTCTGGCGGGCGCGCTGTTTCTCGCATACCCATCTCTCTATGAAGGATTTGGGTTGCCCGTCATCGAGGCAATGAGTCTTGGCGTGCCGGTGCTGACGAGCGCCGTGGGAGCGACGGCGGAGGTCGCTGGTAACGCGGCTTGCCTTGTGGATCCGTGGAGCACGCCATCGGTGCGCCAAGGGCTCATGCGGCTTCTTCAGGACGCGGCCTGGCGCGAAGACTTGAGTGCGCGTGGGCGGCTACACGCAGGGAAGTTTTCGTGGGAGCATACAGCGGGCGAGACCTTCAGGGCCATATCGAGGGCAGGGATAATTAATGCGGGTGCGCCGTGAAGTCTTTGGTGTAGATGGGGCCACGGAGGCAATCGCGAGGTTCAAGATAGTGGCCTTGACGCCCGCCCCACACTGCATAGGGTTCGAGGAGGCCTCGCGGGAGGCCCCGCGGGTTATGTTGTCGCAATGCTGGCAGGGCTTGGTCTCGGCATCCACATGCGTCAGGACCTTCTGAAGACGATGTCGATCCGGGTGCGTCGTTCGTGACCGAGCGAGCGCCGCCCGCGCAGACTCTCCCCGCAGGTCTTGCAGTAGCGGACCTGGGAGACTGTAACAGTCTTGACCGCGCGGGTATTGCGCGAGTGGCCCGGGTCATACGCCCGGCCCTTGGCGTGCGGGCCAGCGTGACTGAACGCGGTCTCGTCCCTCAGGGTCTGGAAGGAGGGTTGACTGGAGTTGACGTTGGCACGGACGCTGCCTTCCATTACCCCCCAACGCTGCGTAGGTTACCCGGCAAGGCAATGGGAAAGGTGGCGTAAATGCGGGCAATTACCGAGACCCTCGCTTACATCGCCCCGATTATCCCTTTTGAGCATAAAGAGCCTCTGGAAAAATATGCGAAGGGGGTATTCCTGGATGGTGCAAAAATATGGCGCCTATCATATCGGCCAACGGCATGAGGGCTACATGATGGTTCGGCATTAGGCCACGCCTCTAACGATTTCGCGAATCGGGGGAGGACTGCGTGGCCAGCTGTGGTTTTTCGGGAATGCGGTAGGAAAGGCGGCAGGGAATGGTAGTGTCCGGGAGTGATGGCGTACAAAAAAAAGCGGTTCAGCGTCCTGGCGTATGCGAATATAGCAACGCACGCGCTTATCCGAAAGCCGTGGAGGGTGGAAAACCTTGTTAGTCCGGAGTGCCTTGTACCTCGCGAACTGTGATTCGGTAAGACGGCTGTCATCTGAGGAGATCTCAAAGCGTCTTACATGGGGCCTAGTGTTCGCCGAGAAGATTGTGCTGACCCCGAATATCTTAATTGACAACCCCAACATGGATGCGTGTCTTCAGCGCGGCATTGTTGGCAAGTATCTCATGGCGAACCCGAGGCTTGTTGTGCTCCGGCATAACTACAGCCAAAAACAGCTGAGCGTCTTAGGCCATTTCCGTGAGGTTCCGGAAGACTATATCGTATCTCACGTCAGTACTGACGGTACCGCTGTCAAGAAGAAGCGAGATCTTACACCCAGTCAGTTGGAGGCTATAGAGACACGGCTGGCGCGTATAGACGCTTTCCTGGAAAATATTCAGGCGCAACATGAGCGCATAGTGCTGGTGCCAGGAGCGCTTTCAGTAGAAATAGCGGGGCGTGTGCAGGGCTACAAGGATGCGACCATGCCAGATGGAATCAGTGAGGAATTCCTGGCACGGTTAGTGGGCCGTGCAGGACTATCATCGCGCTCCGACTGGTATCGGCATATAGGCGAGGAGTTCGCGAATGATGCCGATACGGCAAGGGTTTTGCGTGTCGAGCTCGTGGACCCGGCGTATAACTCGCTTTTCATTCGAAGCGGCGAGGCTTTCGCAAGTGACGGCATCCGAAGGTTGAATCTGCCTGCATTGCTGACGACTGTATTGGTCGCGCGTGTCTATGATCGGCCGATAGAGGTGGCGCGGGAGGCGATTCGAATGGCGCAATTTGTTCATTCAGGCGGGCTCTCAGGGCTTTTGGGCTGGGCGAAGGAATATGGAACGGAATACTTCGCGGAGGCAATGGCTGAGAAGACAAGAGCGGGCCTAGAAGGCATATCGACTTGGGCGAGGATGGAGAGGGGTGTGGCAAAATGGATAGGAGTGGAGATCAAGAAGCATATACCCACCAAAAGCCGCCATAGCGCCTTATCATCACCCGCCATGACCGCC
>JAPTWT010000309.1 GCA_028064935.1 Gammaproteobacteria bacterium | reverse complement strand
ATCTTGGTCTGTCGCTCGAGCTGTATCGTGATACGCGCACGGGCGACGTCTTTGTCAGGGTGCCCCATGAGGGGGCGGGGTGTCCTATCCACCTGCGGTTTCTCGACTCGGCCCCAGGCGATCCTGAGGGTGTCCTCACCTACGACGTCCGGACATTTCTACGGCTGGTGGCGACGGGTGTCCTGGAAAGCATCCCCTGTCATGTCATTTGCGACTCCTGACAAAAATTGCCCAGGGGGTGCCCTTATTTCGGGCAGCCCGCCGTTCGTTGCGTTCCTGGGCTTCCTTGAGGCGATAGGACTCGCCTTCGAGGGCGATGATCTCGGCGTTGTGGATCAGCCGGTTGATGAGCGAAAGGTGCTATCCGGGTTGGTAGTGAGGCGGTTCGGCATAAAACCGGTTTTATTCCCGCTGAGGCTATGGCAGAATCGCCGATCATGGGTGTCCATAGCTCTGGGAACCGCCATGGCCGACCGGTGGTTGTCCGCCGAGGCAATCGCCGAATACCTCGGGGTCAGCAGAGAGGCGTCGGAAGAATCCGACGATGCGTCGAGCCGATGATGGAGAGGAGCGTCACGGTGCCAAGCTCGTTCTTGCTGACCAAGGGAGATCATGAATGACGACCTTGGCCTGCATTGATTTGTTTTGTGGTGCGGGTGGGCTCACTCACGGTCTCACGTCAGAAGGGATTCCTGTGGTCGCCGGCATCGATGTCGATCCTGCGTGTCGCCATCCATTCGAAACCAACAACGGCGCACGATTCATCGAAGAAGACGTCTCTCGTTCGAAACCTGCGAAACTGCGGGCTCTTTTCGGCGACGCGGACATCCGCATCCTCGCCGGCTGCGCGCCTTGTCAGCCGTTCTCGACTTATGCACAACGCTACGACACCGTGGGTAGCCCACGCTGGGCGTTGTTGTATGAGTTCGCACGATTGGTCAAAGGTGCGCGCCCGGATATCGTCACCATGGAAAACGTACCGACGGTAGAGAAACACGAGGTGTACGATGATTTCGTCGCCGCCTTGGAAAGGCTCGGCTACAAGGTTTGGCACGATGTCGTGGACTGTGCTGGCTATGGCTTGCCTCAACGTCGACGCCGAATGGTGCTACTCGCATCGCGACTCGGCCCGATCGAACTCATCGAGTCCACTCACAATCGCCCAATGACGGTGCGTGAAGCGATTGGCAAGCTCCCAGTGATCGCCGCAGGTGACTCGCTGCCGCGTGATCCGTTGCATGCGGCTTCCAAGCTGTCGAAGCTCAACCTCGAGCGGATCCGAGCATCGCGCCCTGGTGGAACATGGCGAGACTGGCCCAAACAGCTGATTTCGGAGTGCCACCAGCGTGATACGGGGCGCACCTATCCCGGTGTTTACGGCCGCATGGTCTGGGACGAGCCTGCTCCAACACTCACCACTCAGTATTACGGCTTCGGCAATGGCCGCTTTGGCCACCCCGAGCAGGACCGTGCAATCTCACTGCGTGAAGGTGCCATTTTGCAGGGCTTTCCGAAAGGCTACTCGTTCGTCCCGGACGGTGCGCCGATCCAGTTCAAGGCCTTGGGGCGCATGATCGGCAACGCCGTGCCGGTGACACTTGGAGAAATCATCGGTCGTAGCATCCTCCAACATCTCGCCATTCAACCATCGATGACGGGCACAAAGGGGAAACGTGATGTGGCGCGTAACCCCCTCGTCGCCTGAGGCCAGTCGTCGTATGGCGCGGGTGCGCCAGCGCGGCACTGATATCGAGCTAGAACTTCGCAAGGCCCTGTACGCGTTGGGCCTACGATATCGCCTGCAAGTACCACTACTTTCGAAACCGCGACGGGTCGCGGATATTGCTTTCCTGGGTCCGCGCATCGCAGTGTTCGTCGACGGGTGCTTTTGGCACGGCTGCCCTCTACACGCCACTTGGCCCAAGGAAAACGCCGAATTCTGGCGAGCGAAGATCGAGGCCAATCGTGCCCGTGATGCTGATACCGATCGGCGCCTTGGTGGGCTCGGCTGGGAAGTGGTAAGGATTTGGGCGCATGAATCTCCTGCCGACGTAGCGCGCCTTGTTGCCAAGAGCGTAGCAATGCGGAAGCACGGGAAGAAAGCGGCGACCACCACCGATCACCGAGATCTCCGTCGGCCGCTACGAGAACCAAGCAAATCGGACCAATGACGACCTTCTATCCTCGTGAAGCGTCACCGAGCAGTCCGCGATCGGAGATCAAGGTGCGCGAACGCTTGTCCACCGCTGATGATCTCGTCGTTTTCCATTCGGTTGCCTGGCAATCACGTCGTGGGGGCAAGCAGGGCGACGGCGAAGCCGATTTCGTCGTGCTGGCTCCCGACCTCGGCATCCTCGTTTTGGAGGTGAAGGGCGGCGGGATCGAAGCCATCGACGGCACTTGGTTTTCGACTGGGGGCGACGGAATCCGCCGTCCCATCAAAAACCCGTTCGATCAGGCGAAAGACTCCAAATACGCGTTGCTCAACTTCTTCAAAGCGGTCGATCCCCCTCTGACACGGTATCCGATCGTGCATGCCGTCGTATTCCCGGACGTAGAGGTCGCTCAACTTCTCGGCCTCAATGCCCCCAGAGAGATCGTCGTCGACCGTGTTGATATGGCTCGGCCAATGGAGGCCATAGAACGGATCTTCCGCCATTGGGGACAGAATCGAGCCTTGTCCAAGAGTGACGTCGGGCGGATCGTCGACCATTTGGCACCTACCATCCGAGTAAGGCGCCTCCTGCGAGACGACGTTGGCGACGCCGCGCAAGCATTGCTCGATTTGACAACCGAGCAGATGGTAGTGCTGCAAGCGATCAGACGTGTCAAGCGCGCCATGATCCTCGGGGGTGCCGGGACGGGGAAGACAGTTCTGGCCGTAGAGAAGTCGCGTCAGCTCGCTTCATCTGGTTTTCGCGCACTGCTGCTCTGCTACAACGCACCACTGCGACAGCATCTCGGGTCCACACTGCATGGCTCATCGGTGGACGTCGAGACCTTCCATAGCCTTGTACTTCGTGAGGCACGACGCGCCAAGTCGAAGACCCCGTTCGACCCGACGAGCGAGTGGTACGAAATCGAAGCCCCTCGCGTTCTGGGCGAGGCTGCCGCTCGTAACGCCACCCACTACGATGCAGTACTGGTCGATGAGGCCCAGGATTTCGCCATGGAATGGCTTTCGGTGACGCAATCTCTCGTTTCCGATGATGGTCTTCTGTACCTATTTGCCGACTCTCACCAAGACCTGTATCGACGAGGATGGTCGATACCCGAAGGACTGGTCGAATTCGAGTTGAGCGTTAATTGCCGGAACACGGGTCCGATAGCTCGAAGGGTGGCCAGCATTTTCGACGATCGTCTCGATGGCAGGTGGGTCGATGGACCGGAGCCGAGGTTCGTGGAGGTGGACCGTCGGGAGCAGCTCGCGCCTTACATCGTCGGTGTGGTCGAGAGCATAGTCCTCGAAGACAAGATCGAGCCGACCCATCTGATCGTCCTGACGGATTCCACATCGGTGATTTCCGAGCTTCGATCGACAGGCGTGGCTGGACATCTATTCACCACGCTCGACGGTCATGGCATCCCCGTGGAAACCGTTTACCGTTTCAAGGGGCTCGAACGTGACGTGGTCGTCCTTGCCTTGTCGGATACCGCGACGATCGAAGACCTTCGCGCCGTTGCTTATGTCGGGTTGAGTCGGGCGAAGGTGGGTCTCTATGTCGTGGCCAGCCGAAAGATCAAAGATGCCATTGTCTGGGGCCCATGAACCGAGGCACTCATGGGCTGCGCAGATACCCGTGTTGTCCGAAAAGTGTCAGACGGCTCAAATACCGGTTGAAATAGCGGCAGGATGGCTCTCCGACATGAAGGCAAGCCATGCAAGCCGCCCCGGTGTCGGAGCAACCCGGATCCAGTGCGCAACGATGCTCGTCATACACGATGGCGTCGAGCAGACGGTGCAGTTCGGTCTCGAACACGGCTTGGAGTCCTCCCAACACGAAGTCGCCCCGCGCGGCAGCGTAGATGAAGAACCCCAAATGCAGGGGAACCAGGAGCTCCGAAAGGGCATTTCTGTCGATGCCAGCGTGAACGGCGGCTATCCTCAGGAAACGATGCGCATAGGAATGGACCAACTCGAGTAGTGCAGCGCCGACGGACCCGTCCTTCTCGTCCGTCGACGAAGGAAGGCGTGCCGCCTCCAGGATGGCCGATCGAGCCGTTCGTTCGTCGTGCCACTCGGCGAGTGGATGACCTACATCGACCAACCATTTCGCGACCCGGATTGGATCCAACCTGACGAACATGGCCTCCGTCTCGGCGATATCCGCGTACACCTTGTAGCCTTGTCCATGGCGCCCTTTGTATGGGACGAGCCGCCCCTTGCCAGGCTCGTGGTCACCTCGCGTATAGCCAAAGTGTCCCGTGAGCACGGGGAAACGCTCGATCAGGTCAACTGCGCACAGCCCCGCCGAACGCAGCGCATGCACATATCGCACACGGTAGAGTAGACCGAGCTCGCTGGAAGGATCGGTCGCCGCCACAAAATCGTCGATTCGGATCCTGGACTCCATGGTCGCTAGGGCGATGGTCACTGCTTGGGCCTCTGCATCCTCTCGTTGACCCGATGGCAGCACGATGTCTTCACTCTGCAGTGCTCCAGATGCCGTCCCGGCGATGTCGAGCATCTTGTCGATGATCTCCGGGGGCAGCCCCTGCGCCTCCAGTTGCCGCCTCAGGGTTTCACGACTGGCTGGGACTTCTTCGACCGTCTTGGTCTTCATGCCATCCACAACCCAGCTCAACGCCTTGGGTGGTCCACCTGCTTCGGCGATCGCCCGTATGCGCTCCCGCGAAGGCGGATTGACGATCACGACGTTGCGGGGCGTGTAGACAGAAGACGCACGATGTGGCTGAAAGGCGAGATTGCCCTGACCGCAATCGCACGGGACGTGTCCGAACCCTTTCCGGAGTTCTCGATCGCATACCGGGCACTCGAATCGGATTTCGGTCGCGGAGGACGTCCCAGGAAACATGATGCGCACCTGCCTGTGCTCGGGACACTTGGGGATCCACGGTGCTCGGAGCGTCCCACACTTGTCGTGATAGCCCACGAAGAAGAGCTGCCCCTTCTGACCTTTTGCCCCGCAAGGACACGCCGCATCCGGCGTATCGTGTACCCTCTTACATGCCTTGCATATCCACGATTTCGGAAACGGCTCCACTTCGACGCCGTTGTTCTCGTCGAGCGTCAACACTGTGATGGGTGCACCTGCGTGCAAATGGGCGACGAATCCGGCGTCCATTTGCACCGCACTCCATGGGGTCGCCTGACGGATGATTTCTCGCCGAAGCGACGCCGAATCGATCTCGCCACGCACTTTGGGATGCCGCCAGTCCTTGACTTTCCAGACGCCGCCACGCAGGTCGACGGTCTGTTCCGGAAGGAATCCGAAGAGGATCTGGGAAGCGCTTCTCGATTCTTTCACTTTTCTCCTCCTTCAGACTCTGGTCCCGATGACCGGGACCTGCTTCTCGACGTCCCGCAGAGATAGCATGGGTGGACCAGACGGCGACAGATCGGACGGGAAACGCGCATCATTGGGTGGCACGAGGATGTTGTGGCGCAACTCGTCGAACCATACTCTGAGGTCCTTTCTCAATGGGTCGTCGAGCTCACTTTGCAAACCAAGCGCTTCGATCAGTGCATCGAGTTCCACGTCGACATCGAATTTCCCAGACGACACATAGTCCTTGAAAGTGCGCAAAGTCGTCAGAGCGGTGCCAGAAGACCCCTCATGGATCACCAGCAAGCGAGCCAGCTCCAGGCCGGCAACGGTTCGGTCCAAGACTCGGCGGCTGCGCCTCGTAACCGGTATGGGCTCGACGAATCGGTCCCCTTGCTCGACGAATTGTCTGAAGGAGCGAAAGACCCCTGCGTCACGTTCCCGGCCGATTTTGTGGACGACGAACACGAGACCCGGGAAGCGGCGTCCCACCCGGGCTGTGGCCTGGATGAATTCGGCTGCCGACAGCGGGATACCGAGCATCACCATCACGTTCAACCTATCGACATCCACGCCATGGGACATCATCGATGATGCCGATATGATGTGCAGCCGCTCTTCGAACGCGTCCTCGGGGCTCTGTAATCTTTCGAGTATCTCGCGCACTTCCGAGAAGTCGGTCTTGCCCGTGAGTGATGCAGTATTGATCGCACCAGGAACGAGCACCTGCGTTTCCATCGAGCGCATCACTGCCTCGAGGTCACGCAACGTATTCCCATAGACGACGTTCGTTCCGTACAGAGAGAGCAACTCCGCCGAGAACTGCGGATCGATCCCGATATCGGTACACGTCGATACGGGGTCGCGCGCCAGATCCCGCACAGCGATCTGCAACTCGGTCAGCAATCGATCGACCGTGTACTCGATTGTCACCCCCCGCGGCGCTATCGCCACGAACCGGCGCATCAAGTTTTCCGAATCCGCAGTCCAGAAGCCTCCGCCGACACGCGGTGGAGGAACGGGGAAAACACGTGCCGCGCGCTGATACAGAACGTCTACCTGCTTTTCGTAACCCGTAAGTGTCGCGGAGGATGCAAGTACCTTTGGCTTCCTGCCGCAAAGTTCGTCCTGCAGCGCGTCGTATAAAGCCTCGTAATGTGAGTCGACGGCCCCGAGACTGTCCCGGAGGAGGTGCAGCTCGTCCTGGAGTCGGAAGGACGGTCCATATCTATCTTCCTCCATGGGGAGCGCCTGGCGAGTCCCCCGACAACCGGGAACGAGGCATCCCGAAGGACGTGAACTTCTCGGGGCATAGGTGTATCCATGCCCTTCTTTGGAGCACACCCCCAGAGGCGCGCCGACCATGCCGCGCATGGACGCCTGAAGGGAGATCGATGCCGCCTTGTCGAGGGTGCCGACGACCACCGTAGGCAGGAATCTGTAGATCTCCTCATCGACTACGTAGATCGGTAGAGCGTCACCGTTCGCCACACAGGCCGTGTTTCCGCATCGGTGTTCGAGTCTCCACGAGCGCCTGTCGAAGTCCATCGTTATCGACCGCTCGTGACAGAAAGGGCAGTACTCCAGTACCTGGTATCGGCGCGGCATCTGGTCGTCGTCGGGATCCGGATCGCCCGACTTTGGGTTCTCGAGAATGCGATTTGGGGTCGCACCCTGCCCAACGAAGAACCCAAGTGAGAAACCGTCTCCTGCCAAGCCCATCTCGCGGCGTACCATCTCCGCCGAGGCGATTGCGTCGGCAAAACGCTGGGTCTGCTGTAGGGACAGCATCCTCAAAGGGAAACGACTCCACGCAGTGATTCCCGAAACTTTCCCGGCCATTCTGTCGTACAACGCAGCCGTCACCAAAAGGCCGAGGTACGTCTCCGTCTTGCCTCCGCCTGTCGCAAACCAGACTACGTCGACGACAGCCGGCTCATGCTCCTTGTCCACGATCGACGAAAGGTTCGCGAGCAAGAACCCCAACTGGAACGGACGCCAGGAATCATACTTGCCCCGGGCACTGAATGACATCGCGCGATTCATTCCGGTGAACGCACGAAACAAAGCTTCGTCGGATCTCAATAACTCGATGCCTTTGGCGAGTCGCTCACATTCTCGCTCGAATTCCTCGGCGGCCCTGGTCGCTTGTTGTTGCATCTCGGTCGCCCATCTCTCTGCGTCCGCTCGACGTTCCAGCACATTGGCCGCCCAGTTGGCACCTCCCCAGCTCCTCAGCGCCGAAAGTAGAGCTTCCGCTGGCCCGATCGGATCGGCCGCCAAGTCCATGAATCGCATGGTTGGCATCGGGTCGTCCACGCTCCAGTACCGAGGTCTATGGCGGTCGACCGTGACCGCATCTTCCGTGACGATGGCTCCAGACTCGGTACGTACGCCGCAGTTGATGCCGTACGCCTCGATACGCCTGTCGTATCTGAACGAATCCTCCAGCGCTTCGAGCATGAAAGGGAGTGTGTCGAGATCCTCGACTCGCAATTCGCACTGGTAGAGCCGTGTGTCTTTGAAGTCCGGATGTTCCTTTGGGGAGCAATTGACCAGAGATACGCTCAGCTCATGATCACCGGTCTGTCCGGTGTTGACTTCGACGTCGGTCCGCGCGGCAAGTCCGGCGCGTCCAGTCACACTGGCCAGGGCGCTCGCGATCTCCGCCTCTCCATATCGATGTACCCCTATCCGTACCGGCACTTCGATCGCGAATCCAACGCAGACGGGTCCGGTCTTCTTCCATGTCTTCGCCGACTTGTCCCACAACCAAGCCCGAAAACTAGTGACGACACGGAAGCGCCACGGCCCCGCCCCCTTGGGTTTGACCTTGATCCCGAATGCGCAGGGTTCTAGCCGTTCCCCCCGATCGCCCCAGTCGCTCTCGGCTACGGCCTCGGCGGATTGCAACCTCCCCAACCAGTACTTCCCCGACGGCGCGACTTTCAACACGTCGTCGCAGTCGCCCCTGCCCGCCAGGGTCATGCGCTTTGCCAACCAATCGACGAATTTCTCTCGAGCCGTTTCTGCGTTCATCCCGGTTCTCCTGTGTGAAGCTCTGTCCTCGGCATACTCCCTGCGCTCTCCTCACGAATCGAGGAAGTCGCGAAGCGCATCTCCTCGACTGGGATGCCTGAGTCGACCGATGGCTTTGGCTTCAATCTGCCGAATCCGCTCGCGGGTCAGACCGAACAGCTGCCCAATTTCTTCCAGCGTCGCCCCGTGACCGGAATCACTCAATCCGAATCGGAGGCGTAACACTTTTCTCTCTCGCTCTTTCAGGCCACTCAGGGCGCCGTCGATGCACCTCGCCAGATCGGCATGATCCAGATGCTCCTCCGGCGACGGGAGCCCGGAAACCAGCGTGTCCATCAGCGTGAGATCGTCGTGCCCGTTGATCCTCTCGTCCAACGACGCAGGAATGAAGGCAGCGATCTGTTGTATGAAATGGACTTTGTCGATCGTCCAAGCGAGTTCGTCGGCGAGCTCAGCCATACTCGTCCGTCGTTCTGGATGTGCTTGTCCCAGGAGTTTGTGCGCGCGCTTCAACCTGAGCACGTCGTCATACACGTGTACCGGAAGACGTATCGTCACTCCGCGATCGGCGAGAGCCCTGGTGACCGATTGCCTGATCCACCATGTCGCATAGGTGGAAAACTTGTAGCCGAGCGTATGATCGTACTTGTCCGCCGCGCGCATCAGCCCCATCACTCCCTCTTGGAAAAGATCCTCCAGGCTGAGATCGGAAAGGCCGACATACGGCTTTGCGATGTGGAGCACGAGCCGGAGATTTGCCATGATCATCGTCTCCTTCGCATTCCTACCTCGTTCGATGATCCTGTCATGCTCCTCCAATTGGGGAACGCCTTCTTCAAGCTCACGTAGGGCGCGGCGACCGAGCTCCATCCGCCGCCCCAGTTCGACTTCTTCCTCGGCGGTCAGAAGCCTGGAGCTCAGACTGCGCAGCCTGACGTCGATGCGTTCAAAAGAACCATCGACGCCGGCGTCGACAGAGTCGACCTCATCGACGCTCGGGCTTTCGGTCTCATCCGGGTTCTCGGATTCGTCTTCGACACTGATGCCGAGCGCATCGAGCTGCCGATAGACCTCTGCTCCTTCCTCGACGGTCAACCGTCGTTTCTCGAGCAACCTCTCCACATGGGCTTTGGATAGAAAACCATCCAGCCGATCATGGTCCGCGACCAAGTCTCCGACGACCCTGTTTATCTTGGCTTCTTCCACACCCCCTCCCGCGCATGCCTGCCCATCGGTCCCACGCCACACGACCCTATAGGCGAGATACCCACCGATTCGATCTGCCAGTCGACCGCATACCTGTAATGACCAGGCTGCACGATCAGCCACGCGCCGACTTGGGCTGGAGGAACGGACTTTCCCAGGACGCGCAGGAAAGCGCGGCTTCCCCGCTCTGGCCATACACGCCGGGCTTCTCCTCCTATGCCTTCGAACTCCTGCCTCTCCACCCCTAGCATCGCAGGAATTCCACGAACCGAGTAAGCGTCGAGCTCGTCATGCCAGGGCTCGCTCAATTCGTAGATGGTGTGCCCCTTCGCCAACTTGATGACGACGTTGCGGATACCTCGAGATCAATACACCCGCATCTTCATCACCACGACCCCCACGATCACCATATCCGCGGTAACCGGAAGAATGTGGTAGCGGCGATTCGCCGGCTTGAGGTATCGCTCATCGACCTCCACCAGCAGTTGCTTGAAGGTCGGTTCTGAAGTGGGCTTCCCAATGACGATCACATAATCCCGACCCTTAGGTTCCCGGTCAGGATCCACGATGATCGTGTCCCCTTCGAAAAAGGCAGGTTCCATGGAGTCGCCACACACATGGAGCGCGA
>JAPTWT010000229.1 GCA_028064935.1 Gammaproteobacteria bacterium | reverse complement strand
CGTGAATTCGACCTTATCGCGTCATGCCCATGGACGTTATCGCCCCGCCGATTCGTCCGCCTGCTCTGGCGACACTCAAGAAAAGCTTTTCAGTGCCCGTGCCCGCGCTGACCCGATTAATGATGGTGCGCCTTAGTACTCGGACAAACGGACGAGGCCTCGCTGCGCGCCCTATATTCAAGCGTTATGATCCCAAGAAACCTCTCCGTAGGGGGCACATCAAAAGCCGTTCCGACCCACGACATTGTCGCGGTTCAGGGCCCCACCCTGTAATCCGGGTACTGTGCAAACCGAGTAACCCATATGCCAGGCACTCAGGGCAAGCCATCATTCCTGTACTGCCACCGTCCACATCCGCTTCAATGGCAATTCGGCCTTCCAGTCTTCATCAAGGTGGTCATAATGAGCAAACAGTTGTTCCAGCAGATCCTTTTGCGTCCACAGCCGCACCCAGAAGAAGCTTTCCGCAAGTTCTTTTTGCGCGTTGCTTTTGAAGCCGCCCCACGAGACGAACAACCCTTCACCTGCGCCAAACTTGGAGACCGCCCCTAACAGCTTATCCACGCTCGGGCGGTCGATAGGCCCACCCTCCGATTTCACTTCCACGCACAAACGCGGCAAACCAAAACCCAGCGGCCCCGAACCGGCCAGAATATCGACGCCCCCATCCCCCTTCTGGGTTCTGGTACGTGATGTACCCCTGCGCCTTGAGGATCGCTTCCACTAAGCGGATGAGACCATGCCCCTTGAAACGCGACGCGATAAGCGGTGCAATCTGGTCATGGGCCAGTTCTTCAGGGTCGCTATCTTCGGCGGCCTCGTTGGTCATTGGTGAATGAGCCTTTGTGACCGCCGTTATGGATTCGGGCTTCCAGCCATTAGCCCGCATGGCGCCGATGCGTTGCTCGGCGTTGTTGCGCTGCACGCGGCATATGGTCAGAAATGCGCCGAAAGTGTAGAGCAAATCCTTGCCGAAGCTGGCGCGCGGAACCGACCCGCCAATCCATTTCACCGGCCGCCAGTGGAAGGACGGTTTCGGCCCCTGCAACTCCGCGTGGTAATCCCCGACCACTTCTCCGACATAGATGGTGGGTTGCGTCTTGAACGGCAGGATAACGAGGTCGCCTTTCCGTATCTCATAGGAAAAAGGCCAGACTTCGCTTACCCAATCCTAGATCGCCTTGGACTTTGTGTAACGTCTGTCCTTTTTTTTAAGGCTTAATCCAGGCGAAATGTCCCTAGCTCTTGTTGGATGACAGAAAGAACGGTCCTTGTTTGATCTTGAGACAGTCCAGACGTAAAAAAGGCCGGCCATCCTCTGATATTCTGGGAAGCTCTCACACTTTTCACAAGAATCTTTAGCGGCTTCGCCCCAGTATGTATATTTTCCATGGACCCTTCTCGTACGTCGATTAATGGGGGCCCGTTACGCCTAATGGGTTATTAGTAGCCATCCCTCAGCAGAGCCCGGCGGCCGTCCTTTGTAAGCTAGGCGTTGCCACTCTTACGTCTGGGGTTATCGCTTTTGATAATCTTTGCTACGAGCGCGTTCCAAAGATCCACGGTTCGACCAAGCGTTTCTAACGCCACTCGCAACGGTTCAAGAGCGGACGCAATGTCATCTTCCTCGATAGCCTGTGCAAGCTTCTCGGCATCCACACGAACAGGGAGGGCCCACACACCCTCCTTATCGTCAAACCGGAAACCCGCTTGATGCAACTGGGGCGTTTTGGCCTGGTGCTCCTGAGCAAGGGCTTTCCAGTCCTTCTTGGCTAGGCCCGCGCCTCTCCAGTCGAACTCTGTCACAAATCCGATTTCATCTTTGTTGGCACCACACAGTATGGTCACCCAACTCCAGTCCTCTTCTTCTGACAAGCCCATGATATAAAAATATGCGGGGCCGTGCTCTGCGGGTTCTCCCGGCGAAGTCCGCCAAGTCACCGGCCGTAGCCAAATATCCAGATGTTGATCATTATACGTCGCCTCTCCAACCCATCGCTTCTTTTCTATCCAATCCGTGATCTCCTCATTTATTGCCCCAAAGACTCGCGGTTCTATGACGTTGATAAGATGCTCAATAGACTGCTCTATTGTGGACATATTCCGAATAACTAAGGCGTCAACATTGGCTACCGTACTCATATGCATTTTCTCCGTTTTATAATGCGTTGATGTGAGTTGCAAACTGATTCAAGTAGTGACGAACCGGGTGGTCGACTAACAGGACCGTGGCGCTTCGACGCAAAGCCTTCGCTACATCAGCCCAACTGATTTCGACGATGTGTGCCCTTTCCTCGGATCTTACCGGTTCTCGTCGTTTACCTCCGGGCGTGATATACAGCACACCTACGGCCTGGCCGTTCGCGCGCCGTTTTGCCAGTTGGTAGTAACGATCCAACTGGCCAGCACGTTCTGGTGCGCCAATCTTGAGTTCAAGGAAGACGAAGGCGTCGTCACTCGTAATCTCGATATCCACCCGATTGGTCATGTCACCGTCAGGACACGACTCGACATACGTTTTGTACCCCCTCTGAAAATGCGAGGAGCGCGGGAATCCCGCAGGTAAGCGTCCCTCCAAACTCTCAAGGAGCGTGCGCAGAACAAGCGAGTCTTGGCCATGGTTACCGTGGTTGTCCAAGAACCAAGCGAGCACCTGCGCATTCCGCCTCTCATCACGCCCTAGGCCTGCAACAACCCATACATTGGCCAAAACACCGGTCGCTCGGTACTCCGCGAGCGGTCTCTCCATATCCTGGCAGAACGCTTCGAATACTTGCGCCGACACCCGCACAGGTATCGGCGAGGGGGACCTAGGGGGCAACCCGGGCCACGCCGCTGTGAAATCCGCCAAGCGATCCCAAAGGGGTCGTGGCGGGTCACGATGAAAATGGACGCGTAACGCCGACAAGGCGTTAGCCAACGCGGATAGCGAAAGCGCATTGGGGCGCTTGTTTTGGGTCGTACTCTGGATGTCCCTAAAGGATAGCGTGAAAGCCGCCAAGGCTCTGGCGAAATGTGGATCATTGACTCGACTGGTGGCCATTGAGTTCTGTCTCCTTATGGTATCCATGTCATGGTCTATCGTCATCGTCGGGTGCCACCGCGTATTTCAGTCTCTGCCAGCGATACACGAGGATAAGTAGGTCGGCATAGCAATGGGGTATTTCGGCGACTGTCTTCGATGTCTCTGACATCGCCCCCCCGCGGAGCCCCTGCTGCCCATGTCGAATCCACCATCCCCTTTAAGCGCTCATCAAAGGTCCCTGCGACATCACCGCCATCACGGTCGCCATGCTTCTTCAATGCTCCCATGTGCGCCATTTCCGGCGGCATTGATCTGTCTTGGTTCGGCCCCGTAACGCAGTGCAAGGTTTCGTGCCGTTCCGGCCATTGCCTTGCGCAAGCGGATCGGCTTCACTACCTCTGCCTTCTCCCCAAAGCCCAGGATCCACCAGCGCAGCTGCTCGGTTTCCGGGACGGTCGCGTTCACCTGTACCCGTCCGTCGCACGTTGGCGTCAGGCGTTGATCTTCGCTCAAGGGCGTCTCTGTGAGGTGGCGTGCGGCGTCGGCGTCAAGCCACAACTCGAGACGAATAGTCTTCCCCTCTCCAAAGCCCATCCGGCCCGAGGCGATATAGGCATCCAGATCAAAGTCGGGGGGCCGGACCACAGGGACCTCGAGCGCCGTGACCGTCTTCATGCGATGCAAGACCAGAAGAAATGGGTCCGTGTAACCGAAGAAGGTGCATACGAGGTACAAAACGGCGCCGCGCTGCACGAGTCCCAGCGGATGGACCGCCTCATACGTGATGGGGCTTTTCTCGCCGGGCTTTAGATAACGGATCTGCACTTGGTGGTCTGTGAGGAGCGCCTCGTAGAGGGTTCTCTGGACCTCGGGGGCTATGGGCGGCACCCGCAGCGTCTGCGTCGGGGAGACGACGCGCACCTTGTCGACCCAGGAGCGGCGCGTGGGGCCAGCCTCGGCAAGCCGCGCGGCTGCAAGCGCGAAGGCAGGCTGCAACTCCGCAAGGACCGCGGGCGGCAATAAAGGCCGCAGGTGCTGCTCGACGAGCTGAAAGGTCAACGCCTGGGACAGGGTAAGGCCGGGGATCGTGAGACCTGGGGCATCCGCCCGCCAGCTCCACCCAAAGGGCTTGCTGCGCTCATCGGCGAGCAGCGGAAAGGGGACGGTCAGCCTTTCGAGGTCGCGTTCGACCGTGCGCTTCGTGACCTGATACCCAGCCTTGACGAGGCTTGCGTGGAGTTCCGCTGTGGTCGTCTTGACGGGATACCGGGGAATCCGTCGCAACATCTCCCACTGGCGCAGAATCGTCTCGCGCTCGCCCGCCATGACCGCCCTACGCGCGCGCATGACGCCGCCTTGTGGTGGCCGCCTGTAGCACCGTACGCCCGGAGGACTCCCGGCCCGGCGCTGCGGGACTGCCCTGGCACACCCCCGACGCAACCCGGACTGTGGATCGCGCACACTCCCCGAAATGTCGTGGCATCGTCTTATCGTTATGTTGTATGTGAAGTTTAGCCCTGCTTCAGGAAAGCCGCCAGCCGCACGAGGGCCTCGGTGTCCCGGCCGCAGTAGCGCCGCAGGGCCTGATCGAGGACCTGTTTGCGGTCCGGCGGGGTGTCGGGGGCGATGGCCTCCCGATAGGCCTCCTGGGCCCCGCCCCCATCCTGCACCTCGGACAGTTCGGCGTAATCCAGATCAGGCGCGATGGTCGGCAAAACGGCCTTGATCGACCACGACCCCTTCATGGCCGGGTGGTAATAGTGCGCGCGCGTCAACGGCAAAAGATCGATCAGGCGCGAAAGAAGGGCCGCAAGCGATGCGGCAAGCTCCGGATATCGGAGGGCGAGCTCACGGATGACACGACCCTCGAAGCCCTGGTTATAGACACAGATAGGGCCCTTCGTGCCCAAGGCCGCAATCAGGGTCTCGGCAAACGCCCTGGTCGGATCGGCGCCGGAGAGATCCAGGAACTCCCAGTGGCTTAGGGCGCCCGATCGGTCCTCGCGATGGCAGGACCACTGAAAGGGCAGCTGCTCATAGGGACGCGTGCCCGGCCAGATCGGCACGGCGAACTGGATCGTCTCGAAATCCACGTAATAGCGGGGGTAATCGAGGACCGCAAGAGCCGCCCGGGCCCCGGGGCGCAGCTCGGGTTGACCGGAGCAGGTCACCTGCCGCACCCACTCGTGAGCGGGGACGGTGAGCACCCCTGCCGGGACATCCCGCACGTCCTGGTAGCCTTTTTCGGCCAGGGCGGCGATCGCCTCCGCCCGGATCCGGGGCAGACAGGAGAGCGGATATTCCGGTGCCTGCGCATGGCAGAAGGCCTGATAGGGGCAGGGATAGGGGTCGTTGCATCCGTCCGTTTCATCCGGCATGGCGCCTGCCAGCGTCCGCCGGGCCGCATCGATCCATCCCGGGACCTCGGCCTGGATAGACGTCACGGCCCTAGTCACGTCCTCCGCGGCAAAGAGGCCATTGCGACTCCCATCCGGCCGGACCTCGTGGTAACAGCCACCCCCCGGGTAGACGAACGCGCTGTTGATGTACTGCAGCACCCGACGCTTCAAGGGCACACCCGCCGCCGCGAAGATCTGTGATTGAATGGCGACATCCTCGAGCTGATAGTCTTTAACATGGGTCGATGACTTCACCTCGATGAGATCGAAGGCTGCGCCCCGTGGCCGGGGCACCAGGACGTCGGCCCGCACCAGCACCCCGTCTTGCTGCACGGTGGCCTCGAACAGGGGCTTGCGCGCCGCAAGTGCTGTCTGCGTCTGGCTCAAGGCCTCGGTCAGCGGTCCCTCGGGGGCAATCAGGATGCCATCCGGCCAGCCCTGACGGGCGATGACGCCCACGTCCGTGCCCGTCGCCAGAACCGCCTCGTTCGTGTCGTCGGCCGGCACGCAGTCCGGCCTATGGACCGACAACCAGAGCCTACGCGGACATTGCCGGAACGCCATCAGTTTCGATTTGGACAAGCCGAAGACGCGCGTCATACCCTCCCCCTCTTCTCGCACCCGTCAGGCGCCAATGGATCGATCATAGGCAAGACCCCGCACATCCTTGTGCTTGACCCAGATGAACCCATCACCCTTCGAGAGCAGGGCCACGTCCACCGGCTCTGACACCGTCTGCTCCTCATCGGCCGACATGCGCATAAAAAACGCGGTCAGATTCACGAGTGACTCGGCCATCTTCGCCAGGTCCTGGCGCGGGAGCGCGCTCACCGCCGACAGAAGCGGCTTCGCGTAGGGCCGCAGAACCTCCTCACGCACCAACTGGGAGAACGCCTCCGCCCTTTCCTCGATCTCTTCGGGTTCGTCTTCGTCGTCGTAATCCTCCAGATCCTGCGGCATCCGGGCGGCCGCTCTCATGAGCTGACCATAGATGCGCGGATGGATCCCTTGGATCACGGAATCGATGATCTCTCTTTGCCCGAAAGGCGCGACCGTGCCGTCCGAGTCCTCGCCGACCCGCGTCTCGTCGGCCTTCCGGTAGCGCAGCGTGCCCGCGGCCAGCGTACCGACCTCGTATTCCAGCAAAATCGGGAAGGGTTCGGCCTCCCCCATGCCGGCGATCACCACATGGCTGCGATCGCGGGGGTGGAACCACTCCTTTTGGTAGGCGAACTCCACAGTCTTGCGCAGGGCCTCCTGCAGGGCGGGGGTCAAGGCCAATTCCTCAAGGAGGTCATGCTCAGCCTCGTCCAGGGCCTCGGCAAAGATCTCCCGCACACGCTGGCCATAGTCCGAACTCACGCAGGCGAGATCCGGATAGCGCTCCCAGTCCTCATGGTCCGCGGCGATGATGGCCGCGAGCTTTTTGAGTTTACCCTTGGGGGTGGTTTTTTCCTCTTCCGCCAGCATCCTTTCCAGTTCGTCCACATAGCACTCCTTCCAGAAGCCGTAGACGAGGCTCTGCAGCCAGTGTGTCTGCGTCTCTCCGGGGAAGAGCCAGTCGGCCCCCTCGATGAACGCAAGGAAGTCCTGCGCATACTCGGCCAAGGTATCAAAGCGCCGCCCCCCGAGCTTTTGCGCGTAGACCTTGACGACCGTCTCCCACGGCACGCCCATGATGTCGGCCGGACCGTATGTCATGATGGCCACCGGCAGATCCGGGGATAGACAAAAGAGCTTCTCGGCCGTGTAATAGACCTTGCTCGCGTTGCCATCCCCGTCGCTCAAGGTGACGGCGCTATCTGCGGCGAGCGCAATACCCCGTTTGTTCATGACCACCACTTCGCACGTCATAGGCCCTCCCCTGTCGCAATCGCCCTGATGGATCATCCGGCCGCGATGGCTTTCCGCGTCCCCGATACGACCCATCATAGGTCCCGGCTGCGACAACTCATGTCGCATGGGAAGATCCGGATCGGGATGGCCTGGGGCGCGTCATATTCCGAGATGGGGCATGAGCTACTTCGCCCTTGCGGCTCCCGCAAGCTTGCGTGGCTGTCGTCTGAAACGCGTTTGAGGTCTTATAGCGCCGTTGGTGTCCTGTTTTGGGGCTGTGGACCGGATGCGGTAAGGCACCCAGGCACAATTGACATCATCAGTAAACAAGGATGGATATGGCAGCGTCCCCACAAAAGATCCACGCGATTATTCACGAGGCGGCCCTGGCGAGTGCCGCCGCAGCGGTGAGCTTCGCGCAGGTCCCTGGTGCCGATGAGGCGGTCATCCTCCCGATTCAGGCGGCAATGGTCATGGCCATTGCCCGCGAGCACGGGGCCTCGGTCACAGAAGGTGTTGTGGCGAAGTTTCTCTTGCCATATGCGAGTCTGACCGTGGGCCGCGTCGTCGTAGAATGGGTTGTGGGGTGGTTGCCTGGCGCCGGCAACGCTGTGAATGCAGCGACAGCCGCCGCACTGACGGAAACCATAGGCTGGGCGGCTGATAAGTATTTTGGGTCTTTTGTTCGCGCCTAGGTATTACCGCGTACACCCATTCCTTTTAAATTCTCCCCATTTCGTTTCTACTAAATGCACCCTGCTGTTCAACAACAGCCACAGCCCTAGCCGAGCCCTTTGTTCCCTCACTTTCCCTCACGCATTTTCGCGCGTTGAGGTGTATCCCGCATTCGACGCCGATATTGGGAATTGCATTGTGTTTCCATGCCCTGCCTGAACGTAAGGGACTTCCGTGCCCTCTGTATTTTCGACAAACTTAGCCAAGTCTCCGCTCCAATGATGTATTTTCCTGGAGCGCATGCAACGCCAGTTTTCTAGGCCTATATCATCCCCTTATTCCCGCTCCTCAGAGCTCATCAGCGCATTGCCGATTTCGAGAATAACAACTGGTTAAGCATTCGAGTTTCATGGCGATGGCTTAGAAATAATCATCTTGCCGCCATTTTGGGTGATGTGAAACCTGTTGAGAACATTCATTCCCAGCAAGGCTTGCGTCTCCATGTCGGGCATCACGGCGACCTGTACGTTTTGCACACGGAAGTCGCCGAATTGCAGATCCCGTGCCCCAGCGACGCAAACCTGTGCCTCGCCGTTTGCTGTCGTGAAACGCGCTGGCACACAACCGAACAGCCCCATGTGCCGCGCTACGCGTTGCGATACCGAGGTCAGAGAAGCCCCAGTATCCACCACAAACCGCACAGAAACGCCGTTAATCGATCCGTTTATCACATAATTGCCGGTGCGGTTTGTGCCGAGTACCACCGAGCCATCGCGCAGAATCTGAACCCGTGAACTCCCCATCCCCGGGATAAATGTCGTGACCAGACCATAAAAAACCAGGCCAATCACAACCCAGAGCAGGATGTACGAAAACACGGGGCCCTTGCGCTTGGGTGGGGCTGGTTTGCGTGCGACCGGTGGCCTATCACGCTGTGCGTCTTTGTACCAGTCCCGGTCTTGGTATCCCATCGTGCCCGGAAGCTTACTCTGCGCGGCCTCCAGAATAAAGCCTGAGCCAGCAAGGCTCTCTCTATTACACATACCGTGGCCACCCCACCCTGAACGACATCACGCGCGCCACCGTGAAGGGCGTGAACGCTCTCGCCATAAGGGGAGACGATCATGAAGATCACAACGATGGGAATGGATCTGGTAGAGACGGTTGTTGCCATCCACGGTGTCAAGGCCCATGGCAAGGCGGCTGTCAAAAAAACTATGCAAACGTCTTCAAAGGCGCACGTCTTTCTCCAGCCATAAGCCTTGTCTCATCGCCCTCGAGGCCTGTGGCTGTGCCCACATATGGGGCTCGAAAACCCTCGGCGCCAGGACACACGGTGAGGCTCATGGCCCCGCACCTCGTGAAGCCCTCCGTCAAAGACCCCAAAGAACGATGCCGTCGCTGCCGACGCGATCCCGGACACGGTCTCGCGTCCCAATATGCGCCTCGTGCCCATCAAGAGCACCGAAAGCCATGCGCTCCTCGCGGCCCACCGCGCCCGCTAGGCGTTTGTGAAGGCGCACAGCGCTTAAGGCCAATCGGATCCACGGATTGCCCTCGGAGTTCGGTCCCTAAGGGGCCATAAGGAGGGCTCAACGCGAGCGGCTCTCGAATGTGCAGTCGCTCCCCTCGGGGATCCCCATAATGCTGGACATATGCGCACAATCGATAACCACTCTTTCGCCGGTATGGAGTTTGGCTGCCGCCGCTTTCTCAGACCCCTTCATCGTCATCTGGTCGTTGACATGGCGCCTACTTTGCAGTGATACCACAGGCCGGTTTGCGAAATCCAGCGCGATGGAGGTCACAACGCCGCTTATCCGTACCGTGTGTCCCGCCAAGCGACGGTTCATCGCCCCCGGATCGGTGTGGTAAGCCGTGTAAAGCTTGCGGGCCGAAATCGTGACCACAGGAAGGTGCGGCGATGTGCTGGCGCCTGTCCTGTGAGGAACGAATAGGGGTAATGCCACATCGGCAATCACGAGCCCGAAAAAGGCCACCACCGTGGCCGCGGTAAGTATGCGCCATTGAATTTCGGCGCAATGGGGGCACTGCAAGGTGCGGTAGTTGATGGTTTGCTTGCAATGTCGGCAGATCATAGTGTTCGTGCTTCCCGTGTCAGAGCGATGCGTCTCTCGCGGGGAGTATAGTGGCAAGCGAGACGATCGGCCACACGGTAAGGGCTGATGCGTGTGCCCAAGGTCCTGCAGCCAGGGACTGCCGGGCGGGCATGCCTGTAACCTCGCCTGTTTCTGCCGCGAGGCCTGGTGTCCCGGGTAACGGCCGTCCTCCTTTTTGCCCGGTCTCGCAGGGACCCTCTTATACGGCCATCTCGTTTGGTCGCACCAGGAATGCCGATCGCCGGAGACCGGCGCACAGACCCGGGTAGGCGCTGCGAACGTGGCCGGCTTCTACCTCGAGTATTTGGCAGCAAAGCGTTGGTGAGGGTACGAATGCACGATATACGCCTTCGGTATCCAGGGATCCGCGATGCGGCCTTTGCGGATGGG
>JAPTWT010000102.1 GCA_028064935.1 Gammaproteobacteria bacterium | reverse complement strand
CAGGTCAGCAAAGGGCTCCAAACCCCGGGTTTTGAGGAGGCTCCAACATCTGAGAAAATGGAGCCCATGAACAAGTCAAACAAGTTTTCCCCTGAAGTCCGTGAACGTGCAGTGCGCATGGTACTGGAACACCGCGGCGAGTATCCGTCGCTGTGGGCGGCGGTCGAATCCATTGCGCCGAAGATCGGTTGCGTGCCGCAGACCCTGCTGGAGTGGGTCAAGCGCACGGAGATCAATGCCGGGACGCGTCCGGGTGTCACCACCGCGGAGATGGCGCGCATCAAGGAGCTTGAGCGCGAGGTGAAGGAATTGCGTCGAGCCAACGAGATCCTCAAGACCGCCAGCGCTTTTTTCGCCCAAGCGGAGCTCGACCGCAAACTGAAGTCGTAAACGCTTACATCGACCGGTATCGCGGGACCTACGGGGTCGAGCCGATCTGCAGAGCATTGCAGGTCACCCCGTCCGCCTACCGGCGCCATGCCGCGAGGCTGCGCAATCCGGCACTGCGTTGTGCCCGTGCTCGGCGCGATGACCTCTTGATGCCGCAGATTCAGCGCATCTGGCACGCCAACATGGGGGTCTACGGTGCCGACAAGGTCTGGCGTCAGATGAACCGCGAAGCCCTGGCAGCGGCGCGCTGCACGGTGGAGCGATTGATGAAAAAGCTTAGATTGCAGGGGGTGAGACGCGGCAAGACAGTGCGCACCACGATTGCGGATACCAAGGCAGCGTGTCCGCTGGATCGTGTTAATCGCCAGTTCAGGGCGGACAGGCCGAACCAACTCTGGGTTTCTGATTTTACGTACGTGTCGACCTGGCAGAACTGGGTGTACGTGGCTTTCGTCATCGATGTCTTTGCCCGGCGTATCGTCGGCTGGCGCGTAAGCCGTTCGATGCACACCGACTTCGTGCTCGATGCCCTGGAGCAGGCGCTCTATGCGCGCCAGCCGGAGCGGGACAAAGCGTTGATCCATCATAGCGATAGGGGGTCGCAATACGTCAGCATCCGGTACACCGAGCGTCTCGCTGAAGCCGGCATCGAGCCTTCCGTCGGCAGCAAGGGTGACAGCTACGACAATGCCTTGGCCGAAACCATCAATGGCCTCTACAAGGCAGAGCTCATTCATCGGCGCGCCCCCTGGAAAACCATCGAAGCGGTGGAGCTTGCTACCCTCGAATGGGTGTCGTGGTTCAATCACCATCGTCTCCTTGAACCTATCGGGTATATCCCGCCAGCAGAAGCTGAGGCAAACTACTACCGGCAACTTGCCAGTCAGACCGCGGTGGCGGCATGACTTAAACCCAACAGCCTCCGCGAAAGCCGAGGCGATTCACCTCCCATGCCTGCTGTATTGTGCTACCCGATGTAAAGTGGATATCTGGGTAATGCCGCCCGTACGGTAAGAACTCGAAGAAGCGCTCCATTTTACCGCAGCCTATTCCGTAAGTTATTGGTCTTGCCGGTGAGGCTACTCCGATGGTTTTCCACAGACAAGCACACCAGTAGACGGGCTTCCATGAGACAGAAACCGCTCACTCCTAAGGCGTATCCGCCGCAAGCCTCCAGGTGCCGTCGGCGGCCTGGCGAAAGGACAGATCTTGCCGTAACACTTTCCGGAGATATACGCGAAAGTGTTTTGCGGTCGTGCAAAAACCGGCGGCACGTACACGCATCTCGATTTCACGCAAACTCAGGGAAGACGCCTCACCCTCCAGGGCTGCCCGCAGCAAAATGCGCAAGGGCCGCCTTTTGGTCCGTCGAATTTCGTGATCGACTTGCCGTAACGCGTCCGCTGCCAAAGGCTTTACTTTTGCGAGTTCGCCGAACGCCTCCTGTATTGGTGACCCCAGCGTTTCTGTGAGGCCGGAGGCTATCTTTTGCCAACCCGCTATGAGCACCTTTCGCCGACCTTCATCGGCCAGGGCCCAGACAAGGCCTAGCAAAATGAGGACCTTTACTCCTGGGGGTAACCGCCTGAAGACTGATAGAGCCGCCTTGAGAGCTTTAAATACCAGGATTAATGCGCCGAGTGTCCCCCATACGACGACGACCCCGCCTATCTGGATGGTCACTTCGGCTGTCTTGTAGCGAGCGTAGTCTCGCAAACGGAGCACACAGTCCAGAGTGACCACGTGCCCGCCCATGGCCGCGATATGGGGATCGCGTGAATATATCTGGGCCCCGATGCGCGCCGCGAGCAGTGTAAAGGGGAGATCGGCGGGATCAGGGACACCGCGCAGGTCCGCCGACTCAAGGCGGACCGGGCAAAAGCGTAAGTAAGCCGCATAATCGTCCCATAGGGCTTTCGCTCTTTCAGGGGAAAGCCCATTGTTTTCTGCCACCTCTAACCAGTGCTGGTCGATTTCGAATTTCAGATGTTCAGGTGCATAGCAGACGATGGTCTCGGAGGCCATAAGTTCCTGCAACGCCGTGCGATAGTTGGGTGCGCGGCGGGGTTTGGCTAGCTGCAAGAGCTCAGAAATAACCATATTCGTGTCGATAACGAGCCGAGTCTGGAGGATAGTGCCGATTGCAGGACGCAAGGCCTCCCATAACACGGCGAGTGTCCGAAATTCCCTGAGATAGTCGCTCGGGAGGGACAGCATTTCATGCGTTGGCATAGTTTTCATATCGAACGGCGTAGGGTTGTGGGCCAGGGTGCATCCTGTCACAACGGCCCAAGCCGTCTTGCGAATATAAATGGCGCTTGTAAACTTAGGCAGATGCTGACCCTCGATACACTCTGCGCCGAGATGGCCACTTCTGGCCGGCACATCACGCGGCGTGGAGCACGAGACTGGTGGTCCAAGGGGTTGCTTCCGCACCCTTTACGACGGGGTCTCGGTCAAGGGCTGGGGACAGAGACCTTTTGGACAGATTCGCGCGTTTTGTGTCAGGCGCAGGTGACCTACGACCTTCTGGCCCAGTACGCGCGGACCGATTTTGCTCTCTTGAGCCTGTGGCTTCTGGGTTTTCCGATACCATTGGCCGCCGTCCGCCGTATTTATAACGCGCTCATTACACGCGCCCTTCGGGCTGTCCATGGGCGGCCCGGCCAGACGCCAGAGGACATTCTTGGTGGGATAGCCAACAAGACAGCCATTCTTCAGGCGAAAAACGGTTCAATGCCCGTTGACGCTCGGCAGACCTTATCGGATCTGGTGCTGGAAGTCCTCGGAATTGTCTATGGTCTCGATGACGAACCGGAACTTGAGGAACTCGCGGATCTGTGGAGGGAGGTCGCGCCGTATCTCAACCCCAACGCTAGCGGTGGGCGCGAATTTGCGAGCGGGAACGGTCCCCATGATGGGATCGTAATCGTGCTCAAGTTCGTCAAAGACACCGCTTCGCTCCCGATTCAGCACCGCGTGATGCGCTCGGCTACGGATTCCGAACTGATGCGGGCACGGCGTCTGGTGCTTGTCGCCTCGGGGCACATCCGGCGCATGATGATGGTAAACCAAAAGAACCTAGAGCCATGGCTTTACCGTCTCACCATCGCCATCGGCCACAGAGCGGTTCCGATTCTCGTCGCCACTCTGCGCAATGAAACCATCAGACACCAAATAGCGCGGTCGCTTCTGGAGGTCGCACGAGCCGCACGGCGCTCAAATTACAAACCGATATGATCCGCGAGCGCTTGCGTGATCCTATCTCGGCTTTACGTCCATAAATTCGGCTGGGCACCCCGGGGCATGCGGCCAGCGGGCTCGGGCTCGACGCGATCGCTAAAGTCCACGATCAGAGAGTCGCCCAGGGTAGTTTCGTACAGGAGCCACAGGTCTGGCTCGATGTTCCGGAACCTGCGGACGCGAGCTGCGGCCGACAGCGTTAGCTGTCTTGTACATAAAACATTTGCGCAAGCGCATCGTAGCCTGCTCGCCTGCTGGGCTCAGAAGGGCGCGTGGACGATTGTTGTGCGAACAGGCTTTCGGGAGCTCGTGGTTTATTGTGAAGCTCTAATTGGGATAGAGGCAGCTGCGCGTGAAGAATCGTCACTTGCTCGTGATAAGGGTCCAGCGCATCGAGGGCGAGCTTCGGTCCGATCCCGAGAGTGCACCGATGGCTCGCCAGGGCGGTAAAGATGTGCTTCCACCCGTGGATGTTGTTGATGTAGGGCTGGCGCTCCGGATTCGGGAACAGGCTAGCGACCCAAAGCGTTCCGAAATTGGGGATTGGCGGAGCGCAGAGTATAGCGCCCAACGCGGCGCTTTTCAGGGACGTGATAGAGGATCCCTTCCGGGTATAGAGGCGCCAATCCTGAGGTTGCCGAATGCACGGTCCCAGGGTCTGTTCGAGATGGTGCAGGCGCCAGACCACGAATTGTGGACCGTCGAAGTAGATGTCGGCGTGGTCCATCCAAATCCATCGCTTGTAGGTCAGCCAACCGTTGGGGTGGCGATACACGACGGGGTGATGGAGCACCTTGGTGAGGAAGGCCGCGATCAGTCCGTAGTCGCGCGGGCCGCGCGCGGCGCCATGAGCGCCCGCACCACGGGGCGAGCGAGAAATCGTCCAAGACCCGCGCCATCTCCCGCTCCAGGGCCGCCACCCGACTTGTGGGATGGGCCACGGTGTCCATATATTCCTGGAAGACGATCTGCTGGACCGCAGCCTCGAACTTGAGAGTTGTCAGCCACTGGGCATGAGCTTGGGTCCACTTGGTCTTGCCCGAGGCATAGAGGCGGCCGTGGCGCAGGAGGTGCACCGAGACGCTGTTTGGCCTGACGCTCCAGGGCCTTGGTGTCCTCCTGGGCGCGGGTGAGATCAAGCATCGCCTCCTGTTCCGGTCCGGGGATCCAGGCGGCGGTGAATTCACCGGCCCGGTGCGGACGCGCCAGTGATTCGCTGTCCCGGCGGTCGGTCTTCACCCGATCCCCGGCCTTGCGCGGAATCAGCGAGGGGGCCAAAGCGCGGGGCGGCCGGCACGCCCGAGTTCGAGGCAAGACCTAGCGTTCAAAAAATGCCAGGCCAATAGCGTTTCTTTGCTGTACGCTCTAGCCGTCGGCACACGTCAAGCACCGCGTTGATGGGCTCCAGTTCGCGGCTATGGTTATTTGACAACAGGCGTGTCTGAATTGGCTCCGGCTTATCGGGCTCAGACCCGAAGGTGTACGCTATAAATGAGGCTGTATTGCCAACGTCAGCGGCGTCCCCGCATGTCGCCAAATACCGAACTGCGGCGGTGCCGCCGATGCGCACCAGATCACGGTCGAGGGCTGCATGCGTCTTTTTGTTTATATCGGTATCCTGCGCGGCGCGAACCAATTGCCAAAAAAGGTGTTGAAACTGGGTTGCTGCTAGGTTGCCGTGGTTAAACTTACGTAATGCCCATTCCCGTTCCATATGGAACCGGAATTGCTGAATAGCGGTCACCATCCGACTCCGCGCGCGACGATCGAGGCGACGATCCTCCTGTAGCCACGCCAACCCGGGCCCAATAACCAGACTCACGCCCGCACTGACTACTGCAGTAACCGCTATGCTTCCCGCGCCCATATTGATGCTCCTTTGTGTGGGTCGATAACTAAATGAAAGACTACGCGAGTAGTTTCGGGCTTCTCGGAGTGGCACACGTCTTGACTCCCCCGCTACTGCCGGGGTATTTAGAGCATACACGACAATAAGGGGTGTGGTTATGGAGTCACATCGCTGTATGGTGGCGGTTTTGGCAGTTTTCGCGTTGGCGGGATGTCAGAAGTCTCCGAAAGCCGAAGAGGGTCTCGGGTATAAATATTCCCATGGACAGGGTGTCCTGAAAAATTATCGGAAGGCGGTCTACTGGTACAAGAAGGCGGCGCATCAGGGAGACGTCCACGCCGAAGAGGTTCTCGGGGCCATGTATTTTCGCGGTCAGGGTGTCCCGCAGAATGATCAAAAGGCGGCGTACTGGTTTAAAAAAGCGGCGAATCAGGGAGACGTCGCCTCTGAATGGACTCTTGGGCTGATGTATTTTCGCGGTAGGGGCGTCCCACAGAACTTTATAGACGCCTATATGTGGTCTTCTCTAGTTAAGGCGATGGCAGCGCCTGGCAGCCAGCTCTATAGGTTGGCATCCGCCGATATGTATGCGGAAAGATCAGATATGGCGCCTGCGCAAATAGCTCGCGCTCAAGCACTGGCCGCGGCATGGGACAATGCGCATGCAAGGTTGGCGGCGGCCGCGTTTTCTCGGTATGAAAAACGCATCGTGACGACCAAGGCCAGCGCTGTGGCGCAGAACTTCAATTCGGCGGTCGCGGTGGCTACGAGTGCAGTGAGCGCGGCGTTGGCCGGGCAAGTGTCCCTGCTGGCGGCAAGCACCCCGGGCGCCGCTATCACTCCGCCGGCCGCGACACCGCTGCTTAGCAATACTGCCGGCGATCCCGCTCTTGCGAGCACCGCTGGCGCCACGAACTACGCGTTCTATGGTGTGACCGGCTCAACCGCGAAGGCGCCTGCTACGTGCGGCGAGATTGATGTGACAACGCCCACCTATGCTAATACCACGACTCCTGGCTCGTATACTTATCCAGGTTTAGCTGGTGATGTGATTATCACGGTAAGTACAACTTGCACAAATAAAGCGTTAGCTCAGGATATCGTGAATGCTGTGATTGGCGACGGCTTGACGCTTCATACGGCTGCTACGTCGCCGACCCATGTACATGTACGAGCCTGTGCTGTCGACTCTTACTGCCAGACGGACGTTGGCCCCGACGGTATAATCACACCGTAATAGGTCGGCCTCCGTCCGGCCTTCGCTATAAGCTGCGTCGCGGGAAATTACGGCCCAGGCCGACTCGAAAAACACCCCCCCGGGCATTGAATGTGGTGCGCATGCTGCGACGTGAACACCACCTAATGCCCCCGCCACTGCGCATGCACGCCAAGGAAGCCTGGGTCGCGAGCGCGGACGCAATCGCCTCGGGCGTGTAACCGGCCCGCCAGGCGCCGTCCAGGGCAAGCAACACGACATCTATCCATTCCTCGAGGTCTGCGGGGTGTGCCGCGATTTCGCGGAGTTCCTTGGCGATGTGGTCCAACACGCCGTCGGCGCGTGAACCGGGGCCGAACGTGCGTTCGGAAAACGCCCGCTGGCGGTGCAGGTGGGCTACGAGGTCGTAGGAGGCAGTCGTATTCTTGGTCATACCCAGTGATCTATCAGCTTTTGGCGAGAATGCTATGGGTTCACCCCCGCTTGCGCGGGGCCAACGCTGCTTGTCGGAGAACAGTGTGACGGGGCTTATCGTCAGATGCGGATGGTGGCTAGGGGCGGCTTGCGTTTTTTGGGGAACAGGTAGACTGGGATGCGTGGTATTCGATGATTCGGGAGACGTGATGAAGAAGCAGCGCGGATTTGGGTCCCTCGTGGGGCAACGGATATTGGGCATCCTACGGTGGTTTCTGCCGTTCCGGATCGAGGACGGACACTTTGTGCCCGCGGACGCCGAGGAGTTTCAGAAGGTGCGGTTTCGGTCGCTGAACCGGATTCTGATGGGGCTTGTTCTGACCGTCGGTGGCGGCGAGGCGGCCCGCTACGGCGGGCATGTAACGCTGTATTGGGTGTTGACGGCACCGGCGGGAGTCTTTGCGCTCCTGTTCGGCACGTGGCTTATGTTCATGGCGCTGTATGGGAGGAAGGTATGAGCGGGATTTTGGAGGTTTCGGTGTGGACCAGAATAGCCGTTGTGGTCGTGCCGCTCATCGCGATTATGTGGGCGGATACCGTAATCGAGAGGTATTGGCCTAGGCTAGCGCCGCGGGCGCGCGGTCGCTGGCGCAACGCGCAGAAATGGGTCATAGAGCCCCTCCTGCCGCTGGACGCGGGCCGGGCGGGGCCTGTGTGGCCTTTAAGCCGGATGGTGGATGTCAGGCGGTTCCTGGAGCGGCCTGGAACATACCTGGGGCGTATGGGGGTACTCGTGCTGGCCTGTACCGCGGTGCATTACTGGGACCGAGCGCGCGGGCGGGGCCTGTGTGGCCTTTAAGCCGGATGGTGGATGTCAGGCGGTTCCTGGAGCGGCCTGGAACATACCTGGGGCGTATGGGGGTACTCGTGCTGGCCTGTACCGCGGTGCATTACTGGGACCGAGCGCGCGGGCTTACGGTGCTATGGGCCTTGAGCTACTTCGCCGGGGTGTTTGTCATGCTCGTCATGATTGCGGGTTGTGACGTCTGGGGCGAATACGCAGGTCAGGACCTCTCGTAGCCCAGGGCGATTAGTTCGCGCTCGAGGGCGCCGAGTTTTGCAAACCGGCGGCGGCAGTCGGTGAATACCGTTTCAGCTTCGAGGACCGCGTAGAGGTCCCCTACCCTGGCATTCTTTGTCAGGGTAGCGGTGGATGTCTGGAAGCCGCGCCCCTTACGGAGCGTTTTGGTGGTAAAGTGGGGCCGGTTGTTCACCATGTACCATTGGCGGACAAGCCATTCGATGCTCATGTACTTGCCCTTGGTCATCCGGACTCGCACCCGGAGTTCTTTGTTGCTCAGTGAGCTCTTATCTTCCGTCATCCTCGCCTGCTTCTTCCTTGATAGAACCTGCTGTACGACTTTGGCTTGTGCCTCTGCACTTTGGTAGATGATGTCCTTTTGCAAATCTATCCAGTCGTAAACGTTCATGGGCGTGCCTTTGGCGTGAACGTGTGTGGTGAAGACGGATGGGTCAGCGCCATAATTCTATAGTTTTTGGGGGTAGCCGTGCTAGCCCCATAAGGGCGCCTATCGACGCTGATTGGCGCATTTTTCAGGCTTGTCCGTATTTTGTCCGTATTCTGTCCGTATTTTGTCCGTATCGGCCATTTTTTGCCTCGATTTTTGGGGTTCAGTTTCGTGTTGCGCGCGGGCTTGTCCGTATTTTGTCCGTATTTTGTCCGTATCGGCTGCGCGTGACCGGTGTCATCATGGCCAGCGCTCGATTCGTGGCGCGATTGGCCCCCGCATGCGGGCGGTTGTCCGCCAAGAGCACCGGCACACCATAAAGGCGCCCCCAGGCCCGCAGCACCATCGCCTGCATCCGTGCCTCGGTCGCGTCGGCGGTTCCGTGCCGCACCCACCAATGGTCGCTGACCCCGATGAGGACCGTGGGGGCCGGATGCCCCACGAAGGCCTCGGCCACCGGCCACACCAGCAGCTGCTCGTAGCAGACCAGGACCGCAGCTGGCGGACCAAACGCGCTGGTGGGACCGAACCGCCACCAGTGGGCGCGGGCCCCGGAACTCATGAAGGGCCGCCATTCGGTGACCGGCATGGGCTGGCGGGCAGTCACAAGTCCGGCGCGCCGCCCCATGAGTAGCAGGCCGTCGCGTTTCTCGGTGTCACCTGGCGGTCGCATATAAACACCGAGCGCCACAATATCGTGGTGGCGGTAGGCCTTGAGGGCGAGCGGCCACCAGGCCCAGGCGGTAAACGGCGACCAATGGACTACGGCATCCTCCGGCAAAATGAAGGTCGTGTGCGCGGGCATGCGGGCAATGCGTGTCGCCAGCCCCTGGATAAGTCGGCGGTTTTGCCGGAGCACACGGGCAAGAGCGGGCTTCCCGGCCGGTTCCCAGTCGTGTGTGTTGATTGTGACCAGATGCGCGGGTGGTGTGGTGGGCGGCGTGGGCACAACTGCGCCGGATGTCACAAGGACAAGTGCGGCGGCACCCAACGCAAGATCTCGCATCCCTGGGCGCCCCCACTCGCGGGCCGATGTTGCCAACGCCCGGAGCCGTGCGCCCAGCAATACCAGCACCGCGCTCGCAGGAAGCGCCAATGCGAGACCCCAAAGGCCCATACCCGGAAAGCTTGCGGTGGCCGCCACCCACGGCGAGGCCATGCCGAGCGCGCCGAGTGGCGGCAGGCTTGCCACCAGCATGGCGGCGAGGTAACGCAGCGGCGCGCCCGCGCGCGGGAAGCGGCTTCCGACCCGCCCGGACCGCGCGAGCACCCAGGGCATGGCCAGAAGCCCCGTACACGCCAGCCAGCCTGGCACCCCCGCCCACTGACCCTCGAACAACGTGAGCGCGGTCACCGACCCGACCAACGCCCCGCCGTAGTAACCCGCCATGAGCGCGCCCGCTTCGGTAATGCTCGCCGTCGCCCCCCCCCACGCCAGTGGTACGAGCCACAGCGCCCCGAACCCGAGCGTGAGTCGCTCCCAGACAAGCCACCCCATCGCGGCGCCCGCGACACCCCACGTGATGAGACGTGATAACGGTTTTAGAGCGCAAGGCCCGCCTCGGCCAAAAACCGGCTGGGGCTTTTGCCGTCGGAGACATAGGACATACCGAGAGAGGTCTCCGCGCGAGTCATGCCCACATAACAAAGCCGCCGCTCCTCGTCGAGCGCGCCATCTATATGCGGCAGCGTTCCATCGAGGAGCGCTATTATCCAGACGTTCGGAAACTCGAGGCCCTTGGCGGCATACCGGTCAACATAAACCTACTTCGCCCTGGTACTGATCCCAGCCCTCATGAATTTGAGGTCGGGGATATTGTGAGGGCTGGCCAAGATGCTGCCGAAAATGCGATGCTGCCCGGAATCTGCTGCGCAGGCGCCGTTAATCAGAAGTGGGCTATAAAAACCCCGGAGTCATCAAATCCGCGGTTGCTTTTTCTGTTTTCTGTGGTTCAGCTTCGCGGGGCGTTGGTCGGGT
>JAPTWT010000087.1 GCA_028064935.1 Gammaproteobacteria bacterium | reverse complement strand
GAATCCTCGGATTGCTCGGGGTCGCCTTTGTAGTCCTAAAACTCACGCACGTCATCAATTGGTCATGGTGGTGGGTGACTGCGCCGTTCTGGGGCGGCGCTGCGCTCGCCATTGTCGTTTTCGTCGTAATTCTAGGCGGCATGGCGCTTATCGAGGCGCGTCGCTCATCGCGGAGATAAATTTTATGGCTCAGGCGAACGAAGATCCTATGAGCCTTTTGCCGCGCGCAGCATTCGACGGCATGATGGATGTTGAGCGGCTGCGCATTGCTGCCGCGCTGAGGAAACGTGCCGATTGGCTACGGTCAGAATATCTTGACGGCGGTAACTTTGAACATCTGCACGCTCGCGAGCAGGAATGCCGATATCTCGCAGCGAAGATCGAGGAGAAGCGGATATGACCAGCGATCATCGCTCCGCAGATGAAGTAACCGAGGTGCATTGCGGCATACGCGATGCCCAGCGCGGCAAGACCTGCGAGCCATTCGAGGATCCGCGCGCGCATGACTTCCAAGGATGGGTCGTATTCGATGAAGGGCGCGGCGGCACAACGGTCTGTACGCGCTGCGGGATTACTGCATTCTCGCATTCTATGAGGTACGCGCCATGAGCGCGCCAGCAGTGTCAATTTTCGCCAAAGCCCTGACGATCTGCCTTGCGCATCAGGTCGTCGGGATCGCTGCGTCTCCATCGCAGCCGCCAAGTTATCAGAAGGGATACGCGCAATGCAGCGTTCTTGTGCCTGAGATACACCGAGCGCTTCGGCTGCAATATGCGGAGGCTGACCGGCGCATCTTGCGGCGCGCGGCAGCCGAGCTTTCGGGAACCGATGCTCGCCCGATAGACTGGAAGCGATTCGCTAAGAGGTGCGCCCAAGACGCAAAAGAGGCGGCGCGAAAATGACCCGCACCCCCATTCCCCGCACGCCCGATCAGACGGCGAGTTACGCGCACCGCCGTCTCGCAACGCTGCGCCGCGCCGGCATCGTCACCGAGCTGGCCGACGAGCTGACCGATGCGCTGAAGACCGTTCGCGCCGAGAATCGCGCGCTGCGCGCCGAGGCTGAAAAGCTGCGCCGGCTGAATGCCAAGCTCATCGAGCGCGTGGAGTTCTACCAGCGTACGTTCGGGTGTCAGACGCATTCACTCATCGACGAGCAACCGTTATGACCCGCAAACGCTTTTCCTTCTCCACCAGCGACCCCGTCGCCGAGCTGATCGAGGCGTTGTTGTGGTCGGGCCTCTGGGGCCGCACACGCGCTGAAGTAATCGACCGACTCGTTTGCGAAGCTCTGATCCAGCACGCGCCGATCGAGCTGCTGAACGAGCATGCGTACGGCCTTACCGAACTCGACGCACCCGATGACGAGCGCCCCGAGACTCCGGAGGTCGGTCATGCGTAAGTTAACCGGCCCGATGATTCGCATCGAAGGACAGCCGAGCCCGAAGTTCGGCCCGACGCCGCGCGGCTTCGCATGCCTCCTGATCGGCGTCACCGCATCGGCGTGGCTGGTCTTTGGCGTCTGCCAGTTCATGTCGCCGCTGACGTACGCCAGCTTCAGTTTCCTGCTCGCGCTCGCATTCACTGCGTTGACCGTCGCGATATTCGTCGGCGTCAGCATCGCATATCTTCTCTGGCGACTGTCGTTCCGCTTCATCGCGGAGCGGTGGTCGGATTTTTGACAACACACTGAAAGGCAATTCTGATGACCAAGCAATCCAAGCCCCGTTCCAGCCGTATCTACGTCGCCTACGACAAGACCGGCACACCCATCGCGCTCGTCGATGCGACTTCGGTCGCGCAGGCGCGCGCACATCTGGCGATCAATCAGTGGCGCATCGAGTACGCAGACCAGGCCGCGCTGCTCGCGGCGTACAAAGCTGGCCTCGAACCGATGAAGGCCGGCGAGACTCAGGAGAATAGCGATGGCGAATAAGCGTAAAGCGACGCGCAGCCGCGCGCCGAAGAAAGTCACACCACCGGAAGATGAGCTGCGCACATACACGTGGACAGTCGTTGGTAATTCCGGCGACAGAGCTGGCGCGGTGGTCACAGCATCCGACGAGCCGCGCCCCTCCGGCGAACTCGACCTGATCCGCGACGCCATCATCAAGCACCGTATGCACGCGCAGACGATCCGCAATCGTCTCGGCGAGCTGTCCATGCGGTTGTTCGGCGAATCGCCGCCGCACGGGCAAGTTGCGGACTGCGACGTTCCGTCGTCCATGCTCGCCCGCATCCGCGACGAAGCCAACGAGCTTGGCGATGTGCTCGCGGGCGCGGCTGACATTCTCGACAAGCTGGAGACTCTCTAATGCACCGCACACGGATCGTTCTCGCGCTCTTCTCGGCATCCATGCTCGCCGCATCCCCGCTCGCTTTCGCTGGTGGCTGGGGGCATCGCCCAAGCGATCCGCCGTCGGCTACGGCGTCCGCTGGCGCGTTATCGCTATCGGCCTCGCGCGCCTCGGCATCGCAGTCTCAGACCGCGCAAGGCGGCTCGGGACTCGGCGTCGGGGTTGGCCTTGGCGGCTCTGGCGGCGCAGCGCTCGCTGCCGGCGGCACGGCGTCCAGCACGGCGAGCGGCGGCAATGCGACTGGCGGAAACGCAACGGGCGGCAATGCAAGCGGCGGCTCAGCCTCCAACGCCGGCAATGCGCAATCGCTGTCCACGTCGTACTCGTATCCTCGGCAGACGCCAATGGCGATGGCCGGTTTCGTCCAACCGACGATTCCGTGCGCGACGGCGCGCAATGCCGGCGCAAGTAGCCCAGTGGTCGGGCTGGCGTTCGGCTTCAGCGGCCACGACAAGGAGTGCGACTTGCGCGAGGATGCCAGGCTGTTCTACGCATTCGGTCAGCCCGAGCTCGCCGTGCGGCTGCTGTGCAAGGACGCCGCAAAGTTCGGCCTGAAGCACTGCGCCTACGCCGCGCCCATCGCTCGCAGACCGGTCGAAACGCCGCCGTCCGTAGCCGATACTGCCGCGCCGGTCAATCCGAAGTACGTCACGCAAGCCGAGCTGCAGCGCGTCATCAAGATCATGGCGGAGAAGTGATGACTACCACGACACAGAAGCGCCACTCCGTCCGCGGCCGCGGCGGTCGGTTTACGCCGGCCGCTCCGGCGCGCAATCCGAACGGTGAGTTGATCCTGCCGCGTGAATACTGGGATCGGCCGAACCGCGCCAAGGCAGCCGACAAGCGTGCGTGATCCTGCCTACAATTTCTATTCCGAGCGCCTCATCGGCGCCGCGCCAACTGCACGAGTGGCGCGATCATACGGCTGTTCCAGCTACGAAGTAACCGGCAGCCCCGGTGCGATTTGTCTGCCAGGCTCCCAGAGGGGCGTCGAGACTGCTCCGTTCGCGATGAGGCGAGTGGCTAATCCCCACCCCACGGCGGCGCGGTTTTGGCGTGAGTATCGGTGCCTCACCCCACGGTCAAGGCCGTGCGGCAGGGTGCGAATCGGCGACCGGGAATCTATCTTAAATATCCGCATGTGCCTCTTGACGCACACATAGAAAGCGAGTAATCTAGCCACATCGTAGAGATTCACCGGTACGGAGCCATAACGTGAACGCATTTTCCACCGCCGATCTTTCCGCTCTCGCCGTCGCGTCCATTGACGGCAATCCAGTTGCCGATGCCATGCTTCAGCTCGCTTGGACAGGCGAGCCGGTCGAGCACGTCATCATGGAAACGGCCACTGAGCCGGACACGCAGATCGTCCGCAAGTTCAGCCCCTGCGGCCCATGTCTCACCATCGGCAAGCTGGTGCGCGAGACGGCGAAGTTCTACGTGTACCGCAAGTGGATCGGCTGGAATGACGACGGCCAATCGTTCGAGGACAAGGAGCGCCGCATCGGCAAGTCCTCGCTGGTGCATACGGAGCCGTGCCGCTGCTGCCGGGATCACGCCGATACGTCATATCCCAACGGTTACATGGATTGACTGCCATGCGAGACATCTACGGTCCAGAGCGAGACTGGGGCGATATCTGTGACGAAGCCTACGACAAGTGGAAGCAGGCGGATATCGAGCGCAACGCCGCGCGCCAGCCGGGGCGAATCGTCGCCGAGTTCGACTGCGGCACGCACGCCGTCGAGTACGCGAAGAAGTACGGGTTCACCGTGACGGCAGGGATCAATCACATTTTTGCGGTGAGGGAGCTGACATGAAAACCCGCATTTTCGGCACGTTCCGCGATTCGCACCCCGATCTCACCGTGCGCTTGCGCCCTATGTTCGACCTCCGCGACCCGCGCCAGGCGCATCGGTACAAGCGTCGCAGGGAGTGCGCGGTGAGGATTCCGAGTAAGCTGATCGCGGAGCGCTGGTGATGGACGATTTTTACCCTTTCGATGACGACGACACGTCGTGGTGGCACCAACAAGACCTTGAGCTACAGGAGCAAATGAGCAATGAGCATCGCCACAATGATTTTGGGGCAGTCGGGCACCGGCAAGAGCGCAAGCCTGCGCAACATGGACCCCGCGCAAACGCTGCTTATTCAGACCATCCCGAAGCCGCTGCCGTTCCGTTCTAGCGGCTGGAAGCTGGTCAAAGATGGCGGCAACGTGATCGTCTCGGCGCTCGCCGACACGATTATCAATGCGATGCACAAAACATCGCGCCCAATCGTGGTTATCGACGATTTTCAGTATCTGCTCGCCGTCGAGTTTATGGCGCGCGCCAGCGAGACCGGATACGGGAAGTTCACCGAGATGGCGAAGCACTACTTCGACGTGCTCACCGCGGCAGCCAATCTGGCGCCCGAAAAGCGCGTCTATCTGCTCTCACACACCGACATGGCCGAGAACGGCCAGGTGAAAGCCAAGACCATCGGCAAGCTGCTCGATGAGAAGATCACCGTCGAGGGCCTCGTGACCATTGTCCTGCGCACGCACGTTATCAACGGCCAGTACGTGTTCAGTACCCACAACAGCGGACAGGATACCGTTAAAACGCCGATGGGTATGTTCGAGACGGAACACATTCCGAATGATCTGCTCGAAGTCGATAAGGCCGTCGTCGAGTACTATTCTCTTTCATCCAAAGCCGATTAATTCTGGAGTTATATCATGGGTTTGCATCTGAACGCTGACGATGCCCGCAAGGGCGACACCGTGTCGAACATGCTGCGCGAGAGCGGCAAATATGTAGGCACCATCACGCGCGCGGAGAAGCTGCTCTCTCGCAACAATGTCGAGGGCCTTGGGCTTTCTTTCAAAACGGATGACGGCTCTACCGCAAGTTTTCTCGACGTATACACAGTTCGCCTTTCTGATGGCGAGAAACTGCGCGGCTATCATCTCGTGCAGGCGCTGCTCGCTTGTCTCAAGCTGCGCGATGTCGAAGAAGGCCCAATCGAGGCCGACAAGTGGGACAGCATGGCGCGCACCCAAGTTCGTACGAAGCTACAGGGATATCCCGCGCTGATGGGAAAGCGCATCGGAATGTTTCTGCAACGGGAACTTTCGACCAATCAAAATACTGGCGACGATGCGGATCGGCTGATTCTGATCGGTGTGTTCGATCCGCAAACGAACCTCACGGCCACCGAAATTCTCGGCGGCAAGACCGAGCCGAAGCGCATCCACGACTACGAAAAGATGCTGGAGCGCACGCCAGTTCTGGATCGCCGTAAGGGACGCGACAAACCTGCGCAGACAATTTCGCAGCGTCAGGGCGCGAGCGCGGGCGCGGACTTCGACGACGACATTCCGTTCTAGCCTGGAATTTAGGTGCGACATGGCGAGACCAGCACAAGGGTACAAAAACGCAGCCGGGCAGCGAGTGCCAGGCACAACTACCATAATCAGTCGCTTCAAGGACAGCGGCGCATTATTGCATTGGGCTTTCAAGCAAGGACAGTCTGGCGCAGCATCTTTGTATGAGAAGCGCGATGAAGCTGCCGAGGCCGGCACGCTCGCTCATGACATGATCGAGGCGTTCATTCTCTCGCATCCCGCGCCCGAAATAGTCGGCGTCAATCCGCAGATCGCAGAGCGAGCGGCCAATGCGTTCGCGCAGTTCCGCGAGTGGTGGGATCAGACTCGCATCGAAATCATCGCCACTGAACGCGGCTACGTCTCCGAGCGGCACCAATTCGGAGGCACCGTGGACGCAATCGGCCGCGACACCAAGGGTCGCATTGTGCTGGTGGACTGGAAAACCTCGAACGGCGTGTATCAGGACTACTTGATACAACTCGGTGCATATGCGCTGCTGCTGGAGGAATGCGCGCCGGAATGGAAGCCCGAGGCATTCCACCTACTCAGAGTGGCGAAAGAGTCCGCTGACTTTGCGCACCACTACTATGGAGAATTGGAGGACGCCAAGGCGCAGTTCATTTTGTTTCGGCAGGCATACGAAATAGATGGTCGCTTGAAAAAGCGTGCCGCATGAATCAGGAGATCAAGGCATGAACAACATCGTCAGTTTCCGAAATCGCGGACTCATCGACCTGCGCGCCGTTCGCACCTTCGGCGTCTCGTCCAAGGAATGCGACAATCCCATCGGCTTTTTCGGTACCGGCCTTAAGTATGCTATTGCCATTTGCCTTCGGCTCGGTTGCAAAATCACGCTTTGGCGCGGCCTTGAGCGCGTGGAATTTTCGACGTCGGATGTCGCAATCCGCACCGGCTCGTTTCGCGTAGTGACGATGAATGACGAGGAGATCGGCTTTACGACCGACCTCGGCAAGACGTGGGAGCCGTGGCAGGCGTTTCGAGAACTCTACTGCAACGCGATCGACGAAGGCGGTGAAGTTTCTCATCAGCGCCTCGAACCTCAAGAGGATTTCACTACTATCGTGGTGACTGGCGACCAGATCTATTCAGCGTACTTGGAGCGCGCGCAGATCGTATTGTCCGTCACGCCATGGCATTCGACCGATCGCCTGCACGTCCATGATCGTCCGACTGAGTACGGTTACTATCGTGGCATCCGAGCTGGCAAACTCGAATATCCATCGGTGATGACGTACAACGTCCTGTCGAATCTTGACTTGACGGAAGACCGCACTCTCAAAAACATTTACCAGTTTTATTCGGCCGTGCGGCATGCTGTTCTACAGAGTGACAACGAAGAATTCCTTGTCAAGTTCCTATGCGCCCCTACTGGCTCGTTTGAATCGCGACTGGACTTGGATTGCTGGGAGACACCAGCAGAAAATTTCCTGAGCGTCATCGAACGCCTGAGTTTCAAACTCTGTACGAATCCGACTGCGCTGGCGTTATACAAGAAACATCGTAAGACGGCGATTTCCCCGGATTCCGTACCGCTCAATCGGATCGAGCAGATGCAGCTTGATCGAGCGATTCAGTTTGTCACATGGGGCGGTTATCCGGTATCGGACTACCCGATTGTGGTGACTTCTGATCTGGATGACCACATTTGGGGACAAGCTTACGAAGGCAAGATCTACCTCAATCGCAGCGCATTTGCTTGCGGGACGAAAATCATCGCTGGAACACTAATCGAAGAATACACGCATTTGCGCTGGCATCTGAAGGACGAATCCAGGGATTTACAAAATCACCTGCTGAATGCGCTTGTCACTATGATGGAACTCGCCAAGGGCGAGCCGCTTTAATCAAGGCCAACCTAGGAACTATAGCTATGCTCATCCTCTCCCGCTCTCCCGGCGAAACCATCGTCATCGGCGAGAACATCCGCGTGACCGTGCTCGGCGTCCACCGCGGCGTAGTGCGATTCGGTATCGACGCCCCGCGCGAAATCCCGGTGGACCGGCTCGAAATCCACGAGCGCAAGGTGGCCGAACGCGCCAACGGCCACCCGGCGCTCGACCGTTCGCTGGAGGCTTGACAAGCCCGAAATGTGCGCGTAGAGTCACATTTAGTAGGGTATCAGTCAGGAGACCAGAAGATGCGCATTCTCACTCTCAAAACCCTTGAGTCTCTCGATGCCTGCTTAACGCAGCGGGATTTATTTCGCTCAAAATTCGGTGATTTCGTCAAGGTCAATGAATCGCTTTGCGAAAGTGTCGCCAGCGATTTCGGTTGGGACTGGGCGGCTTCGCGCTTGCTATCTTCATCCGCGCTGGCCGAGTACGAGCGTGTATGCGCTTCCGCGTGGGCCGAGTACAGGCGCGTGCGCGATTCCGCGCTGGCCGAGTACGAGCGCGTGCGCGATTCCGCGCTGGCCGAGTACAGGCGCGTGCGCGATTCCGCGTGGGCCGAGTACGAGCGCGCGTGCGCAATAACTTTCGGCCGGCTGTATTGCGTGGAGGGCTGATCCATGCACGCATTTTCACTCTGGTGGGCCAGCCTCACCTGGTCGCAAGCCGCGCTGGTAGTCGCCATTGTTGTCGTAGTAGTCTCGGCGGCATTCATCGCGGCTACCGCGCGATTCCCATGGAACGAGCCAAGAGAATGACTACCGTGACTAAGCGCGCCAGCTTCGGACCTCGCTCGACACTCTGGCGCTGGCTCGTCCAACGCCGCGTGGAATCGGTGCATAGCGTTGAGCGGCGGCAACCGAAGCGCGTGGGGCGGATTTTGAGACTGAGCCGCTGAGGCGTGTTCAGATGACCCTCCTTAAATTAATCCGTAGTTGGTGGTGGTCGCGGCAGCGGTCGATCGACATGGACATACTATGGCCAGCCTGTAAGCAGCAGGCGCGAGACATCGACCACGCCAGAGCAGCATTCGCTGTCCATGCTTTCCAAGACCCGGCATGGATCGATCATTACGGCAAGCAGGGTCTGATCCGAGTCATTGGAGAATTGAAGTGAGCGAGATCAGCAGAGAACTTCTGGAACAGCAGGGAAGCATGGGAAAAGTGATGCGCAAGCTGTTTCCCGAGGCGCCGAAGATCAGCGAGGAAGAGGCAAACAAGCTGCGCGAGGAAGAGCAGGGCAGAGTCGAGAAGAAACTCGCGCAGGCGCGCGCTGAGGCGATTCTGGCGCATGTCCGCGAACTCGGCGATGACTACTGAGTTTGACATCGAATGGTTTGACCGATGTCGGGAGCCGCAGTGCGCTCCCGATCCGGCCTACCCCGCCGGCAAGGACTTGGACTGCTCCATGGGCGCGCCGAGCTGTGTAGCGACGCTGCCTTATCCAGCGAAGCGGTGCGGGGTTTACGTGGTGGAATGCAAGAAGTGCGGCATGTCAGTCGCATGCACAACGGCAGGGCGCCCAGACGACCCGCGCACGCTGCGCATGCCGTGTAAGCCGAAACTCAACTGAGTCACATCCTCGCAAGGGAGATGAGCCTCAAAAATATTTTCACGGTTCCTATTGACATGCACAAGCGGCTTGTCTATACTATGCTCCATCGTAGAGATCACCACTTCTGGAGGCTGCCGTGAACGATTTCTCCCGCAAAACTCTCCGCGCCTTGGCTGCCAAGGGAATCCGGTTGATTGGTATTCAGGCGATTCCGGCCATGTCCTCGGCGATGCCGTGGGCGAACGCCGAGCGTGGCTACATGCTGGATGACAATGGCACTTGCCGAGTCGTCACCTTTCAGCAGGTCATGGGGATGGCGGCATGAGCCGTCCCCGCTGGTGGTGGCTCGTCTCGGATGAGCAGGGCGTAACTGTGGGCCAATTCTCGTGGCGCAAGGAGGCGGACGCTTTCAGACGTGGACGTAGGACATGGAAGGTCCGAAAGGTGCTTCGATGAGCAAGCGCCTTCCCACGGCCGTAAGCGCTTATATGGCCGAGATCGGCGCCAAGGGGGGTAAGGCTAAAGGGAAACGCAAAGTGCGGCCTTCGGCGCACTACAAGACGGCTGCGGCAAAGCGGTGGGCGAAGGCGCATGCGTGCTTATGCCCAAACGGAGGCAGAGGCTGGTCTAGCCTATGTCCAATACACGGCCACAATGCAAAATGATTGTGACTCAGGCGACGTGGACAGTGACACGTCTTGGGCGCGATATGCCACGGGATGACGATCCCCAGAACGTTGCGCACCGTCCATTGCCATGCGTTTTCGCGATACGCGCATGTCACGGTAAAACGAGGGGCAAACACCCAGCCAGTGCAATTCTGGCTCTGAGTCTCTAAGGACCCTATATGTGTGAACACGACGAAAACGTTCTGCCACCGGCGAAAACGCCATCCGGAGCGTGCATTGAGTGCGGCGGCACTGGTTTTATCCAAGAGTGCTGCGGCAGTCCCGAATGCGTCGTGGATGCCAGCGGGGAAGTTTACAGTGAGTGCTGCGGATGTCCTGAAGCTCGCGAATGCGACGCCTGCGCCGACATCCGCGCGGCGATCGAGAAGGCCGAGGGCGGAGCATGACCCCCGAACTCGTCGAGCGCGGCGGCCGGCTGATCGTCTCCGCGCCGTTCAATCCAGCATGGCGCGAGTGGGCGCGTATCCACGGCGGCAAATGGGACGCAGGCTCGAAGGCGTGGACGTTCCGTCCGTTGCAGCGTTATGCCGTCGAGGCGGCGCTGGCGGAGATTTTTGGAGGTGACGACGATGAGTGACACCCCTGAGCGGTTCCGCGAGGTTGAGCCGCTGCGACTCGGTGGCCGAACGTTAGCTGAAATTCGGTCGTGCTACGACGTGCGTGACACGCTGGACGTTCGCCCTCGTTATCACTCTATCGCCGAAGCCCGCGCCCTTCGCGACTGGCTGAACAAAGCGTTGCCGCAATCACAGGAGAAAGTTATGCCCGCGACTAAAGTGCAAGACCACGGTATCTCTGTCAACGTTGGCGATGATGGCGCGTGGGTCTGTTTCACAACGAAAAGTGGCAAGTCCTTCGTGTTCCAGCCGGCGCAGGAATGGGGGAATCCAAACAGCCTCGGGCATCAGGCTATTCGAGAGTGGTGTTTGGAGATGCAGGCCAAGCGTGAAGCGACAGCGCTGCCGGAGGATAAGCCGTGAGTGAGCAGAAGATGGAGAGTCCGATGATGACCTCGCAGGAGAACCCTATGCTCACTACCGATCCCCTCCGGCGCTGGAAGTGCGAGTCCTACTGCTCATGCGGCTCGCGCAAGGGGCATTTCGAGCGCAGCGACGATGGCGTCTGGGTGATGTATACGGATGCCGTTGCCGACCGAGCAGCCGCGCTCAAGGACCTCGGAGACGCAATGCAGGGGCGAATCGACGCGCTGGCCGAAGAATTGCGACTTGAGCGCCTGAAGGTATCGATCTTGAAAGATCCCGATGAGGAACCGACTGCGGGGAACGTGCCGTGAGTAACCTGTCATCGAACGAGGTTAACGTGACCAAGGAGAATGAACGCATGAGCGTGTTAGATGCGTGTCCTCGCGGTCCGCGCGAGCGCTGCAACCACCTGAACGCTGATGTATGTTGCGGGGGTGGTTACGACGGTCCGTGCGGTTGCCCCAATTGCCACACTGAATGGGCGCAGACCGCTCAGAGACCCCCCCTCATTCATCTCACCTCAAAGGAACGGAGCAGCGAACTCCGCGCATTTGCGGATGTCCTGCGAGACACCGGGCGTTACGGCGTGGACTTTGCCGATGTCGAGCGCGCGAGCTTACTCAGCGAAGCTGCCGACGAACTCGACCGCCAGCGCGCGGAGATTGAGCGGCTGGCGCGTGAGAATGAAGACTTCCTGGACGAACGCCAGCGGCGTATCCACGAGATTCTGCGGCTGCGGGCGGCACTGGATAGTCTGCTTACGGCACTCAATTTCAGGGACAGCGGCGAGAGGCTGTTTGCTGTCTACGGTATGCCGGCTATCGACGCTGCCAATGCTGCGGCAGCGTTGCTGCGAGATGGCTGCCCACCTGTCGAGACGACAGCGCGTCGCATGACGCGCGCCGAAGCCGACGCAATGAATCGCGCATTCTGGCGATCCGTCGAAATTATTGACGATATCGACGATCGCGAAGAAGTCGCGCCCGGGGATGCGCGGTATTACAGGCCATCGGAGAAAGCGAGCGGTGAACACGTTCACTCTGACGAGTGCTGGGAGCCCGACAGCGGATGCGATATGGGGCGCAATGATGCGCATGCAGTCGTAGAGGAAAGGTGCGAGCACGGCATCCCGCGCCGATTTTGCACGGCCGTACATCCATCTGAGAACGGGTCAGGAGAACGACATGGGTGAAATCGCGGACATGATGCTTGACGGCACGATGTGCCAATGGTGCGGGGAGTTCCTGCATGGCGGCGAGGACGGCCCAGGCTATCCAGGCTTGTGCTCTGCGTGCGCGCGCGAGGAACACGCCACCCGGCAGCTCGAGAAGGTCAAATGCCCGACGTGCGGCAAGCGCGTCAAATCGGTCGGCCTGCGAGATCACCAGCGCGACGCGCACGGGTCCGCTCAGAGCGAGACAGATGAATAAGCGTCCGGTATATCTTTGCGAGATGGACTGGGACATCGTGACTGCGTGCCTCCTAGATCGCATCGAGCGACCGGGACACGTGGGGCCCGATGCCTACACTCTCTGGCGTGCTGGGGCAAACAGGGCAAGATTCATCGCAGACAAGATTGCCAAAGGCAAGCGAACGTCCGCTCAGACTCAGAGAGGTGACAAATGACGATTCTCCATGTATCACCCGATTTTATGGAGCGCCTGCGGGAACGCCTGAAAGCCCGCGCGGATGCGCAAGCGTCTTGCGAGCACAAATGGAAAATTCTATCTCGAAGCCTGCGCAACGGGTGGCAAGCGCGAGAGTTACGGCATTGCCAGAAATGCGATCTACTCGAATCTCGCCCCACCCTTTCTCCAGATTCATTCTATGACACGTTCAACTGACGACAAGACAAGCACTTGCGGGTCATGCTCTTATTGGCAACACGACCCTACGGCTGACGGTATTCATCCTACGCGCCTTGGGTGGTGCAACTGGATCAGTGTACCTGGCTGGGTGCTCAAAAAGATCGGCAATGCCGAGGACACACGCAAGATGCGAGAAGATGCTGGCCAAGACTGTTGGCTGCACACCAAACGAGATGCTAATGATTCCTCAGCGCCTCAACCTGGAGAATAGATATGGGCCTTGATTTCACTCATACGGATGCGCACTGGTCGTATAGCGGGTTCATGAGGGCTCGCGAGAGGCTTGCCGCAACGATGGGATTAAATCTTCGCGAGATGGTCGGCTTTGCGGGTCTCGCGGAGCATGGGGCGCGTGAATGGCCCAGCGCCAATGAATATCCCTTAGTGCATTTGCTCCATCACTCAGACTGCGACGGCGAACTGACGCCAGAACAGTGCAAGGCTGTGGCGCCGGCCTTGAGGAAGGCAGTTGATGGATGGCCAGAAGATGACTACGACCGCATCAATTTCCTGGAGCTTGCAGACGGAATGGATGCGGCGGCGGCTGACAACGAGTCGTTGGTATTCTGTTAGAGACAGAGCGACTCACTCTGATCGGAGAAACGGATCATAGGTCTTGACATCCTAGGCGCACTTTGCCTATACTCGCCGCATGAACAAAGCCGAACTTCGCCGCCAGCTCGCCCACAAGGGCCTTTCGCAGGTCAAGATGGCCCGAGCCATTGGCGTCGCCGACCGCACCATGCGCGCGTACTGCTTGGGCGAGGACCCGATTCCGGGGCCGGTCGAGCTGGCCGTGCGGTACGTCGTGGAGCACATGAGCGACGAGGAACTGGCGCGGCGGATCGGCCCGGCGAGCGAGCGCCGGAAGTTCGACGGGCGCAAAGACAAGGTTTATTCCCGCTGAGATGGGATATCAGGTGAGCCTTTAATAAGGCCGGCGGACTGTCCCCATCCTATCGGCAGCCTTGCGCAAGAAAAGGCTTGACGTGATTAATAACGGCGCGTATACTATCTCCATCAAGTGAGGAGACAGCAATGGCCACCGGGAAAACCATCTATTTCGCCGCCGACGGGACCGAGCTCACATATGCCTGCGGACTTGAGAACAAGAAGTTCGCGGCCCTCTTTCCTGGCGTGCAGGGCAAGTGGTACGACAGCTTCCACAAGTGGGTGGGATATGCGGCCGGTGCGCGCTGGACAGCCTCCGGTGAGGGCTCCAAGCCGGTGGCGCGGGTGATCTTCTTCAAGAAGAACCCCTCGCTCCACAAGTGCGATGCGCGGTGCCTGAACGCCACGGGCCATAACTGTGAGTGCTCCTGCGGTGGCAAGAACCACGGAGCCTGGAACAATATGGGGATGGCGGCTTGAAGTCCGCCGCCGAGCGTCAAGCGGCGCTGCGTCAGAGACGGGCCAAGGAGGGCCTACGGCAGCGCGTGTTTTGGCTGACCGAGGATCAGGCAGAGAAGGTCAAGCGGTTTATAGAGCGGCTGGTACGAGGTAAACGGTCATGATCGAAGTCACCTACAGGTCCCGCGGCAGAAGCGGCCGAGTATGGTCCGTAGTGTTCAATCTCGGTAGCGCCGAGGAGAACTCGTTGGCCGCGCTCCGCGTTGCTTACACGCACAATGCCGAGATCCTGGGGTCCGTTAACCAAAATACGGTGACTAGAATTTATGAATGAGGCAGCAGACGTAGCGGAATGCATACCGCTTGCGAAGAGTCTAGCGCGTCGCGGGAGACAGTATGCCATGGGTGTGCCTTCTGGCTTGCACTACAGCTCAAGACCCGTGCTGCCTTTCTCTGACTCTCACGAGCCGGAGTCACCGGATGGGATATCAGGTGAGCTATGAATAACGAGCATCTTATCGGCCCTCCTCTGGAAGATGACGGATCAATGCCTGCCAGTTGGGTCATTCAGGAAAAATCGACTGGGCGTGCCATATTCGAGACTTTCAACGGGGATCTGTACCGCACTATTAAACCGGCATACGAGATGATCCCGATCCGAAAATATCTCATGGCAGTGAATGCCAAGATAGCGGCACAGTGAATGATATGAATCGAGAAACTGCAATGACGAACGATGAGCGCCTAGATTTGGCCAGGTGGGCGCTTCTTGGTGGCGTCGTGTGGCTTGGCCTGACGATGCGCGGCACGCCACGTCCGGCGCTCGCCAAGTACGTCGCCATCATTCCTACGACAGCATATGGCGGCACGGGAGTGCTTGAAGAAACCGCTCACGAAGATCCGTGGGAATGTCTGCGCCTAGCGCGACGCGCACTCTTAGAGGATGACCCAAAGGATATCCTCGCTCGCAATGGTGAAAGGTGAGCAAGATGGATAAGCATTCTTTCACGTTCGGCGACCCAGTAACAAATATCTGCGCGGGAGACGGAAATCCGATGCGCCACGCGTACTTCGTGAAAAGGAGCGGCGGCTTAATAGAGGTCACGGACAAGAAGGGCTATTTCTCCAAAATTGGAAAGGAAGTCATCTATCCGGGTCATATCTCTCTGGAAGAAGCTCAACGCCTTTTTGCCCCTATATGGCAGAAGAAATTCGGAAGGTTCGCTCCTTCCACACGAGGTGAGCCTTAATGGCCGGTATCGACCGCATCTACGGCACGCTCGAGCAGCGCCGCGAGCTCAAGCGCTTCATTCGCCGGCTGCGCATCCCTGGCTATCGCAAGCGCGCGCTGTACCGTAATTTCTACCCCATCGGCAATGGCGCGATGCTGACGAGTTTTACGTGCGCGCAGGACCGCTTTTTGTGGCGTCAGCCGGGACTGCCGGCGTGGGCGCGTGAGCGGCTTGAGGATCAGTACAGGGGGTCACCGGTCAATGGATAAGCTAACCGTAAGTTCAGTCTGTAGCGGCTCCATTTCCGTGGGAGACAAGATATCGTGGCTTGCTCCACCAATCCCGCGGCCGCCATTCTGGCGCCTTATTCGTTTGTGGCGGTGGTTTCGCAATCCGTTGCGTCACGGAGGAATGCAATATGCAGTTGTGACTATTTGCCACAGTGAGAACGCATATACCCTTGCACCTGACGGCGCCGACGGAGATTCCAATGGATGAGCTAATCAAGCGCCTGAATGAAGCGGCAGACGAGTGCGAAGGAGTGGCCCGCGAGCGTGCCGAGACTGAAGGAAACGGTCTGCACTACATGAATACGTGTGATTGGTCTTATGCAATGCTATTCCGCGAGGGAGCCAAAGAGATCGAACGTCTCAGATTCGTCTTAGACTATGCTGCGCCCACTGGATGGGTCTCGGCTGCGGAAGCTGAATGGGAGGAAAGATGCGCCCACAGCGCCGGAGATTTCCATGGAGAATGAAACCACTGGCGAGTCGCTACGCAGAGACTTGGACGCCTTTGGGGTGGCATTTCTGATGATGACGCCGGATGGCAAGATGAAGCGCCTTCCTCCCGAAGCCGTTAAGATCGATATGGATGCTCTCAAAAGCTCCGCTCACAGCGCAACAACAAAGGATCAACCGTGAACGAAAAACAATGGTGGCCTTCGGGAAGCTCGCGAGAATTCGAGGCGCATATCTACCCTCAGGCCGACATCTGTGATTATTCGTACCCGCCTGGACGCAGACCGCGCTACACAGTCGCCGGGTGGGAGAAAATCGTGTCGTCGGGTATGGCGATCCTGGATGTGCGAGATTTCGGCGCATCTTCTGAAACCGCAACAAAGGAACAATCATGAGCGGCGAGTTCAGGTGGATTGGTGGCGGTGCGTATTTCCACAATGTCCTAGATTACCATCTGGACGATCCTGGAAGCCAGGAGCTAAGTCGTCTCCTCTACGCGCTTTATAAGGCGGCTCAGCCCCTTGAGCATGCGTGCGCTTGGGTAGAGGCTTGCGATTCTTCGCCGCCTGAATTGACCGTGGCTGCTGTCAGGCATGGCAACGAGATGATACGTGCCTGCGAAAATCTTGTGGCCTACATCCAAGCACAACAAGATCTTGCGGCGAGACTCATCCGAAGCGCTCAAACCGTGACAGCGGAGCAATCATGAGCGTTTGGTGGTGCGAAAAGTGCAAGGCTCTGTCGGCTTTCAATGGCGGAATCTGCCCGACTTGCGGTGGCCAAACGAGTTTCGCAACCGTGAATGCTGGTCCGACGCTCATCCCAAACCCGCCCGCGCTTTCGAGCCAAGTGGTCGCAATGACAATCGGTTTGTGCAAAGCCAATCGGCACCAGATTTGCGGGCCGTCCGACTCGTTTCCGCCAGAGTGCGATAGCTGCAAGCGCGAGGCTGACGAAGCGGACGCCGCCCGTTACCGCTGGCTCCGGGAACGGCTCGAGGTGCGCAAACTGCAACCGATGCGTGGCCCCGTGCGTCCCGGCCTCGAGGTGCGCCTAGGGTGCGAGTTTTTCGATGTGGTGCAGCGGGAGCGAAACCGCCGGCCGGCGCTAGCTGATGAGCTGGATGCGGCTATTGATGCGGCGATAGGGGCGGAAGAAAGTGCTTGACTGTGACCAGTCACAATGCTAGTATCTCTTCCCATGAACACGACGCACCTTGATGCCTTGGAACTCCGGCTTTCCCACGAGCGCGAGCGGCTGGCAAAAGCCAAGACTGAGCGCGAGCGCCAGATACGCCAAGTTTGGGTGAGCGGGATCGAAAAGGAGATCGCGAGCGAGCGGAAGTTCCTCGGGCTTACGGACGATCTGCCGCAGGTCAGCGACGACGAGCTGCTGGCGGAACTGGGATGAAGTCTGCGGCGGAACGCAAAGCCGCAGAGCGACAGAGGCGCGCCAAAGCCGGTCAGCGCCAGTTCACATGGTGGCTGACCGAGGATCAGGCCGAGAAGGTCAAGCGGTTTATAGAGCGGCTGGTGAAGCGAGGCAACGCATGAAAGAGCCATTCTGCAAGCATGACTGGGTCGGCGACGAGCAATGCGCATACTGTGCGCTGGATGACGCTCAGGAAACAATCGAGCGCCAGCGGGCAGACGCAGAAATCATGCGCGATGCGCTGACCGAAATTGGCAGTGAGTGTCCTTATCGCCAGTGGGCGACGATCGCCAGGAATGCGCTCGAAAGCTTACCAGTCAACCAAGGAGATGAGCCATGACCTGCATGTGCGGTGATACCGCCTGCCCGAGCTGCGGACTGGCGCAAGGGACGCTTGAAGAGCACTACGATCCCGTACCGCTTACTCCGGGCAAGACCGTCAAGACCCGATACGTCTACTCCGGGCCGATCCTGGCTCGAGAGTATCCCGAAGAGGAGGATTCGCAATCATGACCGACGACCAGAAGAAGTCCATCGAGGAAATCGTGGGCCATCTCGGCGCCGCGCTGAGCCAGACCCTGAGCACCGATGACGCCATCATCATCGGCCACATTCGGGCAGCGCATGCCGAGGCGTCTCGACTTATGAGCGGCGGCAAGATTCCGGCCGCCCCGGAGCTCGAGGAATGCGCCTGTGGCCGCACCTATTCGCCCGTGGACGAGAACGGCGAGGATGCGGACATGTGCAAGACCTGCCGCGAGAACGAGGCTGAGGCCGCATACGAGCGCTCCCAGGAGGAGCCGTGCTTTCGGGGTGGGGAATGGGCGGCAGCGCAGGCTGCCGAGGCGGACTGGATTCGGAGGAACCTCAAGTGAGCAACGACCAGAAGGCACTACTCCAAGCCGAGGCCCGCGCGCGGGTGCAGAAGGCGCTGGATCATATCGAGGCAGCCCAGGGGGAACTGTGCTCGGCCTGCCAGGAGCTCTCCGCGCTCGTCGGCGGCATCCCATCGTGGAAAGCCGCCAGTACGCTGTACGACCGCGTGAAGGCGCTCTGGTACCGCGTGGAGGGCTTCAGGACAGGCGGCCGATACACTCTCGATAGCGTGAATGCGGAGGCGTTTCTGCGGCGTCTACAGCAGCGTCCGACCGAACGCGAACGCATCGCAATGTGCGGTCCCGATCCGGTGCGTAATGAAGAGCTTGGGATTCGCTGACCAACTATCAAATGAACTATGCAAGGTGAAGGATAATGCGTGAGGAACTGAAGCCGGAAGTCCGTCAAGAACGCACCGGGACATGTCATCCGCATGATGTTTTTAGCCACCCAGCGTTCGGTACGATCGTGATGACGCATCCGACTGGTGGGGACCGCCGCATGTTCGGCTCCGAAGTCGGGCACATGGGCACCGTCCGGATCGCCATTCATCGGGCAGAAATGCACCGCGAGTTGTCGCGCGACTGGATTCACGGCCGACAATTTAGGCGCAGAGGCCGAACAAGGAACGCCATTCAAGTGCTATAGCTGTGAACGCTGGTTTTATCGCCCTTCTGGCGCTCATGGATACGCAAAAGTTGCAGTTCAGGGGACTATCTAATGTCTTGGTCAGAAGAACAGAACGAGACGAATCGGCACTCCGAGAAACTACGCGAATTGTGCAAACACGATTTGCCTCTTGCTGACTGTAAACGCTGCCTGCGCGCCGAAGTCGTCAAACTGAGAGAGAGGCTTGAGACGAAAGATTGTTCTTTTGAAAGCTCTGCTCACAGCACATCAGATGGTAAATTATGAGCAATCCGGAGCACGATAAGTTCGGTGACGAAATCGGTGGATCGCGATGGTTTAAGGGAGAAGCGAACATCGTAAGTAAAGTGGTTGTGTCTATTGAGGAAAAATGGATCTGTCCTATCGCTGGATGTGGTGGCGAGATGGAGTTCAACGGGATGACGTGGCCATGCAATCCGCCGGGTTTTCATCACACTTGTGATATTTGTGGATTTACAGCGGCCATATCAGGAAAGCGATATCCGACGATTGTCTACCGAGCATCCGATCAACCATCCTATGAGCAACCATAAGCGCAAACGCCCAAAGAATCGCCGCGCCGGCTGCCTACTCTGCAAGCCGCACAAGGCGAATCATGCCGACCGGCGCACGGTCAGCGAGGCGCGTCGAGATGCCGGCGATAAGGCCGATTACGGGCTGGCGTTTGGGCCGCATCGGAAGATTCCCGGATAATCCATGATGAAATCAACCATTAAAATCCCGACGTTCGCATCGTTCAGCAGTCTTGAGATCGGCGATTTTTACGTAGTGCCGAAAACGAGATTCTGGACATTCATCGGACGCATCTACTGGGTATGTACTTGGCCCGCAAGTTGGAACCATATGCGCATCGCGCGCGCCCGCATACGCGAAATGTTCCGCTCATAACTCATGAGCAAGTCACGCTTCTATTGGATAATGGTGACGAAGGGATTTCTTTACTTGATATTCGGCGCGCTGAGCCCGTATATTTTGTCTGACCATCCCATGTTGATGCTCATTCAATCTGTCGCGCTATGCACTCTCGGTGGTCTGTGTCTTTATCGCGCTGGCATGTCGATGATGAATCCGTAACCGATGACCACCCCCCCCGCCTGCCACCAGCACGTCCCCAACGGCCTGCGCGCCGTAGGCGTACCGGACTGGGAGTTGCGCTGCTGCTCACCTGAGCGCTGCAAAGCGGAGGGGCGGTGCTTCTGGGCGCGGTTTCATCAGTTGGACGGCGGCGAAAGGCGCGAGGATGACGAGAACGGCGCGGCTCAGGCCGGCTTTGAATTCTAGGCAAACTTCACGCAATCCACGAATTTCTGATCGATCGGCAGCGGCTTGAACGCCGCGAACGTCGGCCGGCTCATCATCGCCACGTAGCTGAGCACGTGATGGTCCCCCGCTGGTCCGCCGTTGAGCTCGACGCCGAGCGCCGCAGGGTCGAGATTCACCACGTTCGGCACATGCGTATACGAGAACAGCCCCGGCACGTCGGGCACCAAATCGTCGGTATTTACGTACGCGACGTGATCCGGCACGGCCGAGCCGAACGCCGCAGCGAATGTCCCGTCCCCCGGGTGCGGCGAGGCGATCATGCGGGCCGAGACCGTCATGCCGGCGCGCGCGAGTTCGTAGGCTGCGTATGTAGCCAATGCCGCACCCAAGCTGTGCCCGACCACGGTAATCGGGCCGTTCACTATGCCAACGAGCTCGGCGAGCGGCTTGCCGTCGATCTTCAGCGTCTCGGCGACTGACCAGAAGCCGGTCTCGACGGTGCCGGGGATGCCCCGCGCGCCGCGGGGCCAGAATTCGCCGTCGAGAATCCATTCTTCGGCGTCGGCCGTCCCACGAATCGCCAGCACGAAGCGGCCAGCGTGCTCAAGCAGCCAGCCGTAGAACACGTCCGCGCGCCCGATGCCCGGAACGTCGTCCACGGCCGTCAGCGTGGCGCGCACGTCCCAGTCTGATGCGAGTCGTGGGTCAGGCGCGACCGTCGTGAGGTCGGCCTGTGCGGCACTACGGGCCGCGCTGAACGCATCCTCTGCGTAGAGCGCGAGGAAGGCGAGTTCGGCGTCAGCGGCGAGCTGGGCGGCGGTGCGGGTGATCATGCTGCCTGCCTCACCGCTTGCATCTGCTGTTCGAGTTGCGCCAGCGTATAGCCGGCGAAGGTGCGCCCGGTGCGCTCCAGCCAGTCGCGCGAGATCAGCGCGTAGGCTTCGTCCACATGCGCATCCCAGAACGCGGGCGTCATGGCATAGCCGGCCGAGCCCCACGAGATAATCTCCCGCGTGCCATCGGCCCGATAGCCGCCGCTGATGACGCAGTGACCGCCGACGATGGAATTATCCGCACCCGGATTCACGTCCCAAGTTGCGCCGGGATTGAACTCGGACTGAAGGTAGGCCGGGACGGTGAAGCCAATGTAAACCAGTCCCGCCTCGAAGGTCGCCAGATTCAGGTGATCGGCCCGCTGCGGGTCGATTTCGACGAACGCGAACAGCTTCTCCCGCGAGCCGTCCTGAAGGGGCGCGCCAGTCGTCACCAGGTAGGCCAGGAGCGATTGCAGCACCGTACCGCGGTCAGTGCCAGGCTGTCCCGGCACATAGCCCGTCACGGCCGAATAAAGCTGCTCTGTCTCGGCCGTCGTGACCGCTGCCGGTGTGCCCTCGGCGTGGAACGTCCAAAGTTGCCGCGCGTGGCCGAAGCCGGCCTCGGCGCAGTCGCCTAGCGTATTGTTCCCGAGCATCCCGAGGTCTACCGGAAGGCCGGTAGTCCAGTCTACGGAAACCGGTACTGCCGGCGCGGTACGACCGGCCATGAGCGCCGACATGTGCGGCACCCACGGATTGCGCGTGCGCGGGAGGCGGCCGAGGGGGAGGGTCACGACTCGACGCGCCCCGTGGTGTCGGTTGAGCGCGTCACTTCGTACCATGGCCAGCCGGGCGGCGGAATGCACGGCTGGCCCGGCGCGACGCCAGGAAGCGGCTGCACCGGATATCCGGCGAGCCGCAACTCTAGCGCCGCAATTCTCGCTTCGGCCGCAGATGCCCGCGCCTCAAGCACGGCGATGCGATCAATTAGGCCAGTCTTGTCGTTCACGGCTATTTCCCGGGCGGTCTCTCAGCTCCGCCAATCATCTGGAGCACGTCATCGATGTGCAGGCAGTCGGCCAAGCAGGCGCCCTCCGGCATGCCGCCGGTCAACGGAACCAGCGTGCCGTTGCAGTAATCGTTGCCGGCAACGGCGTCGATCAGGACGCCCGTGCGCAAGACAGTGCGGCTGGAATAGCCGAGCGAATTGCCGATGCTGACGATGACATCGCCGTTCTTGGCCTCGCGGCCGTTTCGGTAGTGCATGACTGCTCCTTATGCTGCCGGCTTCTCAGCGGCCTGCAGCTTGCTGATCCAGCCAGCCACGGTGGTATTCGCCTGCGCGCTAATGGCGGCGCCCTCGGCATTCGCCAGCAGTGGGGCCTGAAGCATGACGGCACCCTGAAGCGCCACGAGAGCACCGGGGAATTTCACCGTCCACTGCATCGGGTCGGTACCCATATTGGCGATGAACGCCTGAACGGCTTCGAGCACGGCGACGACGGACGGAATGGCGGCCTGTTCGATGGGAGTCAGCGGATTCGGAGTAGACATTACGTTACCTCTGGCGGTCATGCCGCCTGCGTAGGGTTTGCGAACAAAGGGACATGCGCAAGGACCGTCGAGAGAACGATGCCAAGCGCGGTTTCAATCTGCGTCGGCACGCCGATATGCCAGAAGTACCCGGCTGCCCAGCACACGATCTGTGCGAGGTACATGCCAGTGACGATGCCGGTGGTTTTCTGCGCGTCGAGTTTCATCGCTTGCTCCATTCTGCATCGGCGAGCGCCTTTGCAGCAAGTATATCGGCGTCGGTGATGACGAGCGCGGCGTCGCCCTGTTCCTGGCGCCAGATTGCGCGCGCCCATCGCGTCAGGGTGCCCGTGTCGTGAAAATCGAGGTCTTGGGTGCGCTGGAAGCCGGTCCAGGTACACACATTCTCGATATACGCCGCTACCGGATTCCCCGCGCTAGCCGGCGCGAATTTCGGGATGAACACTTCGGGCTCATTCCAGGCGCGGCGCTGATAGGTGTAGCACACGAGGATACCGGCGCGGATGCCGTCCACCATGTTCTCGAACGCGAGGGGACCGTGGTCCGGTTGAGCCGCGGCCAATCCGAACCACGGAATGTGCTCCGGTAACAGGTCCCACGGATTAAAACGCTGCATGCCTATAGTCATGGTCACAACCCACTGCACGGCGTCGCCGTATAGCTTGGATCTTCGGCCAGCCGCTGGTAATTGGCAACGGCTTTGTCTAGCTCGTTATCGTACATGGCGCGCTGTGTCGATCCGCGCTGCCTTCCGCTCGTGCGTGCATCGCGTCCGGAGACGCCGACGCCACCGTATCTGGAACGCCTTCACTGGACATTTTTCTGCCATCGATCATCCTTGATCTGCTGGGTGAGGACCGCGACGTTGACGTTGAGCGTCTGAACGTCGGTATCCAAAGTCGTGAGACTGGAAGTGAGCGCAGACTGGCCCTGCTGCAACTGGTGAATCTCGGTCGCTGTGACCGCGCTCTGCTCGGAACCGTACATCACGGTCTTTGCGAACCATGCCGCTTCACCCAGACCCACAGCGATGACGACGGCGACCCACCACGGCGGCTTGTTGCCCGTTACGTTGCCACAGTTAACCATATCGCGTGGGACCTCCGCCTCGCCTAATGGAACATCGTTTGGGATGTCTGCAAGGTTCATTTGAGTTTCAGCGACCATTCTTGAGGGTTTCTCGGACGGCCTTGCGCTCCCTCGCGAGCTTGTCCCTGCGGTCCATGATCCAGCGCAGCGGCATGAACATCAGCGCGCCCGTGACGACGTGGCCTCCCGATACCAGCACTTTGCCACCTGAAAGGACGGGCTTGGGTGCAGCGGCTGAAGCGGCAGGAAGCGACAAGACAAAACCATACGGGGCTATCTGGGTGACCGGCGTCGTCGTAATGGTTTCCGCAAAACTTGCTACGGTCCCTCCGGCCGCATTCACCTGATCCTCGCTGATCATGAAAGGCGCAGACGACGACGTGCTCGAAACGGTATCTAGCTCATTCGCAAAGCCAGTAATTGGCGCGCTGGCGGCGGTCGCGGGACCACCACCAGAAACTTGCGCGCCAACGAACGAAACGACATCATCACCAGCAAGAATTGTAAGCCCAGTTAAGGGATACGAATAAGGGGTATTGCCAGCGGCACCGATTGCCGTAACCGCACTATTGTTCAGCGCCGCTGAAATAGTGGATGCGCGTCCGCGATAGACGCGCATTTGAGCCACGAAATCACCGGGGTAGTTGCTCGTGAACGTGTAGGAGGGCGTCCCCGTGTCCCCGGATGCCGCGATCTTAAACGCTGCGTGCGTCTGGACAGAGCCTCCAATAACAGCATCCGGAATCGCCGGGGTAAGGCTATCTCCGCTCGTCCAAGGCGCACCGGGCGTCGTGGGGTTACTTATAGTTGTACTGCCGCCGGCATTTTGAAGAACGAGAACAGCTATCAGATCACCAACCTGCATAGCTGGCCCAGTGTACGCAATCGTCACCGAAGATGCCGTACTTGCCGCTGTGGCTGCTGCTGAACCGACGAATGACATTAGAAGTTACACCCTATCTGAGTAATGGGCTGACCGTTTATTAAACCGCCCCATGCGCCCATGTCGGTCGCAGCGCCGCCGGACACACCTCCGATTCGTCCCGCTCCTTTGCCGTTGCTGCCTGTGGCAAGCTGGAAATTGGTCGTCGGGTACTGGTAGCCGAACTGAGAGCCGGTGAACGTCGGAGTCCCGAGCACCGATCCGGCGTCAAAGCCGAAATACGTCCCCATCTGTGCCTGTGTGTATTCCGTAACGGTGCCCGTGAACGGGAGCTGGTAATTGGAAAACACCGCGACTGCCGTGGCTGAACTGAGATCGTAGAGGTTGTAGTCCACGATGCTCATGTTCGGGTTGGCCGGGGTTGTTGCCGTACCGGTACCACTGAAATCCAAATAGCCCCAACTGTCCGTTTGTGCGCTACCGCCAGCCGTGTTGTAGCATACGTTATTGTAGAACTGGCCTGTACCGAGGTTCGGCAACGTGCTTTGCGTGCCCGCGATGGTGCACCCTATCGTAACAGTGGCTCCCGACTCGTAGTTGAAGGTGCCCAAATTAGCGGGCTGATACAGCGTATTGTTGTAGAACTGCTGGTATCCCTGATCTACGGGCTGTCCGTCGGTGGTGGTGAGCGATGCACAAGTTCCAGCGGTCATGATGCAGTTTCTAACGATCTGCCCGAGACCGCCCAGAATCTGCCCTGCTCCTTCAAATACGGCAAAGCTGTAGGTGACCGGCAGCATGTCGAAATAGCAACGCTGAATTATGGAATTGCCCATCATCCAGGACTTGTGCCAGACACCACCCGACCCGTTGTAAAACGTGCACTGATCGACGAGTGAGTCCCAGTCATAGAATCCTTCGTAGCCGTCCGAACTTGGCCCCGCTGTATCTATCAAGTTAACGTTGTAATCGTGCAGCTTGCAGTTGATGATCTGAAGACCCTTCGTCGATGTGCTGTAGACCAATGCAGGCTCACCGCCGGCCCACGAGTTCAGGTCGTAAATTTCGCAGTCCTGAACAGTACATCGGGGCAGCCCAGTGCAGATGTAAGGCAGTCCGCTCGCCGTGAACGTTCCTGTCGTTGCGACACTCAACGTAACTGTGGGCGCCGTCAACGTGCCGCCTGTTGCCGACACCGTATAGGCCGAACCACTAGTGGCGTAGTTGATCGACGGAATCGTACCGCTGCCCGATACATCGTCCACAGACACAAGTTGGCCGCTGGCGAACAGATTTGCGCTTACCACTGTGCCGCTTAAAGCAGATGCAGGCGTTGTTGCCAGGTTGTAGGTCCCAGTACCAACTTTTCCAGTCCCCAGGCTGGAAATCTGATACTTATTCGTCCCGTCGAATGTAATGTAGTCGCCTGCAACCAGAATACCAGACGTGACTGCGCTAATCGTGAGAACGCTGCCGCTCGTCGAGCCAGTCCCCACGAAGCGCGGTTCAAACTCGATGACAGTAGAACTGCCAGATGTGATATTGGTAATGCGGCCGTTCGCGCGGAAATTCACGAGCCCGCTCGATGGGAGCCACGATACTCCCTGTTGATTGCATCCAGTGATCGTGAGACCGCTAACCGTAGCGTACCCCCAATTCCCTGGGTTCGGGCCATTTGATGTCTGGCCGATGATCCCACCCAGGACAGGGTTGTAGTTCCAGAAAATGCCATTCTGCCCCGTTGCAGTGAACGTCCCCGTGGTGGTCGCCGTTACAGAAATCGTCCAGGGGGACGCACTGCTGACGGCAGTAATCGTGTACAGAACGCCTCCGGAACTTCCTTGCTGCCCCGCGATGGTGAATCCCAAGCTCGCAAGATCTGGGCCGTCAACGTAAATCTGCTGGTTGACCGAAAACGGGTTGGTACTGCCCGGATTCGTAAACTCGATAACGGTCGTGGGATTGCCAGTGGTGACATTTAAGATCTCAACAGCAATCCCCATCGTCACGGAGGACTGCCCTGCGGTTGCGCCTAGATGCCCATCCAGAACAGCGAGACGCGGCGTTTCGACGCCTGAGCTGTTGCAGGAACCAATATAAGTCGGAGCGCTTGCCGTGCCTCCGGGCACGCAAAACAGCAGCCCAGAATTTGAGCTGCCAGCGTTTGCTTTCATCTGATCGAAGTAGGTATTTAGAACATACGTACCCTGATCGCCAATGAGCCCAATACGTTTACCCGCTAGCGTAGAGTTCCACGAAGAGCGTGTGCCGCTTGTCGGCGTGTAGGATAGGACGCTGATATCGAGCGGCGACGATGGACTGGTGCCCGAATTCGTCGCACTCCCTGTCGGGCTGATGAAGTAATCGAATGCGGTTACTGGGGTCGTAATCCCTCCGAGCGCGCCTTGCCCCCTCAGCCCTCCGAGCCCGAATCCGAACGCACGCGCTGGCGCACTCGCAGCAGCTATAGTTGTAGCGACCGCAGAGCCAATGAATTTACGCCGATCCATGCTCAGAACCCGGTGCATTGAATCACGATGTTGTCGTTCGCCGTGATGGTGCCCGAGAATGTGACGGTACTGACCGTGAAGGCGGACTCAGGAACCACAGCAGGTGTCGTGATATCGTTCGCCGTGCACGCCCATCCGTTGGTTGCCGTCGGCAGGTTCACGACCAGCGTCGACGCTCCGGTCGTGCCCGTACAAGTCACTTCGCCATTCGCCGCACCAGCATGAACTACGCTATCGGTAGCGCACGCGCCCGTCCCAGTGCCGAGAGTGAACGCAGTGCCGGAGTCAATCAGATATGTCGTTGTGACACACGCGATTAGCTGGCCGAGACTGTTGCTTGCGAGACAGCCAGCACTCGTCGGAACCGTAGCCCCATTGACGCCGGTGACAGTGACCAACAGCGACCCTGCGGTGTTGGTGAGGTCACCGCCCAGAGCAGGCATCGCAGCGGTCGGCAACGTCGCGGAGTATGCGATGGTGTGTGCAGTCGTGGTCGATACTGCGAGTTCATTGGCGGTCGTCACGCCAGAGCCGTCCGTGACCGTACCGGAACCGCCTCCCGGGTTGTAATCACACGACGCCACGAACCACGTATCGGTCGCGGTTTTTTGCAACTGGATGCAAGAATACTCCGACGGGAACACGTAGGTCTGCGTGGTGGAGCTGCCGTACTTGGCCGACTCCAACGTCACGGGAGAGCCCGCGCCTTCGACGGTCGTCGCGCCCGCGCCATTTTGCACCACCGTGAGGGTTGTTCCCACGGGGAATGCAACAGTCGCGTCGGCCGGGACGGTGACCGTGTTCGCCGCGGCATTCGCCATGGACACGCAACCGTTGGCGTCCGAGAGAACGAATGTGTACGTCGTGCCCGTCTGCGCGTTGCAGGACTGCCCGTTCACCAACGCCAGCACTTCCGAGGCGGTCGCATTCGTGATCGAAGTCGAACCCGAGAAAGCCGCCAGTGTGCCGGTGGTCGGCGTGCCGGTGGTGGTGACGGTTCCACCGCCGCTCGCAGGGGTCTGCCACGTCGCCGTCGTCCCGCTAGTCGCCGTCAGGACCTGACCTGTTGTCGGAGCAGTCGCGGAGTTCACTGAGACGGTAGTGGTCGCCGAGTTGAGCCCGTTTGCGGCGGTCGCGGTACCCACAGTCAGCCCGCTGGCGGTACCGGTCAGATTCGTCGCGACGCCGCTTGAGGGCGTGCCCAGCGCACCGCCATTCACGACGAATGCGCCAGAAGATCCGGTATTCACCGCCAGCGCGGTCGAGACGCCCGTGCCGAGGCCGGTGAGGCCAGAAAGCGGCGCGGCGGTTGCTGTGATTGAGCCGGTGCCGCTGGCCAGAATACTTGCGCCCGTACCCACCGTCATCGTGGCAGTCGTATTGGTGCCGGTCGTCAGCGCGCTGAAAGCCGTAGAGCCACCGCCGGTACAAGTCACCAGCGTCGGCGCGGCCGTCAGCGATGCCCAGTCGAGGCAGTATTGGCCTGTGGCCACGGGAGCCAGTCCGCCGATCGCGCCGCTATTGTTAAACAGCAGCCCGAAGCTGCCGGCTTGTGCGGCGGTATAGTTTGAGAGCTGAAGCGGGGTAATGTTGACCGTGCAGGCGACGCATGGATACGAGCCCGCAGTCTGATCTGCCAAAATGCGTTCCGTCCCGTTCAGCGGACTGGTGGCATTCGGATACCCACCGACAGTTCCGGCTCGAGCGAACGGGGCGATAAGAAGCGCCGCCAGTGCGGCGGCTGCTAAGATTCGTTTCATGGCGGACGCACCTGTGAGCATTGCATAAGTATAGGTACCGCTTAGGGATCGCGCGAACTCGGACGCCTGATGCCGGCAGCGATGAGCGCAGCGTCGGCGGCAAAGCGATCGTCGCCGGAGAGGAGGCGCCCGTAATCTGGGATTGATTCTGGCAAATCCCTGATGATCGGCGCGTCCTCTTTTTTTGGAGCCTCGATAGTTTTTGGCCTCAAAAAATGAGCTATCAATCGACGAACAAAGCGATGTTTGCCATCGCGGATTTTCATGTTGCAACCGTCCCGACAATTGTGCCTGAATAACTGTTCCCGCTAACCAATCCTATATTGGTTGCCCACGCCCATGACGCCTCATTCGTATTTGAATTCCATATATATGACGCACTGGATCCAGTCAGCGCATTTCCGTTCACGACGAGTTCCGTAAGCCCAGATTGACTAGGATCGGCCGTTAATCCAGAGACGACGAAATATGTATCCGTGCCATCATCGGCAATTTCCAAGGCGTAGTTTCCGCTGGTCATTTTTACTGGGGCACTCACGCCATTCAGTGTTCCGAACGGACCGGCGCCGCCTTGCGCGCTTCCCTTGAATCCAACGATTGCCCCGCCAGATCCGGCAACGAGAGAAAAATTAAACCCGGCAGGACTCGTGTTGGTAAGAGCAATCGAAATGATGTCTGTGTTTACCGATGTCACGCCATCCGAAATGGTGCAATAGATCGACCCCGTCATTGTTTGAGAGGCTGCCACTATTCCAGTTACCGCTGTCGTAGCGGAATTTGGGGAAGTCAAGGAAAATCCAGATCCGCTGGCGATATGCCACGTATAAGTATAAGCTCCGCCTCCCTTTTCTCCAGCACAAGTGGCCGTGTCGCTAGTGACCGTTCCAAACGGAGAACCAGCTGCGGCTGAACCGGAAATGGCGCTGGGTTGCGTGAGAACTTGAACATTCGTCGATCCATAGGCGGCGAATTGCGTACGAATATCCGAACCGCTCGCTAATACAAATCCAGTATTTGAGGCAACCGCGCTTCCCGTCGAAAGGGCCGCATACCGTAAACTCAGATCATTCCCATTTCCATCAAAAAAATCTGTTGCAGAATTTGCCGGCCATCCTGGATGTTGCGGTGCAAGAACCATATCCAGATCGGCCCCGCTCGCGATATTGAATCCAGATGCCATTACCGTTTCTCGAGTTCCGCTACGCGCCGCTCAAGGCTCATGCGTTCGTCGCGCTCCTTTCCGAGCAGCGAAAGCAGTAATCCGATGGTTGCCATTGCGTCTACGCCGAGACGCCCCTCACTATCCACGTCCACGGCGTCCGGAAACGCACGCCGCAGAAGTTGCGCCATTGTACCGGCAGCACGCTTGGCAGATCCTTTGACTTTGAATGTAAACCCTTTAAGAAAATCCAGCACCTCAAGTCCGACATCGATCGGCGCAATGTCGTATTTCAGCGCCTCATCGGATGGAGCAATCTTGAACGCTGCCGCCCAGAGATACGCATTCGCGTCACGTTCTGCGAGAGTATTGGCTACGGCTCCCGTATTTGCCGAGAGGGAGCTGCCGACCAAATCAATGTTTGTTCCATCGCCGTAAATCATCGTCGTCACGCCCTGCGGCATGATAACGCCGCTACCGGCTGACGTTTTGCAGGTTACGGTAAATGCGCCCGTTGTGTTGTTCGCAATCAGCCAGCGTTCAGTCCATGCCGGAAAAATGATCTGGACGTTTCCGGTCAGTGTACCGGAGAGAATAATCATTTCCTTGGCGGCCTGCGGAGCCGTCAACGTGACATTCGCATTCGTCAGGCCAGTAATGGAAACGAGCCCGTATTGCGCGAGAGGCGCCCATCCCGATCCGGCCGCAGACGTGTCAGGGTTATTCGTGTTACCGCTCGTCAAATTGACCCAGAACCCCGAGTTGTCCGCAGCGGGAACGATAGCGCCGAGCGCATATCCTGTATTCTGCGCCGAAATGGTGCTGTCAAATTCGTGGTATTGGCCCGCAAGCAATGCCGCAATATTCTGCGTCGCGGCGTACAGGATGCCGTTGAAGTCTCGGACATCAGGCGGATCGGTGGCCGTAGCTCCGACCGTCTGCGGCGGGAATCCGTCAGTGTAGGACGCGCGTGGATTCGGCTGCTGCGAGGCGAATGGAATCGGAGTCGTGATGTACGACGATCCGGCTCCGAAACCGAAGCCTTCGAGGATGACTGGAGGAGCTGCTACGCCTGGCATTTAAATCACCTTGTCTTCAAAAATGGCGAAACTTTGAATTTCCGTAACCGTCCATATCACGCGGATCCTACGTAGCCGGTACAATGTCCTCTTGGAGTTGAGCGCTCATCATTAGTCGTGATACCAGGCTCCAGTCGCCGCGCTCCATGTGAATGTCATGGAAGAATACCCGGACACAACGCAGGAGGTTCCATCTGCAACGTTGCTAGTAGCATAAGGAGCCATAGTCAGAGAGTTCGCGGACGGCTGTGAGTTGATGATAGAGATTTTCTGTCCATCGACAGTACCTTTTGGCATCGTAATCCCTGTATACGCAGCTGTGGGAGCCACACGCGCTGCCGTTATCAGAGGGTGGCTGATGACGATTGCCGTCCCATTGGCCGTGATGCTCTGCGACTGGTAACTGAGCCCATTCACGGCAACTACGTCGGTTGCCTGAATGTCCGTGAATCCCACAGTGCCGAGCACATTCGAGGACACATTGAGATCATCAAAAAATACATTTTCGAGAGACCCCAACGCACCGGCGCCACCGCTAGTGACGAGTCCGGCGTATGCTGCGGTAAGCGAAAGGGAAGCGCCCCGCGAGAGGCGGTTTCCACTGATCATGATGTCCTGCATTACAGGAGACGTAGTCCATCCCGTTTCGCTAGTGGCAAGGACTTGAAAGAATGCGGTGCTGTAGCTGAGAGTAGTGTCTTGGCACTCAGTGAGGACGTTATCCTCAACTAGAACATCCTGCATTGGAGCCGTGGTGCTGCCGGATAGCGTGATAGCACCCGGAGCCGGTGAAACGATAGTATTCCCACGGATGATGGCACCCTGTAGGCAACCGAGATTTATGTTGATGTACGCATTCGCCCCGACGCTCCCGCTAGAGGCGCGAGCGGTCCCTTGCAGAAAGTACGTCGAGTCAATGGTGTTGTTAGCGAAAAGCAGCGCAGTCTGCACACCAGCGCTGGCGCTCCCATCAGTTGAATTCAGAGGGGTGGAAAAGTCGGTGAAACTATACCCGAAACCGGCACCAGCGCTGTCGCAATTCGCCTCGAGGTAGTTATTGATTATTTTAAGGCCCTCGTGGCGATCAACAAGGAAAATGCCCGCGTTGCAATAACCAACATAGTTCTTATCCACCACCGAGCCAACAGAGATCGTCACTCCGTCTTCGACGCCCAAGTACATCCCCGGCCAGCAGTTCTTGATGTAGTTCTCGGTCACATAATACTGCGCCGAGTGCATTTCGATGCCACCGCAATTGTGGTTCGCAATCGCGGTGTTGAATATCCGGTTCTTTTCAGCCCGCGACCCTGGGGCATTCAAATAGAGGTAGGAGCAGTCCTGGTTCAAGGCGCTGTTGCCAGTCATGTTAGGGCCGCAATCCTGAAACCAGCAGCCGCGCACGATCGTTGGTCCGAGCGGCGAATTGCCGTTTGCGGTATCTTCGCTGCTATCGGCTATAGCGTTGGTGATAGGTGCCTGAACGCCGTAGAGTCGTTCAAAAATGCACTGTCCCGAGTTGGTGCGCGCGAAGTAGCAATAATCGTTAGATGCGGCCTGAACGATGCCGTCGTAATCGAATTCTAGGTCGTGTACGTACTGTCCGCCGGCAGCGCTTGGCATACCGATGATATGCGTGCGGTTTGCCCCTCCGTTATACATGCCAGTTCGCGCGGTTTGGCTGATTCTCAGCCTCGTGAAAAACTGGCCCCCTCCAGCAAGCTCCGTATTCGCAGGCAGTATAAACAGTGCTAAGTTGTTAGTGCTATAGAAACTAGTCGTGTCCCATGTATTGAAAAGGTACAACGAGCCATAAGCCCTGATTATGCCGCCACCTTTTTGACGAGCAACCAGACAGGCATTCCGAAACGCTACACCGCTATCGGTTGTACCAGTCGGATCTGCGCCATACCGTTCAACCCACAGTTCTGGATATCCATAATTCGTCGGCGTAACGCCGGCTGCGATCTCGGCGGCAGTGCGCTGATACGCCTGCGGTATCTGGCTCAAAACCTGTGCATTGCTCAATGTCATATCAATATCTCACCAGTAGAATTTGTCCAGACAGTGCGCCATTCACAAGCGTCAGCGTCGTTCCAGACAGACTATAATCCGCAGTTGGCGCTAGCACCGCGCCATCTAATGATACAAGCATCTGATTCAACGACAAAGGAGTGCCGCCAAGAGAAAATACGGTCTGCCCAGCAGTGGCGGTAAAAGCATTTGAATTCGTGAAAAACGTTGAGTTTACGAGCGCCGTGCCGTTGACGTAAATCCCAGTTGCATTGATTGTTCCGGCGCCCTTGGCCCCGCCGGTAGCGGTGCCGCAAACTACAGCACCAGAAAATGTCTGCTGCTGGCTCCAGGTATTCACCAGACCGGTCAGATACGTTTGCAAAGCAACCGGCGTGATGATGTACGACAGTGTAGTCGAAAGAGACGTATTCGAAAGCGGGATAACCTCGCTTCCGGTAAGCGCCTGCGGATACGTCGTTAATTGAGAAATCTTGATTGTCATGCGTCACCCGGGAGCCAATGACACGCTATTTTCATCTGTAATCGGGACTCCGCCTTCCGTTGCAATGATTGCAGAACTCACTACTACTGCAACTCCAGTCGGGATGGGGAGCACGCCAGATGCATTTACTATTGCCGACTGTATCGGTGTCAACGCCCATCCAAAATAGTAAGTCATTTGCATGCCGCCATCGTCCAAAACGTATGCATCTCCATATTGAGAAAAAATCAACCGCAAAAGTTGATTCATGACTGGAATGCATGTACGACAGATATTTGCAAATGCTTTTGCGTATAACAGCGTCCTATAATCCGGGTCAGGCAACGCATACGTCTGTGTGTCCGTTGCGCCATCAAAAAACACGCCCACATCGAACGGGTAGCCACTGGAAGTTCCGTCGGATCCAGTTAGACCAAGATAATCGGCCGTAATGGGTAGCAAAAGATATCGACTGACGCCAAGAATAGAACCCCAAAAATCCAGCCCAAATCCCTGCGCGGTATCGATGTTCCATACATACTGATAGAAGTTATTCCAGTTCGCGCTCTGATCGAACCACTGCGAGAAATCGACAATCATCTGCATCAGTACCGGGCTTTGCGCGTACTGACTGATGACAGTGAGATCGAGATTCGGCGTCACGGCAATCGCTGACATGCCGATATCTACAGCTGTCGGGACGGCGGCCTCGGTATATACGGGATCGCCATAGCTGTCGAACACCGGATTGCCGTTGCTGTCGTAAACCTGACTCTGAATGATCGTACTGGAATTGACTACGGCATAGGCTGCCGGAAACTGGAATGCGACATCGCCGACCGCAACGTTTGGATTCAACGCTGGCGTTTCGGTGCCCAATGTGAGGCCGACCGCAGTAAGCGCAGTCTGCGCATCGGTCAGCGAAAGCCCCACGATATTTGGTACGGTGACAATGCTCATTGGAGCGTAACCGTTATATTACCTGTAGCCGTCGTCGGGGCCTGGTCGATGCCAAACGTTGCCGATTGTCCCGTAGTGCCCGTAATCGTCTCGGGCGTGCTTTCGGTCGATGTGGCTGCGGCACTCATCTGGTATGTGCCGATGCCGCCCGTAGTGCCCGAAAGCTGCTGCACGATATACGTCGCGGCAGGGATGCCAGTGCCAGCAACCTGCGTTCCGAACGTCAGCAGGCCGCTTGTCGCAGTCGTAATGGTGAGCGTCGTAGACCCGTTGACTAGCGTGCCCTGTCCGGAGAACGCGGTACCAATGGCAATGGAGAGCACCTGCACGAACGTCGATGAACCCGCGCACTGCTGCACGGACGCCGTGTAGTCCGATGCCGCAATCGTGCTTGCGATGCGCGCCCGAGGCGATCCCTGCGAACCGGTGAACTGGTTCACGATGGCATTCTGCACCAGCGTCGTGATGTTCGACGGCAGCGTCGAGAGATTTGGCAGCACGACTGAAAAATACACATTCGCCGGATTCTGGCTATTGTTATTGAACGTCACGGAATATGTCGGAGGCGTCTGATAATTTCCAGACGTATCCGTCACGGTCTCGGTAGTATTACCGTTGTAATTGCAGCCGGGGCTTTTCTTCGTCCAGATCGCCTGAGCGATGGCAGTCGGATCTCCCCCAATTACGCCGACGTAGATCGAGTTTGCCGCTAAAGAGTAATTCGTAGACCCATAGGTCACTACTGATCCGGTATCATTCTCGTAGCAGAATACGTCGATGACATTCGGGACGCTGAACACGGCCCCATACACTGCCGCAAGGAAGCCCTGCGCATTTCCCGCGACGGAATTTCGGCGGCGGAACTCAAACGCCGTTGCCGTCTCAATGGCTGCGCCCACGACGCCCGGGGCCGCGTTCGTGATCGACTCCCAGCCCGGAACAGCCTGATAAATCGCAGTCAGCGTATTGGCCGGGCATGCGATAGCGCCGATCACGACATTGGCGAACGTGAGACTGATATTTCCCGATGAGCCGATTGTGCCGCCCTGCGTGCACTGATAGAGGTTACCGGACGTATCCTGAGCCTGCGCGCCGGTCGGAATCACGGTCCCGACGGCGCCGACGCAGGTGCATTGCACCGCGGTAGAGACGCCCGGATTGCGATTCAGGAAATAAATTCGACCTACGCCGTCCTGCATGAATCCCGTGGCGAGATCGGGGTTTTCGCCATTGACGATTTGCGCAAACGTCGCGTATGCCGCCGAGATCGCCGCCGCCATCGACGTGGCGAGCTGCCCCTGCGGTGTGTTGTCGGCGAAGTTCAACGTCACGCCGTAGGCCGCATTGATATCGGCCTGCACGCCGGCAAGCACGGCGGCTTCCGTCGGTACAGACAGACCGGTCGGCAGGAACTGGATTTGCGGTACGTTGGTGCTCATCAGCCTATCGCTATCGTTTGCGTCGTGCCGTCAACGGTCGTGAACTGCACCTGTCCCGTAACCCGGCGCCCATTGACGGCTTGCAGCGTGCATAGCGCAGAGATAACGCCGGGAACCGAAAGCGCGGCGTCTTCCATCTGCGAACGCAGAAACGACAGCGGCGGATTCTTGCCAAGAATATTCTGATACTGCACGCCAAGGCTCGAGTTGTACCAGCATTCGTCAAGGAACGTCCGAATCGCGCTGGAAACGTCTTGCGCGGTCGCGTAAGGCGGCTTGGCGACCGCGAAATTTCCAGCCGCATCGAGGCATAAGTCCCAGCTGCCCTGATCGAGCAAAAGTGTCGCTAAGGTGGGTCCGGCGCTCATGACTTAAGTATAGGTACCGCTTAGACAATGCTCGTAATGATGCCGTCCGTGACGGTGACCGTCGGGGAGCCGCCGTTGCCCTGGAATGTTCCGGAAGCCCCGTTCGCCGGCTTCACGGTCGGCGCGGCGAAGTTCCCCGACGTATCCACAGTCGCTCCGTTGGCATTCCACGCGCCCGTAATGTTCACCTGATTGGCCTGCTCGGTAACGGTTCCTTGCGTGATGATTTCGATGCCGGCTCCCTTGGGCTTGATCCATACGTAATCGGTCGGAGTGGTCTCCGATGCGCAGGCCGATACGTACACGCCGTCCGCAAAATTAAACCGCCTGAGCGAGCCTGGGAGCGCCTGAGCGAGCGTCTTGATGACCACCGAGATATCCCGGTCGCAGCAGACCAAGAGCCCGATATCGTTTGGGCCAGGGTCAAGGATGAACGCCGACGTTCCGCCCTGCCATCGCAGGTACGGGCGCCCGTAGACGGTGCCGTGAGGCGTCCCTTGGCCAATCCCGTTGACCTGATTCACCAGTGGCTGCACGTCCACGGTGCCGATCGGCCCGACTCCACCGCCGTGGACGGCCACGACCTCGACGGGATGCGCTGTGCGCACGCGGGACATCATGGCGTTCCAGAAGAACGTCAACGTCCGATAGTCCGTGGTCCCGTCGGACGGCTGCTGCAGCGGATAAGCCAGATCGCCGCTCATGGCGGACTCGTCACTGCGCTCGGCAGTGTGCAGTCGAGGCTACTGAACCATTCACCGCCAGGCTGCAGACTCTCTAATCGGTGCGTGGCTCGGTATGGGAGCCATGTCCCGTTCGCGCTCGGCACTTGGCTCCCCTGAATCTGAATCTCGCCGCCAAGCGTCAAGGCTGGCGTGAACAGCACGTCCAGGTGGATGCCGTAGCGCTGAATCGTCGGGAATCCGATGAGTCCAGTATCAGGCGAAAAAACCGGCTTTGGTTTATTCAGCCGCGGCTGATTTTTCGGGCAGATTGCGAGCGTCGCGTTACCGTCGAAGTAGAAGTCTATGCCCGCATGGGTACAGAGCTGCCGGAACTGATCCATGTACGTGCCGGGGAAATACGGATTCGCCAGATTGCCAGTCACCCCGTTGTTCTCAAGCGCGAACCCCATCTGACCGGCCAGATACGTTGCGATCTGCACAACCGAAGTAGAGCCCGTGTACGATGTCGGCGCCACTGACTGAATCTGTGATCCGAACCCCGTGTACGCCTGAATACGCAAGCCAACATCAGGAATATTCTGGTAATCCGGCTGCGCCTCGATGAACGTGCCGTCAAATACCTGCGTCCATGTCTTAGCGTCCGGGCTCGCCTCGAGCTGCACGAAGGCGCGCGCATTCATGGCTGTCGGCGTCGCTGAACTCCACAGCACCGTGAGCGCGTTCATGTCCTGTTGTCGCATGCCGTAAATGATGAGATCGAGATTATTTGGCCACGTCGCAGCTCCCGTGATAGTTGCCGATGCGCGGTAGCCAACAAGAGTCAACGTATTGCTGGACGTGCCCGGAAAATTTGAGGTCGGCAGGATAAACGTCGTGCGCAGATATTTCACGCCGTAGCTGTTCGCGGTCATGATATCGCCGCCACGTCCGCTGCAGTGTAATAAACAAGCTGCCATCGTGTTCCGAGGCCAGCATACTGCGGATCTTCGTCTCCTTCGGTGTCGATGAACAGAAAATCGCCCTGGAATCCCCAGTATTGCCCGCTAAGCAGAAGGAATGGCGCGGCCTCTGTAGCCGAGCCGCCGTAAGACCGGCACTTACGCGCGCTCACGATGGCTGTTCCGTTGCTCACCAAGTCCATGTAGAGATCCGCGTTCGGCGGAAAGCCGAGCTGATAAATGGAAATGCTCGCGGACTGCCCCGAGAGCACCACCGATATGAGCTGCGACGGATCAGGGCTGAGCGGAACGATCTGCATCAGAATGCCCCGAACGCATTGGATAGCGTCGCGTTCGTAACGAGATTGGCCGATGGTCCCGAAATCGGCTGAAGCTGAACGGTGCCTAGCGCATTTTGAGGCTGCGCGGACGGGTTCTGTGCATTCTGAAGTGCAGTATTTGAATATTGCGCCTGTACGCTGATGACCTCGATAAAATTGATGTCCACTTGCGTCAGAAAGTACGCATCCGGCGCGCGGTCGCCATCCGTCGAGCGAACCAAGTCGTAGGACTGGATATCGGCGTTCTTGTATGTGCGTTCCGGCGTCACAATGCTGTACAGCGCGGTATTGTTCGCAGCATTGTCGAGCGCGCTGAGAAGCAATTGCCGATCAGCGAGCGTTCCGGCTTTGCACAAACGAACGCGCGCCTCGTACGGAAGTTTGACTTTGTTGTAGCTTGCAAACGAAGTCGGAACGCTTCCGCTTCCCTGCACCGGGAAATCAGAGATTCGCCAGTGCGGATGATGCTCAAATTCAAGGATAGAATCTGCCACGACGACGAGATTGTTATTGCTGTCGTAGATTCCCCATCCGCTCTGCGCGGACGTGAGAGTATTGCCGAATAGGGAGCCGAGTACCGCTCCGCCAATGGAAATAACAGCCGCCGGACTGACGCCGGCTAGCCGCGCGAGCTGCGGGACGCCGGGAAGCTGCGGAACGTCTGGGAAAAGTACGCTCATTGCATACCCGGATCAGCCTGAGCGGCAAGTAGCTTGCGCTCCATCGCGCGATGCATGGCTGCGGCAATGCCATTGGCGTCCTTTGCTTGCGGCGCGTTGACGTTCAGCGTGTGAATTGTGACATGCGAGCCGGAAGATGCGCCTGACACGCGAGACGCTGGAGCGGATGGGCGCCCAGCGTGAGGAGTCGGAATCGCATGGCCGGTAACGATAGCTGCGCTTTTCTGTGCCTGCGGAAGATTGCCAGTAGAGAGAGCTGCTCCGACGAAATACGATGCCTGTTGTGGAGTCATTTCATTATAAATCGTGACTGCTTTTGACCAATTGGGATCGCCCGCATCTCCGCCGGCCTCCAAGTGCAGCAATTTAAGTGCCTGCATTTCAATTGATGTCATCTTAGGCAATCGAGCGGCCACTTGTCCTGGAATCGTAATAGAAGACAAAATGGACTCTCGACCGCTTTTCATGTCACTGACCCATGCCTCATGAACATCTGCGCCCATGCGGCCAAGCCACGATCCGAAATGCTCATAGACAGACATGGGAGAAAACCAGTCAATAGGACCTTGCGATTTGCTGGTGAATAGATTCGTTATCGCTTTCCCTGGATGCAAAAAATCAAGAAGATCTGTAATGACTTCATCTATCACCGGAACTAGATCGGTGCGTATGGCCTTAATCAACTTAATTATTTCCGGCGTGAGCCTGTCCAAGGCTTTCGTCGCATCACTCTTGATAGTGTACGAAAGTCCAATCAGCGCCTCTTGGGTCTTAATTTGAGAATCAATTACCTTATCAGTGATCCCTTTCTGATCCCTGTTCGCTTTGTCGAGATATTTGCGCACCTGTTCGGGGCCGGCGCCAATAGCTTCGGCGAGGCCACCATGGAAAATCCGAAGGGCCGCTTGTACTCGCGCAGGTTCAGCGCCCTTACCAGCGCCAAACTGCTCTTGGAGTGCCTTCGCAGCATTTTCGGCAATCTGTCCGAGTGGCAGCATGTGTCCATGTTCGTCAAGATACGCGACACGCAGACGGTTGAGCCACAGCAAATTCTGCGACATCTGGCCTTCATATTCGAGGCCAAAAATGGAGGATTGCAGGGACTGCACAGAGGTGATTGCATCCTCTGCGCTGCCTCCGGCTCGTTTTGCTACTTCTCCCCATCGCGACATTTGCGCCGCCGATTGCCCGAGGTACTGAGAATTCAGGCCAAGATGGAATAACTCAGACGACAGATCCTTGAAGTACCCCACCACATCCGCAATGCCGCGGATCGCCAGGAACAGCCCACCGAACTTCAGCGCGAGACCGGCAACGCTTTCGCCCATCGTGGCGAAACTCGCGCCCATGCTCTCGGCAGCCTCCGTGGTCTCCGTGCGCAGACCTTCGATGCCTTGCATGATGCGGTCGATGCCCGCTTGAAACTCCTCAGAGTTCAGGCCGACGCCGACTGTCAGGCGATCAATTTCAGCCACCGCGAGCCTCGTTCTTGTGCTTTTCGATCTGAGCTTTGTTGTAGAAGTCTACCAGCACAATCTCAAGCAGATTGTACAGATCGTGCGTGCCGTACACGGTTTGCAGTTCGTGTAATGTCGCACGATCTGCTGAAATCACGGTACCGACTGCACGCGGTACGTTTGTGTACGACGCGAGCCTCAGACCAGGAGTGTCGGCTATTTCGCCGATGTCTGGGCTTTTGCGCGAGAAAAAAAACCGAGGTGCATCCTCATGAACGCCATGCGGATCTGCAGCCGAGTCGAAATTTCCTCGATCTGGCACGCGTCGCCCTTGATGAGCGGCTGCGGCGGCAGGCTCGGCGCCGGCTCGTACTGCACATATTGCCACATCGCCTCGAGCGACGGGTCTTGAATGGCGCGCAGGAATCCGATGGAGTGACCGTGACGGCGCTCCAAAGAGGCCAGCCCAGCCATTCCCTCGCGTTCCTCTGGCTTCACATCCATGCCGGCCTGTTCGATCAGATACGCGGCTTGGATGGCCCATAGCTCCCCCTGTTCACCGGGCATTTCGGTGAGGATGAACGTTTTCCCCTTGTCGCGATTGTCATCCGTAACGACGAAGTTTTCTTTCAGCCGCGCCATTACGGAATCACCGAGCTGATACATTTCTGGAACGTAATCTCGTACTTCTGGGGCTGCAGTAACTTCTTGCCGCCCGGCGTTTTCTTGCCGGACGTCATGAACCCCTTGATGAACGTGTGCAGCTTATTGATGCCCGGCACTGCGATGGACGCGCCAAAAATGATCGTCTCAAACACTCCGTCCATTGCCTCGATGGCAGTATCCATGACGAGAATCGACGGCGAGTCCGCTTGCAGCGTGAACATCAGGGGTGTCGGGTACGCCACATAGCCACCGGAGAGTACGCCGTCAATGCCCATCAGGATCTCGTTGGGCTTGACTTCAGTCGTATCGAATGCATCGTCCGCAGAATAGCCTTCGATCGGCACCGGAACCGGGAAAATGGGCACTCCACCGACGGACGTTGCGGTCAGCGTGAATGCACTATTGGCGACTGTCAGACTCATTTGTTCGTTACTCCGAAAATTCGCCGGTTATGCCAGATCGACCGAATTGACGACGATGGTATTCACGTTCCCGCCGTCTGTGTAGTAGAACGAGATATTCGGCGACAGTCGGGACGCTCGAGCCGTCGCGCCAGGATCGCTGATAAGCAGGTACCATCCCTGATTCTGCAGCGTCGTTGAAATATTGATGCCTGCCTGCGCGTTCACGGCGGCAATCTGGCTGCCGGACAGCGTGACGCCCGAAACCCATGCGCCGAAGTTTCCCATGTCCGTGATCGTCTGTCCCATCGCCTGCCGGATCAGGTTATACCCATACGGGGTGTACGGGATGAACTTGATCGTCGTGCGCAGCGTCAGCAGATCGAGCTGGAATTCCGAGTTGAAGTAGATCTGATCGACGAACGGGTCGATCCACTTCCAAGCGCCGATCATCGAGCCGGGCTGCAGGAACTGGAAGTACTCAGTCCGCGTCGCCACTGCGCAGTAGCAATTGTAGTTGTTCGCGACGAGATTGTCGTATGTCGTGATGTCCGTAACATCCGGCGTGAGGCCGCTCTGACCGAGATACGCGAAGTCCACACGGCCATTCGTCGCAAGGAAATTGATCGACGCAATCGCGCCCGTGATGAACGCCGCTTTCGTCGCATCGACGCCCCACACTGGAATAACGCCGATATAGTCCGCCGTCTGCGCGAGCACGCCGAAGCAATTCGGGTCTGCCGCTGCCGCCGGTCCCGGATCAGTGTCCCACGCGACGTACGCATACGCGCCATTCTCTCCGTTGACCCATTCCGAGAACAGAATCTTCTGAGGACCGCCGGCCGCGCCATTGTCGGGATCCTGCACGGTCATGAAGCTGCCCCAGTTCTGGCTGAGGCCGACCACTTCATTCATCGCGCCGCTCGGCGTGTTCGCCGCCGCTCCCGGAGAGAGTACAGCGCCCGTGGCGCTCGTGAACTTCAGGCTGGGCGAAAGCGACGTATCGGTACCGTAGCCGACCGAACTCGTTGCGCCCGTGGTCGAGCTCGTAATGACGAACTCCGAGAGCTGCGCATCCCACGTCACGGTCGCCGTAGTTGACGGCGTTCCCGTCTGAAGCCCCGTCTGAATCAACGATGCCGCATTCGTGAATGAGGTCGCCGCCGACAAGTTGATGCTCGCCGACGTATGCGATACGCCGTCAATATCAACCGTAATGGTGCCCGAAAGCGCCTGCAGCTGCGTCAACGTCATCGCAGCCAATGAACCGCTTCGCATGTAACCGGATACGGCGGTCGTGTTGTACTGGTAGAAGTACAGCGCGGACGGTACCTGAGTCGCCCCAGTGAAGCCGTTGAAATAGATCGTCGCCAAGGACGCCTCAGTGCTGCTCGCACCGAAATACGCGGCCACAGCGGGCTGATTTCCGAACGCGACCAGCGAGCCGATCGGGATGGAGGTATTCGTGTCGAGCCACACAGAGTTCAGCGATGCCGGAGAGCCGGCCGCAGTGAGCACCGATGGCAGCGAGCTGACGAACTTGGAGGCCGGGATTGCGGGAATGACTGCGCTCACGCTGTGCTCCTACGTAGGATATTTCTCGGTCACGTTGACGACGCTAGCATCGAGCTGATCTGCGAACTGCTGCGTTATTGTAACGACTGGATTGATTTGCAGGTGCGCATCGACGCTCCATCGCTCTTCGTACTGCTCTTCGGAGTCGATGAGCGGCATCATGCGCGCTTGATTGGCGTACAGTGGCTCACAGTTCGGCCCCAGGGCATCGAAACCATACTGATCCTCGAATGCCGTTGTGAATGTTGCCGCCCAGTCTCCGGAAGTCGCTCCGTAGAAATCGATCTGTACGGGAAGCTCTATGCCCTGCTCAATATCAAGCGTTGACGGCGGCGAACTCGCGCCGTAGTCCCATGTATGAACCGGCATGTTCAGCCGGTCCTGCATCAGCGCCTGCACGACGATGAAGCCCGGATTCGGCTGTGGCATCGCAGCGCGATTCGGCAGCCCGCGAATTACTGGCACGCCGGAAGGGACGATGCCGGACAAGAATGTCTCGAGCGCCGTATACACGTCATCTTGAGTGACTGAGATTGCTAGGCTCATGATTGCGTCACGATGATGCCGTTGCTATCAAGTACGAGCTGTCCGTTGCTGTCGTAGATCGAGTATGCGCGGTCAGTCTGCAGCGTCACGTAAACTTTGCTCCAGCCGCCATCCACGACTGCCCACGATTCCGGCATCGTCGCCACCATCCATACATCGTTTGGCGCCCCGGTCCACTGCGGGAACATCAGCAAATCGTTGCCCGTCTGATTTACGCGCACGATCGTCTGCGGGTCTGAGAACATCCACACGCTACGGATGACGCCCTGAAGCTGCAGGAAATCGATGAACCGCAGGTCTCGGCCCGACGGCGGCTGTACTTGACACTGAACCGTCAGCGGCAGGTTATACGCGGGCTGCTGACGCCCTCCCGCGCTCGGTACCCATCCCTTGGACCGATACCAGTACCCAGTGATATCCGAATTGATGGCCGGAATCACTTGGCGAACGGCACCGTGGAGATTGAGACTCATATTGCCTCAATCTCTACTGACGGGTGCGCGGCGAGCCAGTCTGCCCATTCCCACATTTCGCAGGCAATGGCCGACTGATAACACGCGAGCCACCAAGTTGCGAATCGTACTGTCACCGTGCCAAAGCCTTACCGACGCTTGCCCATGCTGTCGCGCATCGCGCCGAGCTCGCGGCCAGACACGTACTCGCCGCGAGCCTGCCGATCAGCCACGCGACGGCCGTCAAGCGACGGGCCGAAGCGCGTGTAATTCGTCGGCTCAGGACGCGCGACTGTTTCCTGAACCGGGATTGCGTCTTTGCCGCGTGACGCCGCCGCTTTTTCGGCCATGCCCTTTGCGCCATACTTTTCACGACCGATTTTCGCCGCAGTCTTGGTGGCGACTTCCTTGGAATAGCCTTCGCGCTCCTGAAGATTTTTCACCATTTTGCTGAATTTAGACATTACGCCACCTCAGTCCAAAACCTGAAAATCGACATGCCGGAGCATGGTTCCGAAATTCACCAGAGCCTTCGACGCACGCTTGATGAATACCGTCAGCGGCTTGTTGTCTGCTGGCCATGCGAGAATCGACGCCTGCAACTGTTCCTTGATGAGCACACCGAGTTTCGATAGCGCCGTCTGCGCGTCGTAGTCGGATTCCTTCAGATACTTGCCGAGCCAGAATCCCCAACGCGGAGACTTGCTGCGGATCATGTTGCGAAAAAACGGCCGCGCTTTCATCCGAGACGTACCGAACTCCAGCCAGAATGCGACCTGCGCGATGTGCAGATTTGGGTGATGCGTCTCGCCCCATTTCGCCCACGACTCGAGCAGCGACGTCCAAATGCGGCCTTCCTTGCGCGACCGCTTGGCCGCATTGGCAATCTGAGCCGTGTACGGAGCGCTGGCGTATGTCGCCGACTCTAGGAAGCCGACGTGCACAGTCTTGGCTTTCTCAAGTCCGTGCGCCATATTCGTCAGCTTCGACTTCAGCGCATCGCCGCCAGAAAATGTCATATTGACGGCGCTCATTCTGGCCACGCGCCCCAAGACGGTCCCCATGCGCCTCCCGATCCGTAGCAAGACGGCACGACATAGCGAGCAGTGCGATAAATCGCCGTAGACTGCCAGTAGATTGCGCCGAACTGCGTCTGGACATAAAACGCAGCCGCTTCGCTCTGCGTCTGGAATTCCGTCTGCACGCTCACTGATCCCTGATTCGCGCTAGAGATTCTGCCCACGACGCCGGTCGGTGCTTGCCCGTCGATTCCGTAGATCAATTGCGTTAGATGCGCGACCAGCAGATTCAGCAGATATGCCCGCGTCGGCGCGTCCTGCACGATCGAGCCGTACGAATTGTTCAGCTGCAGCGTCGCTAGCTGGAAATTCTGCGCGAGGATGCCTGCCGTCGTATTAATGTCCGGCGGCACGCCAGCGGTACCAGCGGCACCTGTATCTGTGAACGATGTCGCATTCGCTGCGACAGCGAAATACGTACCCTCAGTTCCTGGGCCGTTCCCGCGATACACTTTGCCGCCAGTGTTACCGACGGGAAGCGCGAAGTTTACGGTGATTTCGCCAGTTGCTGCGAGCGTTGCGGACTGCTCATTGCTCGGCGTCGTTTCCCCGAGCCCACCCGTCGCGGTCACGACGTAATAGTACGTGCCGGCCGGTAACGCTCCAGTTCCGGTGGTCGCGACCGGTACAGACTGCACGGGAGGCGACAAGAGCGGCGAAGTCCAGGCGGACGAAGTAAAGCCCGGCGGCGGCGTAGCAAAGCGCGGGAACGCCGCTACAAACGCCGTCGGGCTGAATTGAACGATGCCTGGAGTTATCGACACGCTGCGTTCCGATTATGCGCCGACGCGATCCATGGACTGCTGCAACTTGCGCAGATGCTGCTCATCGGTCTCGATGACCGTTTCGCGGCCACCACCCTTCGACAGCTTGCGCAGGCGCGGGTCGTCCTTCGAGTTCGGGTTCAGACCTTCGAGGCCGGTCTGTTCCGAGAGGCCGTCGCGTGCGTGCGCACGGAAATCGGGCTCCTTCGCTTCGGCGAAAATGAATCCTTTGGCAATTACTTCGCGGTCCTTGTTCTGCGCAAGCCAGCGATCCCAGAAGTCGCGCGGAACGACCGTGCGGCCGTAACCGAAAATGCGAGGATTCACGTACACGGGGCTATCGCTCGCAACGGTATTCGCGCCGTTGAGGCTCATGCGCGGGCCAGCCGGAGGCGGTTGCCAGCTCTCGTTCGGCTTCGGGATGATCTCCATGATGTAACCGTGCGGGAGCTTGCATCCCACGATCACCGTATCGTTCTTGTTCGACATGTTTGAATCGTTGGCCATATCGATCTCGTGTTAGTTGAGCGGTTTCACGAATGCGGTCATTCGTAGCCTGCGCCCAGGACCGCCGCTTTGCATCAGAGTGTATGGCGTCGGAACGAGCGACCCGGTGATATTACCAGAATAGGGAAGCCCCGTTGAGGGATCGGCAAACACTTGTGTGCCGACTAATCCGCCATTCGGAAACTTCGGCGAGAACGTTCCGCGAATCGCCGTGTCGATGCGTACGCCGGGGCGCACGATCTCCTGCGCAAACATCGGCGCGGGCGGTGAGTTCGGCGGAGGCGGCTGCAGCGGAGGCTGATATCCTGGCGGCAGCATTTCCTGCGGGAGCTGAAAATACACGCGCTCCCAGAGGTTGTAGGGATTCGCATGCGGCAGCGTGAAAACTAGAAATGCGCCTTCGGATTGTACGTTCGACACCTGACCGACGTCGGGATTCACCCAACCGAAGCATCCAACTGCGCAACCCGCCGGACCCGCGACGCATGACCACGGGCCGGCGGTAAACGACATGAACGGCTGGCGCGAAAATCCGATGCATTCCGGATAATCAAACCATGTCCCAGCGCCTGTGGCGATATTGAGGTCGCGGTAAAAACTCATGATCGTTTTGTTACGCCACCGCGCCTGTTCTATGCTCCCGCAGAGGCGATTATTTCCAGC
>JAPTWT010000017.1 GCA_028064935.1 Gammaproteobacteria bacterium | reverse complement strand
TGCCGGAGCCTTGCGTGTGCCACACCACCCCGACCCGCCGGTCCCCGGGGTCGCCGCCCGCCTGGGCACCCGGCCCATAGTGGCCGGGGGCCTCGGCGACGTGGGCGGCGTGGACTTGGGTGGCCCGCAGGGTCTCCTCGATGGCGACCCGCACCGCGTGGAACTGATGGTAACCGGCGAGCTTCTTGACGAGATGGCCGGGGCCGGAAGACCCTCCGCCCAATTCTTCGAAGACCAGAAAAAAGCGCACGAGATCCAGGAAACGGCGCGGTTCCAAGACGCCTTCCAGCACCACCTGAAGTTCGGATAACGATGCCGGCGCGTCCTTTTCCCCAGTGATGGTGCGCCAGGGCTTGAACCATTCCTTGCCGGCCCCGAGGGCGCCGATGCGGGCCTGGGTGCCGTCGGAAACGATGAGTGCGGCGTTGGTAGCGAAGAGGGCCGGAATCTGGGCCTGATAGGTCTGCAACTGCTGCCAGGCGGTCCAGATGGTGGCATTTTCATCGGCCGGATTCTTGAGTTCGATCACCGCCAGGGGCAGACCGTTCAGGAACACCACGACATCCGGGCGGCGGGTGTGCTGGCCTTCGGCCACACTGAATTGGTTCACGGCGAGCCAGTCATTCTGGTCCGGCCGGTCGAAGTCGATAACCTTCGCCTGGGTTCCGGCAAGGGAACCGTCCGCACGGCGGTATTCTACCGTGACCCCATCTACGAGCATTCGGTGCGCCGCGCGGTTACGTTCCAAGAGCGAGGGGGCATCGGTGCGGGTGAGCTTGCGGTAGGCGTCTTCCAGGGCTTCGGCGGGCAGGCCGGGATTGAGGCGCGCCAGCGCCTGGCGCAGGCGGCCTTCCAGGATAACGTCCCGGTAGTTCGGATTGGTGCGCTCGGCGGCAGGGAGGCCTGCGGCGATGTCGGGGCCATGCAGAACCGCGTAGCCGAGAGCCCCTAGCCAGCCGAGGGTGGCGTCTTCGACGGTGGATTCGTTGAGCAACATATTTCTGTACTATGCTCCTTCTGGAGCAGGGTACGGCCATTTTTCAGAGGCGTAAGCAAACAGCATCTCACCGCGTGCAGTGATGAGTACCTCATCCCAAGTATCCTTATTTTGAAAGTAGCGATTCAGCGCCAGAGCTGAGTTTTTCAGTATCTCCGGCTTCTTGATTTCAAATGCTGAGTTGGACACAGAACTATTAAGCGGTTGGGTCAAAAGGGTCAGATTACCGAACGTATGCTTTGCGCGGTCACGGTTTTCCGTCGCCTCAACATCTTGTTTGCTCCGCGACTTATTGAATTGCTCAAGCCAAGTTACACCGCGGTTACCGTTTGGCAATGGCCACTGCTCAATCCATTCATCGGGAAGAACGTGCTCGACCGATAAAGCGGACAAAATTTCTATACGCTCGGCACGAGGTTGATGCAATCGCCTTTCGATTTCACGCAACGCATATTGAACTCGTCCCGCGCCCACGGAGTTGTAGGCGGGCTTGCTAAGCCACGCCTGCTTGAATCGCGCATCATCTGGCCACACTACGCTGTCACCTCTTTGTTCCACCAGTGCAGCTCTCAAGTTCTTTCGATTGAACTGCGACTTCGCCAGCTTGCCGAGCACAGTTAGAAAGAAGCGGTTGTAGTTCTTCGTTCCCAGGTCGCATACTGCTCTGCGAAAAATATATGACTCAAGATCTTCCAGCATTCCCGCGAATTCGTCGGCGCCTGCTTCCGCCCCCATCATTCCCAGCACAAGTGGGTAGACAGTGCTCAAGTCGAAGATACGCAAGAAGGCCGAAAAGCGCCCAATTGGAATATTCTGGTCTGGTTGAACCAAATCCTTGAAATAGGTCCGGTATTTGCTCAGGTTTTCCAATTCCGCCCTGACGGTCGGAAACGGATTCACCACTTCGATCCAATCCTTGTATTCGTTGTAAAGATGGGATATAAGAATTTCCTGTCGGCGGTGTAGCGTGAGGTAGTGCTGGAGGAAGATGTCGGAGCGAGGACGCAGTAATCTGCCCTGCTTCTCAAGAGTCCGCCAGAACTCGTCGTCGAACGGCACCCAGAACTCAGCATAAAGTTCCTCCTGCGACTCATTCTTCTGAGCAGCCCGCAAGAAGATGAAGTTCCGAAGCAGGTCTGATGGCAACAGTGGCTCACCTCGAGCATTCAACGTCTCAAAGATCACCTGCGGTTCGTCATCACCCTCCAATTCTACCGTCACGACCTGCAGTGCCCCGCGAAGGGTCTCGTGCATGATTGCTACCCGTTCTGAAAGGGGCTGTTGGGGCTCGTCGCTTCTCATGAACATCGTGAGCTGGTCGTAAAAGTAAAGATAGCACTCGATCATCTTGGGCCGCGGATCGGGCTGCCGCTGATACTTCCGCCACACAAGTGGGTGACGCCGGTTGATCTCCTCTCTTGATGCTGAATCAATGACATCAGCAAACTGCTTCCGGTCGAGATTGGTTGGCCAAAGCTTATATCTCTCAACCTTCTTGTTTTCCATAATACCCGTGTTCTGTAGATAGCGAGCACACTCCTCAGCGTAGACTTGCTGGCCCTGCGAAGCGCAAACATCCCGAAACGCTGCGAGGAAAATCTGGAAAGTTGTTAGACGCTGTTGACCATCGATTACCAGTTGAACTGGAACCGCGTTCCCGTAGACGCGACGCTGATCTAGGACCATCGCCCCGAGAAAGTGTGGTGTTGATGGGGAGCCGTCGAGCCGTTGGACAAACTTCCGCTCAATGTCCTCCCACAATGGCTTCCAGTGGTCCTCAAGATTCCAAACGTATTGACGCTGAAAAAGGGGGACTTCGTATCGGCGCTTACCATCGAAGAGGTCAAAGATGGAGCGGGAGTATGGTTTCATTGTTGGCGACCCCTATCGGTTAAAAACTCACTTGCTTTCCGTGCCGGACTCGCCCGCCGCGATGTCAGGACCGTGAAGAATGCCGTAGCTGAGTGTTTCGCACCAAGCGAGGGCGTCGTCTTCCGTGACGGTCTCGGTGAAAGCCTGGCTACTCACTCCGCGGCCACCCCTCGGGAACCAGCTTCTCCCCTCCACGCCAGCGTTCGACGATTGCGCGCTGGTACCAATCTTCTTCTATATCAGCATGCTCAGTAATTACTACCTGAAAGCCCGGTGTTAGCTCATTAACCACTTTGAAAACGCACTGGAACATCCGGACGACCGCCTGCCTGTCGTCTTCTTCAACCATAGTCATCGAGCCATCACCATCATTCTCGGGTGGGAAGTAAACCTGCGATGGTTGATCTAGGAACAAAAAGCGAGGGACCGGTCGCCCACGCTTGGTAAACCACTCGTGTAACGCTAGGTGCGCAATGAGGTGATAGCCCACCCAGTTCTCGCCGCTGCCCATGCGGTCCATCGGCACCGGGCCGTCCGCAGTGTCGGCAACGATCGTGAGCCTCCTTAAATCCAGCCTGAGAGGAAACATAGAATGTTCGAGATACAACTCACGAGCCCAGTCCGTCATTACTCTGCCGAGAATTGACGTGATGGAATCAATGCGCTCCCTCACTCGCTCGTCGCTAAGCTCTTCCTCCAGGGCGGCGGATTGGGTCCTCAACCGCTGCGCTTGTTCCTCAAGCACCTGGGTGTCTGGAAGATCGGGCAGACTTTCCAAATACAGACTTATGCGCCCGAGAATGAGCGCACGCCTTGCCGTCTCATCCTGAATGTTTTGCAACCGATCACGTGAACTCCGCACCGCCTCCATCTCTGCTCGGCTCTTAGCCAGATCCCCCACAACCCGCTGTAGTCGGGAGTCAAGCTCGGCAATGGCTCTCTCGACCTGCGGAGCCGCCCGAGTCACAGACTCGAGGCGAGACGACACGTCGGTCAGGACGTTCTTGATCTGTGCCACAGCCGGCACTGCGACTGCATCGGAAAGTTGTTGCGAACACAACGGGCAGATGTGTCCCGGCTCCGACCCATTGAATATTCCAATCGAGGCCAGTCGAGATTGTTGCTCTGAGGCCTCTCGTGAGAAGCCCTTCTCATCTCGTTCGAAGGCGCGCGCAGCAGAGATTTCCTCGCGCAAGCGGCGCTGCTCATAGAGCAATTGATCACGTTCTGCGGCCAGGCGGGAAAACTCCTGTCCATCCGGATGCTCAAGAGCGGTCGCCGTCATCGGGGTTCGAGACATTTCGCGAAGCGCGGCGACCGTATCATCCCAAGTTATCGCGTCGCTCGATGAAAGACCGACGTCTCTCGCTTGAGTCAGTAGTGTCGCCGCTTTGCTAGTACCACTTCCTCGAAGCGATTGGAGCTCGGTTAATTGTCGCTGACACGCTCGCAGTTGTTCGCGCACTCGCCGAAGTTCCTCACGCTTCTGCACATACTCATCATCGACCGCACCGAGGAAATACGGTAGCGTGTCCTTCAGCGCTTGGGCAAAGAAATTATCCGCCGCACCATGAAAGAGCTGCTGGCGGCGAATGATCTCGTCCTGTGGCTGAAAGCACAACCCGAGCGCGTGGCGTACATTGGCCGACAGTGCCGGTCTCGTCTGACCGGGAAACGGCTCATGGATGTTCTCGTGGATCCCGCTCCAGCCGGTAAGGAGGGCACCAAGACCTTTTGTGTTCGTGGTCTGCCGAAGGACGCCCACATCCGGTATGTCGACTCGGTCTCCGATCTCCACGAAACAGTCTTCGCTAGATACGGATCGCGCATCGGGGCAACGCCTGGCAATGAAGGCCTGCCCACCTTCGAGTTGAAGCCGAAGGCCAAACCATGAGACTGACCGCCGAATGGGCCCCTCGGGGACCCGGCACTCGCCCGCACCAAAACAATAATCAACAACGTCGACGAGAGCGGACTTACCGGTCTTCGATGCGCCCGTGATGATATTCACCGCGCCGGTGTTTAGTGTGAGAACACGCTGCTGCCCGTGGTGACTGAAAACAACAATGTCCAAGATCTGCATTGTCACGGGCGCACTCCAATCAAAGCACAAACGGTCGCCGCGCTGCCGGCTTGGGCAAACCACTTCCCAATGAAAGCAGCTCGCTTGGCGCAGGCCTTGACCTCGTCACTCGACTTCGTGAGCGTTCGGTTCACGGCTCGTCGCCAAGTCGTCTGTGCCCACACTCTGCCTTCATCAAGCCGGATAAGCCCGTGGACGCCACCGAACATCAACGCCTCCTTTGTAAATGAGACCAACAAGCGCGCATGGTTTGCCACTCTGCCTCGCGCCAGAGGGTTTTCATCGATCCACACAGCCAGCGACGTCCGGCTAGAGCGAGGCAGTGCTTCTCGCGTCTCACGATGGAGCACAAACGGCAGCACCAAGAATGATTCCTCGAACGACAGCGCACCTTCGACGCCGGTAGAATATCCACTGGCAGCTTGCCAAAGGAGGTTCGCGCAGAATCCTGGGTTCAGGAGCGCTCGTTCCTCGTGAGATCGATCTGCCCACGCTGTCATGCGGTTTCCTCCTTGGCGCTCAAGAGAGACCCGAGCCGGGCTCGAAACTTCGGGTGCCATCCGATCCGTGCCTCATCGGACAGCATGTGTAGGGAACCGCGGCTCACAAACGGCTCGGTTACGCTAGGCCGAATCGGAATGGTAGTGCGCTCTGCCCACGCAAGCACCGAGCGCGCAGCTTGCTCTTGCGCCTCATCCGTGGCGGTATCACCCACGTTGTCGCGCATCGCCTCGAAAACCAGTTCCCATTCCTCGCAAAGTCTTTTTTCGTACTTCCGAAGATCCAACCCAACCACCAAATCATCGCGAATCCACCGGGAGCGCTGTTCGAAAGCTCGGTAGTAGTCGCGAATGGCGGCGGCTATGCGATGCTTACCTGCCTTGATAATTTCCAGCTGCCTGACGAACCTAGAGTCCTCATGAGCGGCCTTGGTCGCATCATCAAGCGTGAACTCAAGAAGGTCGTCGTCAATCGGTAGCGCGTCCTGCTTGAACTGTTCACGCAGATCGGACATCTGCGCCTCAAGTTCGACGGATCCAACCCGGTCTTGCGTGGCGTCGTTCAGTTGACGAAGTACACGACGTAGCCACCAACCCTCGAGCCGATCGAGAAATGCTGCGTGGTATTCCTTCTCAGCCGCCCAATAGACTTCTTGACGCAGTTCGCCATCGAGATCCGCGACCGTCGGCGCGGCATCAACGATGATAACCTTACTAAGAATCGCGGCACGCTGGGCTGAAGTTGCCTTGAGATACGCCTCGTACGCACTGTTGTTCGTAAGGTTCGACGATGATGCCGCAGTGGCATCCAACGCCCGTTGCGCCGTTGCGACGTCGCGAGACACCGCGCGCAGTCGCGATGCCGCCGTGCCGTCAGGTGCGATACTAGTTGTCACGAGGTACAGATTCGCTGTCGGAGGTATCTGTCCGAACGAATGGCCCTCAAACCAGATCCTCAGCGTCTTCCATAGATCCGGGCTCGCATCAGTCAACGACGCGGCGCCTCTTCTATGATGTTTCGTTTGCAGTAGGTCAGTCGGGTTTCTGCCCGCCGTCTCGAAGGTCACGTCGTCCAGTGTTTCAACTGAGACAAGAAAGTTGGGCTCGCTCTTTTGTTTGCGCAAGGCCCAGAGTAACGCCGACCGGACCTGATAGAGGTATCCCAGTGTGGCATCGACTGCTGAGAAAGGGCTGGGACTATCAGTAGTCATTGCCTCGCCTCGGCCAGTGTCTTGGGATGTGCAACCCTCAGCTCGCCAGAGATGAGCTTGGGCAACAACATATCGCGCAGGGTCGCGAGGGTTCGGGATTCAATACGGCGCTGCATGATCTGCTCGATGATCGGCGCAATCATCTTGTCCACCGCGTCGAGAACATCCGACTCTGGCACGACAACCTTCGCATCGGACAGATGGTGACGCTGGATGTGGCCCATTGTGGTTGCCTTGCCGGCGGCAGTGTGGCGAAAGCTAGCCAAATGCTCGTGAACCCACAAATAGTAGAACCATTTACAGAACTGCGTCGATGTTACCTTGAAGAGATGCTGATTCAGCGCGCCCCTATCACCGGCCCATAGGATACATTCGAGCGAGCCAGACCATGAGAAGAGAACGTCACCATCGTTGATCACATATTTGGGTGGAACGCTGGTATTGCAGCGGTCTGCACCCTCAGTGTCGCCTTTGCGGAGTTGGGCAATCTTGATGACTGGCAATGTCGCCCCGTCTCCTGGCGAGTACTTCTGAAGGGCGAGCCCGTTCAAGAAGTTTGCAATCTCGTCGAGGCCCTGCACCTTCCACCCCCTCGGAATCTCCCCCAACTCCGACTCCTCAAAGGAATCCGGAAAGAGATCATAGAGATGAGCCGGAAGACCCGGGAGCGATTCCCCCTTGCGCCAGTGCCCCTCCATCTTGGCCCGGATCGGATCAAAGTCCACAAACCATGACTGAAAGAGCGCCCGCGCCATGGCCTCCAGTGTCTCGTTCATCCGTCGGTTCAATTCGATCTTGTCGTCCAGCGTACCGAGGATGTGGGCGATCGCGCGCTGTTCGGGAAGGGATGGTAAGGAAACGAGGAAATTTTGTACCGCTACCGAAGGCACTCTTTGTCTCCCCGACGTGCCCTCCATGTGTCCGATTGCGTATCGCCGGAAATCTGGAGATCGAGCGAGGTAATAGGCAAACAGACTATCGCTCTGATTGGGCTTGCCGGCTAACACGATGTACTCGGTAGAACCGTGCGCGACGACTCCGGCGGGCAGACCCGCCACAAAAGCGGTCTTACCGTTTTCAAGGCAGGGCGTGATCCTCGCAATGAGTGTGTCGCCATTCTGGAACTTAGTTCCAGACCCCGTGAACTCACGTTCGTCGACCCTGGAAACGGTGCGTGTATGCTCAGGCAGAGCATCCATAGGAATGAATGGGGTGACCTGTCCGCGCTTTATGGCACGATAAGGGTTGACATCGAAGGCATCGCCAACAGCAACCGTTCGCCAATTAGTCCCCATGCCCTAGTCCCTTCAGATTGACATCGTTAACAGCATCCGGTTTCCCAGCCACGACCTGATCGGGCAGGCCCGCCCCAAACCGCCACCGGGTCATTTCTCCTCCCACGGCGCAAATCCGATAGGCCGCTTCTTCTTCGGCTCCGGCGGGGTCATCAGTTCCCGGATGGCGTCGAACACGACCTGGAACTGGGTGTCGTACTTCTTCTCAAGCACGGCGAGCTTGCGGGCGAGTTCGGTATGGGTGGCGAGAATTTGCCGAAGCCGCACGAAGGTGCGCACGACGAATACGCTCATCTCGACCGCCCGCGGCGTATTGAGCACCGAGGCGGCCATGATGGCGCCATGCTCGGTGAAGGCATTGGGCAGTGTCGGGGAAAACTTCAAGCGCGCGAGGTGGTCGCAATGTGCGACCACCTGGGCTTTCTCTTCGGCTGTGAGCGCAAATAGGAAATCCGCCGGGAAGCGCTCCGAATTGCGTTTCACCTGTTCGTTCAGCCGCTTGGTAGGGACCCCGTAGAGCTCGGCGAGATCGGCATCGAGCAGGACCTTATGTCCGCGTATCACTAAGATGCCTCGGGCAATCCGCTCTTCGGGGACGATCAGCGCAGCCCGTTTTGCTCTCTTAACCGCCATAGCCCAGCGCCTTGAGGTTCGCGGCAATCGCGGCGTCGAGCTTCGCCGCTTCTTTCTGTTGCTCGCGCAGGGTGGCGGTGAGGCGCTTCATCTTTTCCTCAAAGGGCTCGCCATCGTCTTCGGCGGCTTCGGCGCCCACGTAGCGGCCGGGGGTGAGCACATGGCCGTGCTTGCGGATCTCGTCGAGCCTGGCGGCCTTGCAGAATCCGGGAACGTCTTCGTACTCGCCGGCCTCCTGATCCCCCCGCCACGCATGGTAGGTGCCAGCGATCTTCTGGAGGTCCTCGTCGGTGAGTTCGCGGTGCACGCGGTCGACCATGGTGCCGAGCTTGCGGGCGTCGATGAAAAGGGTTTCGCCCCGCCGGTCCCGGAACCGGCCGTTCTTTTTGCTGCGGGCCAGAAACCACAGACACACCGGGATCTGGGTGGAGTAGAAGAGCTGACCGGGGAGGGCCACCATGCAATCGACGAGATCGGCCTCAATAATGTTCTTGCGGATCTCCCCTTCGCCCGACTGGTTGGAGGACATGGAGCCGTTGGCGAGCACAAAGCCCGCAATCCCGTTGGGGGCGAGGTGATGGAGGAAGTGCTGGACCCAGGCGTAGTTGGCATTCCCCGCGGGCGGTACACCATAGACCCAGCGCTGGTCGTCCTTCAGGAGCTCCCCGCGCCAGTCGCTGTCGTTGAAGGGGGGATTGGCCAGCACGTAGTCGGCCTTCAAATCCGGGTGCTGATCCTGATGGAAGGTGTCGCCATGAGCAATATGGCCTTCGATCCCACGGATCGCGAGATTCATCTGCGCGAGCCGCCAGGTGGTGTAGTTCGACTCCTGGCCGTAGATGGAGATATCCCCGATCCTGCCGGCATGGGCCTCGATGAACTGCTCGCTTTGCACGAACATGCCGCCCGAGCCGCAGCAGGGGTCATAGACCCGGCCCTTAAAGGGGGCGAGCATCTCGACGAGGACTCGCACCACGCGCGAGGGGGTATAGAACTGGCCGCCGCTTTTGCCCTCGGCACTCGCGAAGCGCGCGAGGAAGTACTCGTAAACACGGCCCAAGGTGTCCCTGGCACGGTCGGCGGTGCTACCAAGCGCGATATCGCTCACGAGATTAATGATCTGCCCGAGGCGCTGCTTGTCGAGACCGGGGCGCCCGAAGTCCTTCGGCAATACCCCTTTAAGCGAGGGGTTGTCCCGCTCGATGGCGGTCATGGCGTCGTCCACGAGTGTGCCAATGGTGGGCTGCGGGGCGCTCCCCTTCAGGTGCTGCCAGCGGGCCTCTTTCGGCACCCAGAAGATGCTGGCAGCGCGGTACTCATCGGGGTCTTCAGGGTCAGCACCGGACTTTTTGTCGGCTTCGAGCTCGGCGTGCTTCGCCTCGAAGGCATCCGAGATATATTTGAGGAAAATGAGCCCGAGGACGACGTGCTTGTACTCGGCTGCGTCCATGTTGTTGCGCAGGGCATCGGCGGCAGCCCAGAGCTTCGCCTCAAAGCCCACGGTGGCGCCATTAGTAGTACTATTCTTCTGGGCTTTCCCCTTGCCGCGCGCCATGCGTCCTCCCCCAACTTATTATATTCATCATACCGCGTATTCTCAGGGGATTATAAACCGGGTCCGGTCGCAGCGCATGGGGCAAGCCCCAGATCTCGAATCAGCGAGTCGACAGCCTCCGACCCTGTGGGGGAGGGTTCGCCCCACCACCCATACTCGCCAACCCGGGCGCCCTGCACGTGGTCGACGTACCCAGCGGGGCGCCAAATGGCGCAGCGCCGGGTTTCAAACCATCCCCGATGCGGCCTCCGCCGCGCACACGTCCGGAACGCGCGTCACGACCTGAAGCGCAAGCGTTCCTCCACAAACCCCAAGGACCCATTGTTCCCGGTAGGTTTCTTCGCCTGCCCCGTGTTTGCCAAGTGTGGGCCGGCCCCCAGTGTATGCGATGGGATCTTCCATCGCCACGCGCCCTTGATCTCGGCGCCACTTATGGTCTCTCCGCTCCGTCCCGCTCTCCAAGGCGCGCAACGGCGCTAACACTACTCTCCGTTTCCGAGAAGGAAATTGACGATTCCTTCTAGGTCCGCCTCCCCTGGCGGAAAATTCCCGCCGTTGCCCGGCTCATACAATCTAAATAGCGGTAGGCGTGCTCCCCCGCCGCCCGTGCGAGTCTCTGCAAATAATGGCTCTATCCGACTTTCCCCACGGTATCGGCTTGATAATCAGGTAGGTCTGATGGGTGTGGCGGCGTAAACGGGTGAGACGATAGGCGTTGGGTAGGACCGGAGCCCGCTTGGGGCACACGGGGACTTGCAATGGAGGGTAAACACGGGTCTCCTCTCAGTTGTTGACGACTAATCGACAAAGAGAGGAAACCCATGAGCAACCTGACGTTGCTGGCGAAAATACTACGCCTGAAAGACCTGAAAATCACCGCCTTCTCATTTAA
>JAPTWT010000150.1 GCA_028064935.1 Gammaproteobacteria bacterium | reverse complement strand
CGATCAAAACCACTTTCGCGCGAGTGAAGGAGACGTAGAGGTCCTCGCGCCGGAAGAGGCGGCTGAAGCCACCCAGATCGTAGAGGAGCACGACCTCTGCCTCTAGTCCTTTGAATGATCGCGCTGTAGTAACGAGGACACCACCGCCAAGGCGCCACTCCTCGGCGGAAGTGACGAGCGGAACACCGTCGACATCATCCGCTAGGTCGGCGAGGCTCCCATTATCTTTTGCCGCCGGGCCAATCACAGCAATCTGGCTGGGCGCTACGTCCTCACGCCCGAGCAACGAACGGAGTTCTTGAAGGACGAGTCCCTTCTGCTGACGTTCAGACCCAGCGCGAAGCACTCGGAGTGAAACGCCGACAGGCGCTCGAGAGAAGATGTGCGGGGTGAGCGCGAGCACAGATGCGCTTGCAGCCGCGATCTTGCGCGTGTTCCGGCAATTAATGGTGAGTTTGAAGCGCGCATCGAAGTGAACCTCGGGCCACTGCACCTCTCCACGGAGAGATTGGTTCGGGTCCAGAAATGCGTACAGCGGACCGTCAGGCTTAAACAATAGCGAATGCGTCAGCGCATACCACCATCCGAGACAGAAGTCCTGGGCTTCGTCCACGACGATTGCCTCAAAGGCTGGCGCGCGCCCCTCGAGGTTGAGGCTCAGGACGGCCTGCTCCATCAGGTCGGGTACCTCGTCGTTCCAGAAGGCGTCGGTTTTGGGTCCCCCCGCGGCAGGTTCGAATGCGACCCCCGCATCGGCGGCGAGTTTGGCCGCGAGGGCGTGAAAGTGTGTAACGACGATGCGCTCCCGAAAGCTAACGGTCGAAGGATCCGACTCGACCTGCCCCCGTAGCCAGGCGGCCAGTTCTTTGTTGTAACAGACGAAGAGCGTGCGCTTGCCCTCGCGCGCAAATGCCAACGCGCGGTGCAAGGCGAGGAACGTCTTGCCAGACCCGGCGACTCCCTCGACGAGGACGCGATCCTGGACATAGAGACCCTCGAACACCTGCGCCTGCGTCTCCGTCAACTCAAGGAGTTGACCTGCAGCCTTGGAGATGTCGGGCCCCACCGGCCGAAACAGCCGAAACTTCGGCATAAGGCAGTCGTTGAGTAGCGTTCGATATTGGTCCGCGCTGAGTTGTCGTGCGCCGCCAGTCCCGCTTGTCCACGCCGCGTAAGCCGTCTCGATCGCATGGTCCATCGCTGCAAGGTGGCGACGCGAGATGATAATCGCCTTGTCCGCATGGGCAGGTGGTACGCCCGTATAGTCTAGGTGAGGAAATACGACGGCATACCCATGGGCGAAATCCTCTTTGCGGACTCGCCCCCCTGACCGTTCGCGGATGATGTCGAGAAGCGCATGCATATTTCGCTGCGCCTGCCTGAAGGGATCCTTGAACTCCTTCGGGCCGCTCGCGCTGTCTCGAAACCAACGGTATCCGTCATGGCGCACATCGCCGCCCTTCACCTCAAGCACAAGGACACCTCGCTCAGGGTGGACTACGACGAAGTCAGCCTCACCTTCCGCCAGCGCGTCCTCTCGCCAGGGTCGCAGCCATGGATAGGAGTGCAGCACCACGTAATTCGCGGCCAACTGATCTCGCAGCGCGATGTATACCGGTTCCTCCGATGTGTGCTCAAGTTGAGCCGGGGCGACGTCCGGCAGCATGCGAGCCATCAGGCACCTCCAAGACGCTGGAGTTGACCACCGACGAACACGCCAAACGCGCGGCCGACGACAACCACATCGTCAGCACGAGGAGTTTCCGAGCGCGGCGCGACATGGGAGAAGTACAGTATGTGGAGTTTGTCGCCCCGAAGAGATGGAAGTCCGAAGGTCCACCGTGCATTCGTCGCGTTAAACGCTTCGGACTTGCTGACGATGAGTCGAGGAATCCGGTCCTGCCCGACCGAAAAGTCGGTGGGAGGACAGGGCGTGAATACCACCCAGGCATTCAACCCAAGTTCGCCCTTACCCATCCGCTCAAGCGTTGGGCGCGAGAGGCAGACGACGAAGGCGCCGGCGGGGACGTCGGGGATCTCGACGTACGCCAGCGGCTTGCTGGGCTCCTCGGTCTCCAGAGTAGCAAGGTCCAACACCGGACAGCCGCCCGCAGCCTCGCGTAGGAAGGATGGGAGCGATAACCCAGCGTTCTCGGACGCCAGCGCGCCAGTCGCCTCCTTTACCGCAGCGGGGAGCGCTCGATCCACGAGGAGTTGATCGACAACTACATGCTGTCCGCCCTCCGAGATCCGTACTCGTCCGCTGACGGAGCCTGCCTCTCCGCGGGTCATGGGATGACCGAGTACGACCACGCGATCGGCGAGGGCTGGGAGCCGGAGGCCGCCGTCGAGCGCAACGACGTCGTGCCCAGCCTCCTCCAGGTCCACCTGGAGCGCGCGCAACAGGTGATTGTCATTGTCTGCCGAGATCGTCGGGGGCTCGCCGAACACGATATGGCGGATGAAGGCGGCACCGAGTTTGCGGTCAAGGTACTTGTGATCCCACTTGTTCTTGTAGCTGCGCAGGCACTCATAGCAGGAGTGGGTGCAACTGCACGACTCAAGCCGTTCGAGCGCGGTCTCGAAGAGTCGCCTGGAGTCATCAACCGCCGCCCGCACGAATCCGGCGCCTCCGGGCGTAAGGTCGTACAGGTACACCTCGACGTGCTGTCCCGTGCGACCGCCGCTTGTCATTGCGACCCGAAACTCCGCGCCGATATCCGACTCCTCGATGTCGAGTAGTTTGGCTGAGGCGGAGGCCAAAGCCTCAGCTACGGTTGTCAGCACTATCTTGGCGACCGTGGAACCCGGAGGGAGCCTGACCGCTCCGCCAAGTTGGAAGCGAAAGAGCGCTATGTCTGTCTCAAACTCGTTTCCTAGGACTACGATCGTCGGGGTACCGTTGCAACTCGCTCCGTGTGGATGGTGATCGGGGTTGGGACGCGGGTGGCCCCCTTGTCGGAACTTGCCGGCCTCCCAGCCGTTCGGCTCTGCTCGGCCGCAGCGAGGGCAGTAGAGGAACCCAGGCTTCATCTGGTCGTGTGAGCCGGTATTGGTCAGCACAAGTCGCTGCTTAGCGGTCCAAACCTCATACCCGGCTCCATTCGCCGTATGCTCTGCGGACTCAGGTGGGCCGCTGTCCGTGAAAGGGGCGCTGAGTTTCGCCCGAGTTGGGCGAGTCGGCGTGGGGCTGTCCTCGAGCGGGAGTTCTGCGTCGACGTCGACCGGATGCGCGAATCCTGGAGGCCGGAACCAGCGGGTGCCGACGCCGAGCGAACCGGCGGTGCCGCATGCAGGACAATCCAGCACCTGGCCGACATAGTGCTCCTCGCTCCGCTGCTCGACGCGCGCGTATCCGCAGCGGTCGCACTCGAAGTAGACCTTCATGCCAAACCAGGCCTGCCAGCAGTCGCGGCGGTTGAACGGCGTCCAGATCGCGAACGAATAGTGGCGCTCTCCGTTTACCCACACCTCGCGCCCAGGGGCGTAACTCGACAGCGCCTGGTTCAGGCCTAGTTGCGGTGAGTACCGGATCACAGCCTTTCGATCGGTACTTGCGTTTCGGTCGAACACGTGGAAGGTCACCACGTCGGTGGGGAAGGCATAACGTGGGAGCAAGCCGCGATCGAAGAGTCGGTCGAGCAACTTCTCGGGATCGAGACCACCATCAGGTGCATCTTCCACTCGCTCTCCGCCGGCGCCGTTGGTCGCCTCGCCGACGTCGGGCGCGCCAGGCGCGTCAAAGTCGATCGCGTCGCCCCAATCCATCTTTAGGCCGCCGAGCGCCGTGGCCGCTTCCTGACCGCCGCCCTCAGCGACGAGTTCCTCGACGGCGGGCGAGAGCGAGCCTTCCACGTCCGTCACCTCCACGGGGCCGGCACCGACCTCACGTAAAGCTGATAGTAGGCGCGTAGGGAGGGAATCGATAAAGTTGGACTCCACCTCTAGGACGGGGGCCGGGATCACCTCGCTCAGCGCATCATGAACCGCCGCCGCGTGCTCTTCGATCCACTGCTCGAGCCCGGCGTACGAGAAGCCCGAAGCGCTCCCCTGACGAAAGTCGCGGAGCATCCCGAGGCTCTCGAATACGTTGGCGCTCACGCTGCTGTCGTGAGGATCAGCGATGGCATCCATCTGGAACATGCTCATTACGAGGGCAAAGCAGTGGCGCCTCACGATCTCTAGGTTGTCCAGATTCAGAGATGGATCGGGCACTGGCCCGCTAACCATCGCCGCGGGACTCGAGTAGAACTCTTGGTCGTGACTGTCGGCGCCACAATAGGTGACGACGGTCGATAACGCCGAGCCTCTGCGTCCGGCCCGCCCAGCACGCTGTTGATAGTTTGCGCGGCCAGGCGGCACGTTTCTCAACGCCACCGCCGTGAGGCTGCCGATGTCGATGCCGACCTCCATGGTGGTCGTGCAGGAGAGGACATCGATTGGCCCGTCCTTTCGTCCCTCCGGCCCCTCAAGGTCGAGATCCTGGAAGCGCAACTCGTGCCACTCGGCCCGCGCGACGGCGCCGCTGTTGCTGCTGTCGTTGAGCGCAGCTGAATGCTCGGCCGCCACGTACGGGTGAGGTGCGTAGCCGGGCTCCGCCTCGAGTCGTTCCGTTTGGCGACGGAAGTGCCCCTTGCGCGATCGGAACACCGGATCGCACGACGGATCGAGCGGGCGCGTCGTCCCGCCGCACGCTCGCTGCCCGAGTCGGACCCTGCAGCGGTCACCAGCCAGTTGGTTATAGGGCTGCGCCGTCGTGCAAGTGTCACAGCGACGCCACTGAACCCCTTCAATTGCGACCCGAAGCTTCGCTGCGCGGAGAACAAAGCCGTTTGCGGTGGGGTTTGCGCCGAACGTCTTGGTAAGGAATTTCGCCCAAGGCGTAGGGTTCGCGGCGCTAGACTTCAGGTTGGCGTTGAACCACTTAGTCCCCACGAGATCTTGCACGAATGACGGGAACGTGGCCTTGGTCCGGTTGATCTTCGCTCCTGTCGGCGCGTCGAGCCAATCGCTCGGTGTCGTCGGGAGGAAGAGCGCGTGGCTGAGCACCGCGTCGTAGACCCACAGGTCCAGCAACGCGAGGCGCCGCTCCTCCTCAGACATGTTGGACGGACCCGGAGGAGCGGGTAGTTTGTTCAGCGCCGTCAGATCGGCTTGATCCAGCAGAGCGTTGATAGTCCCGAGCCCCAGTGCGCTCAGGCCCGTGTGTGGGTCCTTGAGCACGGGATAGAGCGCAAGCATTAGCGCCTTGTTTGTGCGGTTCGTGTTCAACTCGGCAGAACGATCGAAGAGCGCCTTCTCAGTCACAGAAGGAACGCTCTCCAGTAGTTCCTTGAACAGTTGCAAGTCCTCCTCGAAGTGAGGTGCCTGCGCCGGTCGCAGCGTGACCCTTCGGAGCGCGCAGCCTGTGAGGAGCGCCGCATACGAGTGCGCGAGCGTCACGGGTGCTCCGAACCTACGCTCCAAGTCTGCGAGACCATCTAGGATGAGCGGGCGCACCGCGTCGCGCATCGAGTACTGCTGGAGTTTGCCCGCGAGCCGCGATGCAGCCTGCCGGCCGTCCGAGAAGATCAGGGCCTTGCGCCCCTTCAGCGGCGTAGCCACGCCAGGTCGTGGAGGCTGCTCAAGTAGTTGCGAAGAGACGAGTTCCTGAAAGGGCTCATCACCCTTCGTGACGTGATCCATGATGCCCTGACCAGGCGCGCCACACCGAGGGCAACTTTGGAACTGTCCTGGCGGCGTGTCCTTCTGGCCCACGGGTGGGAGCCATATTTCTCTCGCCGCCTGGTTCCCCGAGCCGACGCGGCCAGAGATCGGATCCAGGTAGTCGAAGCGTGCTCCAGATCCGGAGGGTGGTTCCTCGAGCGCGAGGAACACTGGCTGAACGACGCCGTCGACGTCATCAACCTCGCCGACGTCTTCGGCCCAGAGGTGGTCTGGGGCGTCGGGGTCGAATGAATACCCTTTGAAGTACGCGGATCCACAGGAGCGGCACGTATACACCTCGAAGACACGCGCGCCGCAGTCGCAGGTCCTGCGTGGCTGGGCATAGAGCGCGCCCGTGGGTGGTAGTTTGCCCCCCCAATTCTCGCGACGCTCCTCCGAAATGTACGAGCATTGAGGATCCGAGCACGCCCAGAGGCCCGGAAGCCCGCGGAAGAAAGCGTGCGCCCGCGCCGCCAAGAGAGGCGCCTTGTCATTCTTTTCCTTCGCTAGCGACGCGAGTTCGACGAGGTTATTGGTCGCCACATGGGCCAACTCCGGTGCGACATCCGGGAAGAGCCTCGACCCGAGCGCTGAGACTTCCTGCGCGGGTCCGACTCCTGCAGGATCGCGCTCGTCGTCCTCTTCGGCGGTGGCCCCACTCGTAAGGTTGACCAGCCTTCCCGCGACCGGGAGTTGGCTGAGAGCCGCAAGCAGCGCACGCCCTACGGGATCTGCATCGCCCGTTGTGGGATAGTCATTCAGGAGCGACTCGACGGTCGCTCCTGAATGCACCAAGCGGAGCACCGGGAGCGCCGCCGCAAAGCGCGAGTTTAGGTCCCCCTCATGGACGCGACTAAGGTCCACGCCAGCGAACGCCTCTGCGACGGCGCCGTTTCCGGGACCTGATGGATGGGCCGCTTGCTTTGTGCCAGTGAGGACATCGAACCCACCCTCGGGCTTCCCGGCGAGATCGGCCGCGAAGCGCTTCGCCGAAGCCGGGTTTGAGAATGACGCGCTTGTGCAGATCACCTGCAACTGCTCCAGTGGGAGTTCGAGCCTCTTACGGAGGCGCCGGATGAGCATCGCCACCTCCGTTCCCTGCGCGCCACGGTAGAGGTGGGCTTCGTCGAGGACAAGGAGCAGTTGCTGGTCTGGATTGTCCTTGTAGTACGCGGCGGTTGCTCGGAAGATGTCCCGCTCAATCGGCCGCAGGAGCATGTACTCCAGCATCGAGTAGTTGGTGACCAGAAGGTCGGGCACACCCTCTTGCGCTTCGTGCCGCAGAAACAGTTCGGGGTCCTCGTTGCGCTCCACGGTGCGGACCCAGTTCCCCTGGCCGTCCTTCCACTTGCCCTTACCGAGCCACGCGCTGACTCCGTCCTCCTTGTCAGGGCTGGACGACGGCTTGGACGGCCACTTGCCTCGGCGTCGGAGTTCCGCGATGAGGTTACGTGTCGCTGGGTCCAATGCAGCGCGGTCTTCTAGTTTGGTGAAGAACTCGATCGGCTGCTTCAGCCTGGACCAGTGCGCTGATGTGTCCTCCCTCCGACGCCCAGGATAGAGGGTGCGCCCGGTATAGCGGGCAAACTTCATCGGCCGGCCGGCGTGATCGGTGAACCACCGTGAGACGTCATTGCCCCCGAATAGCACTCGGAGCCGGCCGAGTTGATCATTAACGAGCGCGTTCATCGGGTACAGCAGTAGCGCGCGCACGGCGCGGGTCGCGAAGGAGGTGTGGGTCGCCGCCTCCGCCGCTAGTCGCCCGAGGATCGGGAGGAGGAACGTCTCGGTCTTGCCGGATCCGGTGCCAGTCGTAACGACGAGGTCTCGGTGCGGCGACGCGAGCGCCAACTCGAGCGCGTCGGCCTGGTGCTCGTATGGCGGGTCGAATACCACGCCGCGCTCACCGAGCCATGTGAGCAACTCCCGCACCTCTTGCGGGATCGAGAGGGTCGAGTACTGGCGCGATGCCGCGTACCGCGCGGTGCTTTCGATGTAAGGAGTCTGCGCGATCGCACCCTGGCGGGCTAGCAGGTCATCTCGCAAATCGACCAGCGCTGGGTGAGAGATGTGGTAGGTCGAGGTAATATAGGTGCGCAGCGCGGCGGCGTATTGACCCAACTCGACATACATAGATGGCTCTCTCCCGTTGTTGTTCCTCTTTACATAGCGTGAGCCTCTCACGCAGGACTAGCACGAACTCGGACGGCCCCAGTAACTTGTAAGAGTTCGGTCTTTCAGACCTAACCGGCACGCATCAAACACGCCTCTGCGACCTTGATCAAGTGACCAACTCGCTGCTGCTTCGTCCAGATCGGTAATCTGCTTGTCCTGAGTCAGCATTCTAACGCGAATCAAGTCATGGGCATAGCAGAGTTGCCTCTGCCTCGCGTCGAACCATCAATTCGGGCAGATACTGAACCGCCCCGTGTTTCGTGGAGGCCATTTGGTTTAAGTACAGGCCGTTAATTCGGTCTGTTCGGCGAGTTGCCGATAGTAGTTTGCCTCAGCTTTTGCCGGAGCGATATAGCCGATGGGTTCGAGCAGCCTGACGTGGTTGAACCATGCCACCCATTCGAGGGTCGCCAGTTCCACCGCTTCCCGTGTCTTCCACGGGCCGCGCCGGTGGATTATTTCTGCCTTGTACAGGCCGTTGATCGTCTCGGCCAAGGCGTTGTCATAGCTGTTGCCCTTGCTGCCCACGGAGGGTTCAACACCTGCTTCGGCGAGACGCTCGCTGTAGCGGATGCTGACGTACTGCGAGCCCCGGTCTGAGTGATGCACGAGGCTGCCATCGCATTCGGGCTGACGGGCGTAGAGCGCCTGCTCCAGCGCGTCCAGCACGAAGTCCGTCGTCATTGATCGGCTCACTCGCCAGCCGACGATGCGCCGGGCGAATACGTCGATCACGAAGGCCACATACAGCCAGCCCTGCCAGGTCGAACCATAGGTGAAATCCGAGGCCCAGAGCTGGTTTGGACGATCTGCCTTGAACTGGCGATTCACCCGATCCAGCGGACACGGCTGTTTGGGGTCGGGGACTGTCGTGCGCACGCTTTCACCGCGCACTGCGCCACTCCATCCCATGCGGCGCATCCGGCGCTCGACGGTGCAGCGCGCGACCTCGATGCCTTCGCGCTTCATCTGCCGCCAGACCTTGTCTGCACCGTACACCTGAAGATTGGCCTGCCAGACGCGTTCGATCCTGGGTATCAATACATCGTCGCATTGCGCACGCGCACAACGCAGTGCGGGATTGCGCTGGCGCGCGGCGTGGCGCCGATAGCCCGACGGAACGATCTGCAAGACACGGCAGATCGGCTCGACCCCGAAAGCATCACGATGCGTATCGACGAAGATGTTCATGATTTCAGACGGCGGTCGAACTCCGCCTGGGCAAAAAACGCGCTCGCCAGCTTCAATATCTTGTTGGCGCGGCGCAATTCCTTGACCTCACGCTCCAGCGCCTTGATGCGTTCACGCTCTTCGCTGGTGACGCCATCACTTAGTCCAGGGTCAAGGTCGGCATCTTGCACAAGGGTCAGACCTTGAGCGCGCAAGAGCTACCTCCCTCGCAGGACGTAATCGATGCTTCGTCGGCACTCGGGAACTGATTGATGGCGACGCACGATGCCTGGGCCTTGGTCTGCCGCCTGTTCAAGGGCGGCAGACCCGTGCTGCGCGCCACGCTGTCGCCACGCGATGTCACCGCGCTGTCAGTCCTGGGTAAAGCGGTCAGGCCGACGATAGCGGATCAGTTGTTCGTGCTCTGCCCGCACTGCCAACAGCATCGGGCGCAGGTCTGGGGTGACGGCCGGGGTGGACGGATGTGCCGTTGCCCGGACTGCGGGCCCGTTGCCGTCGAAGCGAACGACGGTACGGCGCTGACCTTGGACGAGGACTGGCTTCGACAGAAGATGCGTCTCGCGCTCGGAATCGAGAGCCGCGACGGCATCGATGATCTGGGCGACGGCGTGTGGCGACGCGGCGATGCCCGCCGGTCGCCCGTCCTCCTGGCCCGCGATCTGACGCGAGTGCTGCACGAACCCACGCTGCTGGATCGCCTGCGCGTGGCGGGCGGTGACATCCGGGTGATCACGCCCAGGCCGCGCACGCCGCGCGGATCGCCCTTCGGCCCTGGTGTGGAATGGCTCGCGCTGGAGGAGCGCTTCACGTTCTACGGCGGTGGGATCGCACTCGTCGGTACACCATCGCCGGCCGCACAACAGACCGTCGTCGATCCGGCGACGCCGGTGAAGGGGCCGTTCTCGGCGGACTTCAAATGGGTAACGCTGCCCGATGGCGACGGCACGCCGATTCGATGCACCGACGGTCAAGCCAAGGTGTTCGCAGCGCTGTGGTCGTTCAAGGACGAAGCTACAACGGCGGAACGGATCATGCGGCGCGCGGACCTGGGCAGCGCCAAGCCGAGCGACCTGTTCAAGATCAAGGCAAAGGACAGGGGCAAGCCAGAGCCTGCGGCGCAGCACGCGGCCTACGGTGCGCTCGTGGTCACGCAGCAACGTGCAGGGTTGTACTCGATGCCATGTGCAGCAGGTGCATTGGCGTGATCCCACAGATATCAAGAAAGGAGTTCTCTATGGCATAAGCCCAATTCCCGATGCGCCCAGGCTCGCGCTGATTTCCAGAGCCTGTACTTCTTTCATCTCTTGGAGTATTCGAAATGACCGGAAAGAACCAATGGGTTGTACCCATCAATGGCAGTGATCAGTGGGGTGTGCGCGGAGAAGGCAACGACCGCATCACATCCATTCATGACACGCAGCAACAGGCGATTGACCGCGCGCGGGGCATCGCCATCAACCAACAGAGTGAGTTGTTCATCCAAGGCCGAGACGGGCAGATCCGTGAGCGCAACAGCTACGGCAACGATCCGTACCCGCCCAAAGGATGACTCTGGGGCTGGCCTCGCCAACTTGCGGGTTGGTGCACGACGCTGCTCGTGCAAACACGCAGGCAAACCACTCCCGATGGCACGCGCACAAGCGTTTGGTGAACAACACTGACTGCGTGTGCCACGGTTTCGAGGTTGGCGCAGGTTTCGAGAGAAGAGAGGGCGGAACAGGGTCGAACCGGGTGGGTTATGGCGTTCGTGCAACCGACCGGCGGCACTCGCAGAACGGCCCGGAACCCCGCACCGTCTGCGGAACCCGAATACGAAAACGCCCAACCGAGAACAGTTGGGCGCTGAATTTTGGTGGAGCGGAGGAGGATCGAACTCCCGACCTTCGCATTGCGAACGCGACGCTCTCCCAGCTGAGCTACCGCCCCATTGCCGCGTAGGATAAAGGCAACTCCCCCGTAATGCAATGGGCGGAAC
>JAPTWT010000326.1 GCA_028064935.1 Gammaproteobacteria bacterium | reverse complement strand
CGAGCCGAAGTAAGCCGATCTGTTTGGACCTCGTGCGAGATTCTGTAACAACCTGGGCCATTCTCGCTACAGGAAAAGTGAGCGCTGCACGATGACGTTCGCCTGCGACGCAGCCATATGACGCGCCATCCAGTTGATTGCGGACGAACCTCTTGTGAGCAGGGAAAAAGGTCCAGAACCAGAGGCTTGAGGGCAAAGGCGATAAAAATGGCCCGGGGCTTGGCCGTCGGCCACTTCAAGAACTAGCGACCGTGTGTCGTGTATAGGTGCGCTTGCCGAGGCCCACAGTTGGCGGTCGGGTAAGGAACAGAAAGTGATGGTATTTCAGTGGGCTGGCGCGCCCTCTAAGGGGTCACCAGCTTATCTCGTAGATCAACAAACCGGAAAGGGGGAGTATTGGCGCTAAAATAATGGAAAGACCCGAAATCTCGGGACCAAATGAGGTCGCGCGTTAACATGGATAAGCCCATATTTCTTATCGGTCGATCTGGGATAGGAAAAACCGCGCTCGGCTCGCGGGCCTGTGAACTGTTGGCAGGTTTGGGGTTGGGTCCGGCTGTAGCCGGAAGAGCGCAGCGGTCATTCCGGACGGTTCCCTGTCCTACGGCCGGTGACCTATGCATTGCGGCCGTTGGTGGCGCAGATCCCAAACCACCGCAGAGGCCGAGGAATGGACGGTCAGGCGCACAAGTAATTAGTCGGCAGGTTGTCGGCCGGAGCTGCCGGTGGCGTCGCCTCAGCTGGACGACCGGTATCGCACAGGTTGCCGACATCCGGACGCAACACGGTGTCTGAGCGCCCACTTTCGTGAGCCGCGAAAAGTGGCACCCGACCCGTAGCGGACATTCGTTCGTTGGACCCTTCGAGCCTAGAGCGGTCACACGTCGAACCTCGGCGAAGGCGGCCGAGGAGAGCTAGGTCCCAAAGGGATGCGCCATGCTAGGCAGTTATTCTCGCGGAGATTTAAATTTCTGCGGAAGCTGTCCGGTCAGCTGCGCCACGAGCTCATGAAACCCCTTCGTACGGAACGGAAGACGCGGTCGATTCAAGGGAGATTCGGATGCCTTGGTGCCAGACCATGCGAGAGGAATAGTGGCCTTGACCGATTCCAGAATCTTCGGGTCGAGTTCCTGAAAGCCCTGGAACCAAGAAGTCGCGAGATTTCGGAAATTGTCGGTAATCACCTCTCCCCGGCTATGCATCATCGTTATTGCCAATGCGGCGGCAACCGGACGAGTGCCGTCGGGAAGCGCCGGGCAGAGCAGCGCGCCGAAATCGTCAAAGGCTGCGCGTGGTGGTGGCCGCTGGTTGCACGCCGCCATCACCGCTGCCATGGCCTGACAGGAAAATTGGGGCGGCAGGCGGAAATTGAAAAGGACGGCCCTGAGAGCCGCCATTTCGGCGTCACTCGTAGCGTCAACCCGCTGACACAGGCGCAAAAAGACGTCCGTCACCCTCTGTTGCAGGCTGATGGGTACCCTTGTTTGATCAAAAACGGCACGGAAGCCAGCAACGGCGTCGAGAAAAGACTTGGTTTCAACGGTCCCGGCGACGACTTCGACTTCGAACTCCATAGCCACCCTTGGATTGATCCTCTCGTCTCGAAACAGCAGGTCGAGGCCGCGCCCGGCTTGAATCTTGATCGTGCGGTCACACAATGCTTTCAGGCAGCGCTCGAAGGCTTCGCCGTTCGTCTGGGCGCTCGGGCAGAGCTGGCGCGGATTGACGACCTGGATGCCGTAGGTCCGGCTCAGTTCCTCCATCGAGGGGTCGTACTCGTAGGCGAGGAGGTAGGATGGTGGGATTTTCCCGGAAAAGGCATTCTGAACACTACGCAGAAGTTTGCCAACATTCTCATCTTGCAGGCTGTAGCCGACGAAAAAAAGCCGCTTTCCGAGTAAGTCCGCGCGGAGCTTGATGTCGAGAGGATGGTCCTTCGACTCGATGCGTGCTTCGTAGGAGCGCTTGCCAAATACGAGCGACGAGGGAACGTCGGGGTCGCCGTGGAATTTGATGAGGATCGGCTCTCCGGGGATGGCGTCGCTCAGATCCGAAAGCGTTACCACGCGTCGGTATGATCGGCCATAGCGCTCGGCAACCTGCTCGAAGAGATTGTCTTGGTTGGTTGTATAGAGAAGATTGAGTGACAGACTGAGCAGGAGCCGGTGGGCCGCAACCTTTGTGTCGTCGAAGTCGGACAGCACCAGCTTTTCCTTAAGAAAGCCGATGAACGCCTCTTCGCCAAACTTGTCAGCGAAAGAGTCCGACAGCTCCGACAATAGGGTGCCGGACCTCTGCTCGATCTGGTCCGCCATTTGCTGCGCAAGCCCGGCGGCTGAGAAGCCCAATTGCGGACGGGAGATGCCGGCGCCAAAAAACGGTACAAGCTTGTGCTTGCCGAGCAGGTCCGCCATCTCGTCGAGAATGGCCCCCTCCTGTTCGTCAATGTAGGTAAAGTCGTTCAAGTCCGCAGCCTCTGCCAGTTATTGTACCGCGTCGTCATCGCAGCTCCAGCTCGTCCACGTTCTGCGCAAGGTCGACGATCTTCGTCACGCCATTGTAGATAATCTCGCGGGCGATCGCTGCCGGCCAGGCATAGAATTGTGCGTATTTCACTGATCGCGCCCACTCATTTCGCTTGATGGTGACCACTATGGTATCCGCCTCTTGCTGGTGGCTGTGTTTCTACTCCCCCTGGTCGCGATCAGTCAAGGGTTGGGCGTTTTGTCTTCCGCAGAGATTCTCCCTGTAAGGCAATTTGATGAGCACTGTGGACGATACGGTCCAAGATGGCATCGGCCACGGTGGGGTCGCCCAGATGTTCATGCCAGTTCACTATCGGAAGTTGGCTCGTGATAATGCTGCTCCGCGTGCCGGCGCGATCATCCAAAAGCTCAAGGAGATCATGACGGTGACCGGTAGTCAGGGGCGCCAGTCCGAAATCATCTAGAAGGATGAGATCGATCTTGGCCAGCGCAGCCATCCGTTTACTGAAGCTCCCATCGCTGTGGGCCACCCGTAGTTCTTCGAAGAAGCGCGGCACGCGCAGATACCGCACGGTGAGACCCTGACGACAGGCCTGATGGGCTAAGGCGCAAGCAAGCCAGGTCTTACCGACCCCAGTGGGCCCGGTAATCAGCAACGGGTGCCCGCGGCGGATCCAGTCACAACTGCCCAAGGCCACGATCCGGGAGCGGTCCAGATTGCGCCGGGCCCGATAGTCAATATCTTCTAGGCAAGCATCATGCTTTAGGTGCGCCAACTGGAGGAGGCGGGTTAAGCGCTTGGTATCGCGATGCGCTATCTCCCGATCCATAAGGAGCGTCAAGCGATCGGTAAAGGGCAGTTCTTGGGTAATGGCTTGGCTCTCTTGTTCTTCGAGGGCCTGGGCCATGCCGGTGAGCTTTAAGGCTTTAAGGGTGCTTACGGTCTGTTGTAATAACATGGTGTCTCCTGTGTTGGTGGTGTTTACGTAAAACGGGTTATCATCGATTAATGGTAGTAACCCGGTCCGCGCACATTAGCGTGGGTCGGAAGGGTGTCTGGTGTATCGTCCTCTGCGGTGATCAAGGGTGCGCGATCCAGACCTTTTTTTAAGATCGAGAGCACGGTCTGACGGGTAAAACTGGGAATGGCTATCGCCCGCACACAGGCCGCTTCTAGGCGTTCCGGGGTATAGCGACGGGCGAGGCTCAAGAGACCTAGACACGCGCGATAGCCTTGTTCGGGGTGGGGCTTATGGGTCAACTGCCAGTCAACTACCGCGCGAGTCGCCGGACCCATTGAGGCCCCCCAATCCAACAGTCGCTTTGGTGTCCAGGTGAGATGTTTCTGATGGGCCTTGGGCAAATGGTCGATAACGGTGGTATGGGCGCCCTGTAGGGTGCTTACCGCGTGACTCGCCACCCGTTGATGCTTAAAAAAGACCTCGATCGTGTGATGCGTGATCCGCACCTCCACCTGTTGACGACACAAGGCCTGAGGCACGGAGTAGTAATGCCCCGCCACCTCGATATGGCTATCGATGTGGACTCTGCAAATCTTCTAGGTGGCCAGCTCATAGGGGGCAACGGGGAGCGGCTTTAAGGCTGGCTTGTCTAAGCGCTCGAAGACCTCTTGCCGACAGCCTGGCAACTTCTGGAAGGGACGGATATTCATGTCTGCCACCAAGCGATGAATCGCTTGGTTTAACTCGGCTAACGTAAAGAATGTCTGATGGCGCAGACGAGCCACCACCCATCTCTGGACGATGAGCACCCCATTTTCTGCTTTCGCTTTATCTTTTGGTTTATAGGGACGCGCCGGTATTATTACTGTTCCGTAATGACTGGCAAAGTCCTGCGCCACTCTATTCAGTTCCGGCTCGTAACGACACGCCTTTGTCACCGCGGCCTTCAAATTATCCGGAACCAAGATACGTGTGACGCCACCGAATGCGGTGAAGGCCCGCGCGTGACTCCCCACCCAATCGGGCAGGGTCTGGGTCCAGGTGGCCTCGACATAGGTGTAATTCGAACACCCCAATACCGCGACAAAGATCTGGGCGTGGCGGATCTCGCCAGTGGTGCCGTTCACGACCGGGACCGTGGGACCCGCGTAGTCGGTGAAACACTTCTCGCCGGCCACATGGGTTTGGCGGAGGCTGCGCTTAAGACCCTCCTTGAAGCGCCGGTAGAGGGCACAGAACTGCGTATAGCCGTAACTCTTGGATCCCTGGACCTCACAGTATTCCTTCCACAAGAGCTGCAAGGTCATACCCTTGCGTTTAAGCTCTTGATGCATGGCGGCGCAGTCAGGCGAGATATAACGCGTAATCGTCGGCACCGCCGGATACAGGCGTTCCTCAAGTGCCTGATCGCTTAAGGTATGGGGTAGAGGTCCTATAAAGCCTGCTGCGGTAGCCCGAGCCAAGCATTCGGCTACCGCTGTGAACCGCCCCGGGTATCGCGGAGGCTGTTGGGTTTAAGTCATGCTGCCACAGCAGTATGACCGTTGAGTTGCCTGTAGTAGTTTGCCTCAGCTTCTGCCGGAGGGATATAGCCCAGCAGTTCCATGAGCCGCTGGTGGTTAAACCAGGAGACCCATTCCAGGGTTGCCAGCTCCACGGATTCCCGCGTCTTCCAGGGTCCACGACGATGAATCAGCTCAGCCTTGTACAGCCCATTGATCGTCTCGGCCAGGGCGTTGTCGTAGCTGTCGCCTTTGCTGCCCACAGACGGCGCGATGCCGGCCTCGGCCAGCCGCTCGCTGTAGCGGATCGAGACGTATTGCGCGCCTCGGTCACTGTGATGGATCAGGTCATCCTCCGGATCGGGCTGCCGGGCGTACAGGGCCTGCTCCAGCGCATCGAGCACGAAGTCCGTGGTCATGCTGGTGCTGACGCGCCAGCCGACGATACGCCGGGCGAACACGTCGATGACGAAAGCCACGTACAGCCAGCCCTGCCAGGTCGAGACATACGTGAAGTCCGAGACCCAGAGCCGGTTGGGACGATCGGCCGTGAACTGGCGATTGACCCGGTCCAGCGGGCAAGGCGCTGAAACATCAGGCGCCGTGGTGCGAACGGTCTTGCCACGGCGCGCACCCTGCAAACCCAGACGACGCATCAGCCGTTCCACCGTGCAGCGCGCCACCACGATATCCTCGCGGTTCATCTGCTTCCAGACCTTCCTCGCGCCGTAGACTTCCATGTTGGCTTGCCAGACCCGCTCGATGTGCGGCATCAGCCTCTCGTCACGCTTGGCCCGGGCACTGCGCAGCTCAGGGTTGCGCTGCCGGGCGGCATGACGCCGGTAGGCCGACGGGGCAACCTGCAAGACCTTGCAGATCGGCTCGACCCCGTACGTGTCCCGGTGCTGGTCGATGTAGGTATTTATGACTTCAGTTTGCGGTCGAGCTCCGCCTGCGCGAAAAAAGCGCTGGCGGTCTTGAGGATCTCATTGGCGCGCCGTAGCTCCTTGTTCTCGCGCTCCAGCTCCTTGATGCGCTGCAACTCGGTGGTGGTCGTGCCCGGTCGCGTCCCGGCATCGATCTCCGCACGCTTGACCCACTCCAGCAACGTCTGCGGTACACAGCCGATCTTCGGGGCTATTGACTCCACCGCTGCCCACAATGACGGGTACTCCCCGCGGTGCTCCTGCACCAGCCGCACCGCACGCTCACGGACCTCAGGTGAAAACTTGTTTGACTTGTTCATGGCTCCATTCTCTCAGATACTGGAGCCTCCTCAAAACCCGGGGCGGTTCATCGAGTGAACGGGGTCTTGTTGAAGTTATGTCGGAGACAGTAGGAGTAAGAAAACTAGGGCTCGGAGCTGGACCAAGTACATTTTGATACGCGCCAGTACAACTACGTACTGTGGGAGTCCCCAGTGGAGTTAAAAGATCAGCTTTATCAAACGATACTGTTTAACGTTGGTAAAATACGCTGAGAGGTGGCATGCCGTCGCTGATTACCGCGAAGCAATTGCAGTCGGCACAAACGTTGCCTTTCTGTTACGTGTGCGGCGAACTCTTTGTCGCCGGGGTAGCCAGGAATATGGACCACGTGCCGCCCAGAGCTTGCTTTGCCGTCGGCGACCGCGGTTCCCCTTTAAAACTTCCGACACATTCCGCATGCAATGCCGCCTACGCAATCACCGATGAACGCGTCGGGCAATTCATGTCGACCATCGACAAGCGCCCGCCTCCTCCCGGCAAGCTGCGAATCAAGAGCCTGGTGCAGCCCATCGGACATACAGGCAAGGCGCAGGTCACCATGACCAACGTAAATATCTACGGCACTGTCGAGCGCTGGGTTCGCGCTTTTCATGCCGCGCTATATGGTGAGCCCGCGCCGCCGGAGACGCGTTTCGGGATTCAGACACCGTTTCTCGTGGCCGTGCCAAGCAAGGACGGCCCCGTGCCAGATAAATTCAGACCGCAGCACATCCTTTTTGTACAAATAATCAAGGATAACCGAGCGGCACGCAACGTTGACCGGATCGCCTGCAACAATGGAAAGTTAAGGTACGAATGTGTCTGGCATACCACAATGAAGGGACCGTGGATCTGCGTCTTTGCGCTGGATTTCCACCAATGGCGATACCGGGCTGCACTGCATAATCACGAACCGCGAGGGTGCACGGGTTTCTATCAGCTACCTTCAGGCGCCGCACCAGAGCCCGCGACAAAAGCGACACGTTTGGGGATTAACCTACCCAATTATGAGAGGCTGGACCCGTTTGGGCGGTGATTGACTGAACAGCTTCAAAAGTGGAATATCTCCACAGGTTCCCTCCGCGATTCGCGCTCCAGCGACCCGATTACCTACGACGCAAGATCTCAAGGACTCAAATGCAAGTGACTTCTCTTGAGCCTGCCGCAGTGTTTCCTCCCAGAGAAAAATTGGCTAATTTATGATGTTTGGCGGACCCCACGAAGGGCTGTTTATGGCCGAGCCCCGCTGGCACGCTTGATCAAAGCCGTCGTTCACGGTTCCGGTCCTTGACAATGTCCGGTTTTGCGTGCGCTGCGGACGGAATCAGTCGAAACACCAATGTCGCCATTGGCCGAAGAATCGACGGTTGAATAGTCGGCAGGTTGTCGGCCGTAGCGGAAGTTTCCACTGGATCGCTAGAATGTCCACTTGGCGTGGAGAAGCAGACGGCACGAAAACTCTCCCATGAACGTCTAAGGCGCACCACGATCCATAGAGTGCCTCCTATTTATTGTTCGAAGAAAGCCAACATCACTTTCGGGTGCGAAATATCACTTTAGCAATACGTGAGCGCCATGACTTGGCCTTGTCCAGCCAGGTGTTCCCGAGGTAAGGCTCCTGTTCTTTTGCCCTGCCAGCCGCGATTTCGGCAGCGCTCCAACGCGGTGCCCAAACGACCTTACCTTTTCTAATCCAATAATGTGACTGACACTCCAAGCTCCAGTTTCCAACTGATGGAGTCAACGATGGATTCAAATCGGAGCCGGTCAGGCGCCATTCATGTCTATTGAGAGGCGTCACCACGCGACTCCCACACCCGCATGCGCACAGATGATGAGCTCTGTTGCAGCTCAAATTGACATAGATCTTCCCGTTAGAGAGTTCCGCGGGTATGGTGCCGCGAACTACACCAAAGGTTCTCGTCGCGTTAGTCGGTGCTTGCACGATCAAGCTGCATGGAAGACGTGGTAAACGATGCCTGATAAACCGAGCGACCCGATGCGTAATATCCACGATATTTCTTGTACATAAAGACGGCCATTGCCGCGTTAAGCGCGTTTAATTCCACCGTTTGGATGTTCTTCTGGTACTCATCGGGTAGATCGATGAGTTGTTCTCCTGCGACCTCTTCGAATACGTGTGGTACAGTCTTTTCGTCAATCAAAGTGGTTTCGACCATACCGGTCAATCCTGGATTACCATGATGAATACCTATCCCGACCACGATGAAAGGAATACCCATCGCACGCAACAACTTGGCAAGTTCGCGGCGAGGGCCAATTTTGTCCACCGCTAAAAAAGCAAAAGTAACGCCACCGAGAGATGCCTCTGACTGGCCGTTAAGTTTCGCCTCCAAAACCTCGGTTCCCCTATGCCAACCTCTATAGCGCTCTTCAATGACTTTGACTTTCGGCTGCCCCAGTTCTTCTCGGTAGGTCGCTCCCGGTATGCGGAATGCGTTGTGGAGATCAAGAACGTCGTAATCAAATAGTTTGATCTTCTGAACCCTCGTTTTTGAAACAAGATCAAAAATATAGGAGCCGGTCCCGCCCGCGCCAATAATTGCGATTGAGTCGCCCTCAACCAATCTATCAAGTTCCCTAAGGTTCGCCCGCGCCGAGTTCATGTCCTCAAAGGGAAAGGGGCAAGTTGCCTCAACTCGCCCTGCGCCATCGAATGGAGTGATCTTATACGTCGGAAACTTTGCCTGAGCAGGCCCCGAGACATACACAACATATTCGGTGAACTTCTCGTAAAGACTGAGGTAGTCACGCTTAACGCCAGCAGCGTCCAGTTGCTTCCAAGACCAGTAGAATGATGACGATTTTCCATCGAACAACGGGGCAACGTGTGCGTTAGCGCCGCCAAACAGAATCCGTCCCATGTGGTCGTACGGCTGCTGCCCGACGAAGTACATCTGATGGTTAGTCGGTGCAACACGAACTTTGCCGTCCTGGTCGAGGTTAAGTGTATCGACCATTAGGCCAGTATGAGGATTTCCTGCAGCATCCAGGTACGGCACGGCAGCGACGATGTATGTACCGCGTCTGTAAATGGCGTATCCATCCGCCAAAAGACGCTGAATACTCCCATCGATAGCTTCAGGAAGTTTTTCCATTGTGTGCCTCGCCTCTAATACTAGGATTGACCGGTCCCTGTCACAGTGAAGTCCATGCCCTCAACGACTTCGATCCATTCACCCGGCTTAAGCTTCCCAGAAGCATTTCCGTGGCCACGATCGTACGAAATCCGATATCCATCCGCCGGATTCGCATTTGACCCAAATGCTATCTTTACCAGATCGTCAAACGACAATTTCCCCTTGGGGACAGTGCGCTCGATATCATTGACTTCGATCTTCACTTCATGGTTCGGCGACGTAGTCATGATCAATCTCCTTAAAGCGATTATTTGAGGTGGCCCCTAGAGCGCCCCATTCTTTACAGTCTCTGAACAGCTAGACTCAACATTACCTGGTAGCAGCATAACTGTCAACGTTGCACACATATATGTCAGCGCAGCTGACATACAGGCGCACCCGCGATATTGTCAGCTATATTGACATTTCTGGGTCGACTGGTTATACTTTCGAAATGACGCATTCAACGATTGACGTCGATCGCCTGTATCGGCGGATCGGAAAAGCCATCCACGATCTGCGGCAAGCCAAGAAACCTAGGCTGACACAGGCGGCCCTTGCTGAACTTCTAGGCGTCACCAGAACATCGATCACGAATATTGAAAAGGGAGAGCAGCGAATCCCTTTGCACTTGTTGTACGTGCTGTGCGCGAAACTATCTGTGCAAATTTCGGACGTAATTCCGGTGGTCGAGGATCTCGTGGCCCAATTGCCCGATACCACTTCAAGACGGCCGGATCCGCCTAGCGAGATACCACCCAAGACGGCTGCGCTTATAAAAAACCTATCGATGGGCGATAAGGAGTGACTTCGTCGCAGGCATTCCACGCGTATTACTATTCCAAAAAGAGGAAATCACTATGACCACTTTCGCCAAAGGGAAGCAAACTGCAAAACCCAAACCTGCCGAGATATTGGCCGAATGGAAGCAATCAAAACCGCCAGTTGACGTCGCTTTTCTTGCTGAAAAAGCAGATGTCAATCTAGTCTACGATGAACTGGACAATGACGTGTCTGGGTTCTTGGTTAAAAAGAAAGGTAAAGTCTTTCTCGCTGTGAATAGTAATCACCACCCTAATCGGCAACGGTTTTCGATTGCTCATGAGCTTGGCCACTACTACCTACACTTGAACAGCAGTTCAGCAGTCTTTATCGATAAAACGGTCTACTACCGCAACGTCGATTCAAGCTCTGGAAAGTATCAACAAGAAATAGAAGCAAATGCGTTCGCGGCTGACTTGTTGATGCCCAAGGGTATGTTGGAAAAAGAACTAGAAAAGTTCGGTGAAGAACTTACCGACATGGATATATATCGACTTGCAAATAGGTTTGGTGTGAGCCAACAAGCGATGGAGCTACGACTCCAAAATCTTGGATTAATAGTTGAACCCTAGCAATCAAAACTGCATAGACCACAGTTCCGCTGACACCTTCGTCTGCTATGCTATGTGAAGCGGACTATCGGGATGAACAATTAGACTTTCCGCTTTGGCCGAATACCAGCCGATTAAGACCGTGTGCACGACCGCCCATTTCTTGGCCGAAGCCACCGCTGGAGATTCGTTTTATCGATGTCCGCAATGCTGTCGAGACCAGACATTTCTCGACACAGCCACGCAGAACGGCAGCAATTGTGCTTACGGTGCGGCAGGACAGTGCTCGTAACTGGTATCCAATGTTTGCTGATGATCCGGTTCGCGCCGACATGCAGCATTGAAGGCCAAGGTTAGGGGGGCACATTGCGCGCCTCGACCG
>JAPTWT010000237.1 GCA_028064935.1 Gammaproteobacteria bacterium | reverse complement strand
TGACGGCTGGGACGCCAGGAGACTCGCCAAGGTCCGGGTGTCGTCGGCGCCGGCCGATTTCAATTCATGGGAGGCAGCCGCCGAGGGGGCAATGCCGACGACTTCATAGCTCCGTGTTTTGGCGGCCTCGACAAACCCCGCCATGGATGTGGTCTTGCCGGCACCGGCGGCGCCCACGATGCCTGTCACGCGGTCCGGTGATGTCAGGGAGAGTGTCAGGGCAGTGCGTTGCCCGGCACTCAAAGAGAAACCTTGCGTGACTGCGCGCGCCTCTATAAAAGAGCGCGCTTCCTCGGGAGACATAAGCGCGGCAGCTTGGTCATGGCCCGCGCGGGCCCGCGCCAGGATTTCTTGTTCACGATACAGCGCCTCGCCTGTCGTGAGCTCGCCTCCGCCGACGTCAATAAGCTCAGCAGCCTTATCACCGATCGCCTCGTCGATCTGGTCGAGCGTCGCACCCCCCATACCAGCGCGCAGGGCTTCCAGGCGGGCTTGGTTCTTCGAGAAGACCGTCTCGCGCTCGGAGAGGTGGCGGGCGGCGGAACGTACCGCCTCGGTGGTGAGGTCAGTAGTCTCAATGGGGCCGTGCTCTTTGGCCTGGGATACGATTTTATCTAGGTCGATGCCCGCCTCGCGGATCCGCGCGCGCCACTCCCAACGCTGGTCAGATTGGGAAAGCTGCGACTTGCTCCCGCGGGTGGCGAGGTTGGCGGCTTCTTTTTGGGAATCCGAGGCCTCTGCTCGGGATGAGCCTCGGGCCGCAAGGGCGCGGTCCACCTGCTCTGTCCGCCGGGAAAAGGGTCTCAGGTCCTTTTCGCTCAAGGCCGCGAACTCCCAGCCATCTTTGGTCAAACGGATCTCGTATCCCAGCTCTTGGACACGCTGGGCCAGGTAGGCCTTTTGGGCAAAGTCGGCGGTCTTCGCCAACACCATCTGCGCACCCCATTGCAGATCGACCCGGACCCATTCTCCATCCGCGCGCTGGGTCATGTTGAGGGCCAGCACATGGGTATGAAAATCCATGTCGGCTGTGCCCTCGACCGTGCGGGCGTCTTCGTGCCGGTAGGCCGCCATGACCAGGTTCCCGGTTTTCTGGGACTCGGTACCCCCGTGGCCCAGACGCGCGGCGGCGACCTCTTGCTCGATCACCCTGACCGCGACCTTTACGCTCTCATCCCACAACACTACTAAGCGCGGATCGTGGGTTGCCATGAGGGAGTAGGACTTCATGGCGCTCAGCGTGATGTCGGTCCCGAGGCGGGCGTTTGCTGCGCGGCCGCCGCGGGCGGTTAGGTCCGTGCCGTCGGGGAGGCGGCCTTCCAGGAGCGCGATCAGCTGTTCGCGCTCCACCGCGCCTGCGAGGCCCAGAGTGGCAGCGCCTTGGCCCAGCCATGCGCTGGGGGCCGCTTTGTTTGCGTAGTAACCAATCCGGGCGGCGGACTTCTTCTGCTGTTCGAGTTGTCGATGTTCAAGGTAGTCGACGATGCGGCCCGTGCCGCGGCCGGACTTCAAGTGTTTGATTCGGAGCATGAGCATTCCTCGTAGAGGGACCACTCATAGCGGCGCGCGCGGAAATTGCCTCCGTCGCTGGTCTCCGCGCCCGCCTAGCGGCGGTCGCCACCGGTACCCGCTACGCTGGTTGGTGGCCGGGGTGGGGCGGGTTCACTCCCGGCTCAAACCGGCTCGACAAGCTCGCCCTCGCCAGGCGCCACCCGCTCCCCGGCCTGTGGTCTTCAGGAGATGGAATGGGCACGGGCGCACACAAACGGCGGCTGAAAGCGGGTCCCCTGAGCGTAGCGAGGGGCACAAGCGAAGCTGGTGCGTATGTGTGATCTTTCAGCCCATCGCGAAGCGGTGGGCGTCGTACCCATCTTGGTCTGAATGCGGCATCAACACCGTACCAAGACGGTACCAACACTGACGGAACTGGAACAAGTTAAGGCAGTCATGGAACGTTCATACGCCACAGTTGCGACAGAGTTAGGACAAGGTGGAGAGAGGGTGGCGAAAGTTGGTACCGAGTTGGGGTCCTGTTGGGGCAATTTCCGCGCGCGCTGCTAGGTAGGTGACGGTGTCACAAAAGAGGATCACAACATGACCATCCATGACCAGGCCACACGACTGACCGCGCGCGTCGCACCCTATCTTGAGGCCATTGCCAAAGCCCGTGCAGCGGGGCTCACGTGGGCGGATATCGGCCACGTGTTTCAGGTCAAGGCGCGGCGCCTGCAATGGGCGGTGAAGCACTGCCGCTATACCACGGAGCAAAAACCGTTGCCGGAGCCGGAGCGACCCACCGCCAAGTCTTTCCTCCGCACCCCGGCGCAGTCGGCAAAAGCGGCCACCACGGCACCGCCCCTACCCCCTTCACCAGGGCAACAGCAGATCGACCCCGAGCGCATGTCGGACATCGATCGGATTCGCGCGGAATTTGATAAGTAATTTCCGCTGATGACGCTATAGGTAGGGCCGGATCTCCCGGCCCCATTTGAGAGGACAAAATCATGACCAAGAATCTTCAGCTTTTGATTTCCCATGGGCCGAAGGGCGGCACCGGTAAGTCCATGGCCGCCGCTTTGGCGCTCGACGGACTCATAGCCACGGGCGCGCCCGTTTTGTTGATCGAGGGCGACAGCGGTATCCCAGACCTCGCCTTGCGTTTTCGCGGGTCCGTGCCCGTCAAATTGGTTAATTTAAACCGCGCCGGTGATGCCGAGACATCATTTAATAAACTTGGCCATGTCTTAGAGGACGCCGCAGCAGCCGGGCAGCATGTGGTTATAAACACCCCGGCGGGGGCAGGCGACACGCTAGACGAACTAGCGCCCGTCCTAGCCGAGATCGTCAGTTCGATTGGGTATAACCTAGTAGTGACATTCAGTATCAATCCGCACCGCCCGAGCACCGACACGTTATTGCAGTCGCTGGACAATGGCCTTATGTCGGTCGTTGATACTGGCCGCCGCTCGGTGCTTTTCCCCTTGTTTCTTGGGGTCGCAACTCAGTTCGATTGGAGTAAGTCGCCTAACCGCGTGGACTTTATAAATGCGGGCGGTCGTGAGGCCGCGATACCCGCTCTTCGTCCCGACGATCTGCGAGACAAGATCTTGGCGCTGCCGGGCGCGTTCTCTGTCCTGAGTGAGGATAAAGCGGCCCTCACGATCACCGAGCGTGCCTTGTTTCGGCGATGGCTGGCACTCGCGCATGCGGCGATCGCCTCAGTCGTTTAACTCCAAAGGCCGGGGTGCATTGTGGGCCGCATGGCCCATGACCCCGGCCCTTCTTAACGAGGAACAGACTATGAGTAACGAACAGACAAACCCCAATGCCCGCGACACGGCCTTGGAATCCCTACCCCCCGAACTGCGCGAGGCCCTTTTACGTAAGGCTTCAGACTTGGGAGTACACCGGACAGACGATGTAGTGTGGGCTCTAGTCGCCTCAGTCATCGATGCGACAGCCGCCGCTCAGGTGGCGGGACAACACGTAAAAACGCTGGTAAAAGAAACGGGGAAGGTGCCGGATTTGATCTATCAAGGGACGATGCGCGCAGGTGCTGACCTCAAGGAAGGGGTCTCCAAAGCCATCGGGGACAAGACCGTAGAAGCCGGCCGGGCGCTGGCCGACGCCATCGCCCACGCAGCGACTAAAGGGGCTCACGATATACAGAAGGCCGCTGCAGGCCTCGATCGGATGGGGGCCGAGAAGGCCGCTGCCTTCGTCGAGCAATGGAAGGCACACCTAACCCACGCCATCAGGGACCAGGCGAAGGCCACACTGGCCGGGAAGTTGGCCGAAGGGTGGGGTGTAGTGACCGCCCTGCTCTTTGGCATGTTTGTTCTAGGGATGTTGACCATGACTGGCATTGGGATTCTGAACCACAGGGTCATCCTCTCTTCAACGGTAACCTACCATCGGGCAGTCGCCGACAACCCCCCGCAGCTCAATTTCCTAGGGCCGCTCTACCGGGCGGCCTCGTGCCCGCCGGGGGAGACGTGCTTAACGGTCCCTGCTTCTGGTGACTGAACGATATAGGCATTACCTATCGGCAATATGTAGCCATCGAAACACCCTTAGCAAGTAGATTGAGGTCTACAAGACAGATGTTTACATACGCTGGCTCGACGGCTTACACGATGAGCGGGCTTACGCGGGTCCTGACGCGCGTTGAGCGTCTGCTCACCGGCAATACGGGGGATATACGAGCAATTGGCGAAGGCGTGTCGGAGCTACGTATTGATTATGGCCCCGGTTATCGGGTGTATTTCGTGCGCCAGGGCCGGGCGCTCGTGATTCTGCTCGCAGGTGGCAACAAGGGATCGCAAAAGGCCGATATTCGCAAGGCCTTAACGTTAGCGAGAAATCTTTCCTCTTAGAGACTTACAGTAGGAGTACGTTATTTATGCCCAAAACCAAGACAACCCGTTACGATGTGGATGAACACCTGCGCACTCCAAAAGAGGCTCTGTCGAATTTTACGTGGGTTAACCCGCCATATGCGGGTTGATCTTCGAGAAGTCGAGTTTGCCTGCGATCAAGAAGATCACAGTACGAATAGTCGCAAGCCGGCCATAACCGCGGGCCTTGCGCTTGGCCGCCTGAAAGAGTCCGTTCAGGACTTCGAGAAAGCCGTTCGTGGCCCGCGTTTGCGCCCAGGCGATGATGCCTTCGAGGTGAGCGCGTACGAGGCGAGCGACGGCCTTCATGGGCTCAACCTTCGAGCGGGCGACGTTGGCACACCACGGCTTCAACATCAGGCGTACGACATTCACCTGTTTGCGGTTTAGGATCTCGCGCAGCTGCTCCCGATACACCCAGGCCCGGGCGGTGCGTTTGGTCGTCATGTCTGCCATCAAGGCCTCGAGGTCATTCCGGGCGGCGGCGGTGAGCGAACGGGAATCCTTGAGGAGCGTCCAACACAGGCCCTTCAGGGCCGGATCGCGCTTTTGCTCGGCGCGTCGGGTGAGATCAAGCGCATGGGAGGCGTGCGCGATGACGTGGAATTTGTCGAAGGTGACCTGAGCGTTGGGAAACTCGCGCGCCACCCCCTTGATGAAGGCCGGCGACATGTCGATCGAGACCGACTCGATGGCCGGAAGATCGCCGCCATGGGCCCGGATGTCTTGGGCCAAGCGTTCGACGGCCTTCGCATCCCGTTCCTCGGTCACGGCGATGACGGCCCGGCGGGCGCTATCGGCGGCGATTGTGACGTAGTCATGCCCTCGGGCTTTGGAGGTCTCATCAATGGCCAGGCTCTCCACTCCGGACAGATCCTGCTGGGCCACGGCTAAGTCCACGTAGCGCTCGCAGAGGCTCATGACGCGATAAAGGCTCACCCCCGTCAAGCGCGCTACGGCGCGGAAGGGCATCTCCCGGCAAAAGGCCAGGATCAGGGCCTCGAAGAGCAACGTGAAGCCCGCAAGCCGGCCCACGAAGGCGGGCTCGATCGGGCGGACATTCCCGCCGGCAAGCTTCACGCGCGGTACGCGTACCTCGAGGAAGCACTCATGCTGGAAGAAGTTCAAATGCCGGTAGCGCTTGACCGTGGTGTCATAGACGGGGTGTTCCCCGGCCACTTCAGGATGTCCAAACCGGCTGCCAGAGATAAAGTCCACAGCAATCGTCAGTGTCCGGGCCGGGGCATCGAAGGCCACATCCCGCACAAACCAGGGCGCTTCAATGCCTAAGGCCGCCTCGAACAGCTTCGTTTCCGCCATGACCGCCACTCCTCATTGGGTTTCCTGGCGATATTCTATCCATGATCGGTACCCACTCGAAATTCAACAGAGGCACAAAAGAGATGGCAGCCTATCTCGAAGCCTGTCTTGAGGAGGCTCACGGCGATGCCGCTTTTATCGCCAAGGCATTGGGCAACATCGCCCGCGCAAAAGGAATGAGCCAAGTCGCCCGCGACGCGGGACTTTCCCGGGAAAGCCTATACAAGGCACTTTCAGGAGAGTGTAGTCCAGATTTTAGCACGATCCTAAAGGTTGTCAGCGCTCTGGGCATTTCGCTCCATGCGCATGCCTGAGTTGTTCTGGATGAACGGCGGTTCCGTGCTTTGGAACCTTTCTTACCTCAAAGTTGCGTAACCACGAACCCCCGCAACAATCAAACGGCTATTTGCACCATATGGTTGATATGCCACCACAGTTCACAAAAGGAAACATTCATGTCGTGGGCAACATTTGGCTAATAGGAAGCTTCTGCTGCACTCTCGGTTCGTAGAGAATGTAGCTGTATACGAACGTAGGTAAGTGAGAGGTATACAGCGAATCGGACCTTCCCGTGCAGCAGCCCGGGGAGAGGAGTAAGGTCGACCCAGAAGTTGCCATTCGATGATGGTACTACGAACTGCCAGAGTTCGGCCATTGCAGCCAGCGGGTTCTGAACCGATTTGGTCCGCTGTGCCGTCTTGAAGCAGTCACGAGGCAGAGCTTCATGCCGAACGGTGGCTTTCCCGATACTGCGGCGCGTACTCCAAACCCGCAACTGCTGATCAGTCCCACTGAGGTCGAACGACAAATGTACGGTGTAAAGCAGTCGTTCGGTACAACCCGTCCACACCTCGCGGGTTTAGGATGAGTATTCAACACCGATCTTCACCAACGTCTGCAGGCGTAGCGAGTGGGCGTTGGGTGCAAGCTATTGTTGGGCGTCTGGCTCAAGCCTGTACTGCTCCAATTTGCCAGCAAGGGCCTGCGAGGGTTTCGGGACCGAATAAAGCTCCTGCCGCTTCCACGAGCCGGTGTTGCCGATGTTCGTGTGCTTCAGTGCCCATTCGACCAACGTATCGTGAGGATACATGTACCACACATTTTTCCGGCGAAAGCAGATGTAAAGACCTTTTCCCATATATTTTTTTGCAATTGCAAAGCGGCTCTTTAACTGCACCCTAAGCAGAGTCTCACCATCAATATGTTGCGCCAAAAAGTCCGCACCTTGCCAGTCGTCGCTAAGACGCATGGTGACGAAGCCGTATTTTGCAAGCACTCCCGACACACGCTGGAAATTGTAATTCTCCTTCTGACGCGGATTCAGCTTTGCGTAGCGAACTCGCTCAAACGCGACCATCAGGTTCCTCCGTCATGCTCGCGGTCCAACGTCTACTGCAACGACTTGTTCGGCGGTAACTAGCTTCTCCTCAACGTACTTAGCCCCCTTTGGCGACAGTGTTACGAACTCAGATTCTCGATCCCACTCCACGAATCGATCCTTATGCAGTTGACCCAGAATTCGGCTGCGGATAACTGCAGGGTTCGAGTACTCTACCCAGCCCACCAAATCCTCCGTCAAAACGGTTTGATTTTTGCAGGAATAGAGAAGCAGAAGCAACTGGTCTTTCGCAGTCAACCCTTCCCGGAGCACCCGTTTCTTCCCCGCCACTTCCCATACATCTGGCAGTTGGCGAACAGCCAAGCTATCCACAAGGTCTTGAGCTTCCTCAAGGGATAAATTGTGATGAATGCGGATTAGCTCGCACACCACCCAATCCGCAACGCGACCAATTAACGCACTATCGATCGAATTCGGGTCGACATCCCCACCCACATGGCCGATACCGCGTTTGTTGCGCATTGTGTAAAGAAACACCAACGCCCTCGGTAGAACGTTTTTTTCTGACTCTGTGACGTTCAGGCCAGCAGGCGCGCTGATAATACGGCGACACTCGTCTGCGAAATTCGCGATCTTATTGCCAAATGGTGTACTAAACCCAAAGGCCCGGTGCTGTAAATGTCGAATACCCGCCTCACAAAGCTTTCCGGCGCTGAGACCTGCGGCTTCGTGCCTGGATTCCGCAAGATTACGCTTCAAATCAATGTATGAATCGCAAAGCCTCTTCCGTATTGGCTTTTCAATGCCTTTCAAGGCGTTTAATAGCAAATCACTCACGACTTGGTATATGCGTATTGGTTGTCAGAATTCTTCCGCCTAACCAGCTCACCATCTCGAACCATCCTGCCAAGCCTTCCGGATATTTCATTGGACTTGATCTTTTTAGCGAAACTTATCTCAGAATGCTGGCAAATATCGGAAATCGTCCTGGGTTCAGAAAAAAATTCTTCATCGTAGAGCTTTTTAAGAATTGTGGCAGGGCCAAACGACGAGGGTTTCTTCGAGCCCTTGTTTTCGTTGTCCGAGCTTGTAGAAGTTTGGGGCGTTGTTTTCTTTCGCCTTGCCCCTTTCTTAGACATTGACGATTTGCTTGATTTTGCGTCCTCGTCAATGTTCTGCGGAGTGGTGTCAAAGAGCAACTCAAGCAATTTTAGCTGAACCGCTTCCGACTTGAACTTATTAACGATCTCCGCAAGTTCAGCTAACTGTTTCTTGGTCCCGTCGAAATCCTTAAACATCTCTCCTCCTAATAATTTTCCTGATAATAATGAATTGGACCCACAGCGTAGTTAAGAGTTGTGATGACAGATATTGTAGCGAGTACCAACAGGGGCAACGCGCCTACCAGATAAGTCCTGGACGTGTTCTCCTAGGCTCGGATGGATAGTTGCCTGTATTCGGTCTTGTCCATATCAGCGGATATCCCCCCGGACTGTCCGATTACTTGTTCCCGCGGCCTAGAGAGCTTACCGCATCGTCGCAGCAAAAGTCATTTTCGAAAATAAGTGCGTATTCTAGTCATCGTGATCACGGATTCTTATCTGATCGTGATCAGCGTTCTGGTCATCGTGATCAACTGTGATTGGCGCGTAGCGCCGATTCGTTATTTTAATCTATCTTATCACGATCCGTCAAGAAAAAGCCCTGGCGGATGAGTCGCCCGGGACCAGATGGCGTGACCTTTATGTACCCTTTTCTGTAATCGACTGCCAGGCGGCATGGCACGGAAAGCATTCCACCACTGTGAGTGTCTCGGATGGGCGTCATGCCAAGACTTCCCGCCCGAAATCGCATTGCTTTGGGTCTACGAAGCGTCGGCGCGAGCGGCGACTTGTTGCACAGCGAGACGCCTTGGGTGACGGCGGCACGAGGGTGCCAACATCGAGATAGGCGTAGCAATATCGTTACCCGGTGACCTTTTTCCGCTTGCGGCCCGCTTTTGAGAGCAGCCGGCGCTTAGGTTCGGCTAAACCATCAATGTCGAATTCGACTACGCGCGCCTGCGCGTAAAGAATTTGTTCGCGAGTCAAATGTGTGCGCGACCAAGCCTGAATTTTATCCTGGATTTGTCGAACTCTCTTGTCCGTCCGCCCCACCTTGACTCCGATCGCTTTCGATTTCCCTGCCCCCAGTTTGGCCGACCAGAAGAGGATGTCGCGGTCCGCGGCATCATCTGGATAGCAAAGCAAGATCGCTGCCCATGCGTCCTTATCAAAAGCACGCGCGGGGCCGCCCCGTGACACCGTTGCCTTAGGAGCGGCACTCGTAGAGAGGTCATCGTGATCATGGTCGATATTACGCCCCTGTAAATGGGTTTCACGAATCCGGCGATTTCTCTCCCTGTTTTGAGAGCCACCACCAGCGCGTCCAGATAAAATATAGTCAGCAGCTGCCACTCGGCCGCCCACGGACTTAATAAACTCTTTTTGCTGGTCAAGCGTCAGGTTCGCCCAAGGGGTTGCGCAAGCGGGATCTGTGGTCTGTGCGCACATAGTTAAACCCCCTTCGCCTTGCCAGAATTTCGGGGGCGACCAGAGCCACCGGGCGAACGTTGCGCGGAAATCCAGTTGTCCACATCCTCCAATCTCCAGCGTACAAGCCGACCAAACCGGAGGGGCGCTGGGAGCTGCAGTCTGTGCACTTGCCGGATACTGCACTGGAGACGTTCTGCGATATTTTTCCGGGTCAAAAGCTTGTCCACAATCCATACTCCTGTCATTTCTTGACGAGGATGGTGCAAGCTTGTCTATCGCGATGCATCGGCTAAACTTGACGCATGGATATGCAACAGGAATTTATTGATGTGGAACGCGAAATCGCGCGGGTGCTACGGCGCCGGCGAGATATTCCACCGGCGTTTGCTCTTATTTTGCAGCGTGTGAGAAATAGTCAGGTCATTGCGCGTTGGCCGCGGGATGTGAGGGATAGCATCATCCGCGCCGCCGAAGCGGCGGTGACCACTAACAGTCCAACCCCTTTTTTATATCTAGACCGCGTTATTGAAACAGCTTCGCGGCCTGTTCATTGGGCTGCTCACGAGTTTTCATTTCGAATGTCGTTTTGGGTGGAATCCTTGATTATTAAAGATCGGTCCGTGAAAGATTATGCGCCTCCGCCCCCGTGTTTTTTCTGCGCCCGATCAGCGCGGACGCGCTCCTATTTCTTAGAACCAAAACTGAAACAAAAAAAGGCGTTAATACCAGTGTGTGCGACCCATGCGCCGGGCACAGCGGGTGGGCGGCGCGCAAAGAAAATTGCAGAATGGGCCGGTGGCATATGGGGGCTTGGAGAGACCTACAGGCTCATCTCATCACAAATGCGATCAGGCCTTATTCCACTAAAAGCTGTAACTCTTCCTGCCACCTCCAGTGCCGACTGGGAAAGGTCTCGTGACTGCTTTGCTAGTCATGTCGGTAAAACTATCCATGTCTTTGCAGGGCATGACGATGAAGACGGGGTGCTTGGTAATCGATCCTGCGGACCAGACCCAAATATCTATGCGGCGGCACGGCAACAAGTCGAAGAGGAGTACGACTTGTTTGTGGCAGAAAATCGGCGTCACTGTGCACGCCTAGGGGGCCGTCCCCGAGTACATAGTCAGAAAAAGATTCATGGCGCGATGATGCTTATAAAAAAGGGGGCGTCGTTACGGTCGGCTGCCAAGTCCGTAGGGCTATCTCCTTCGACTTTGTCGAGGCGACTCAAAAGCCCAAGTAAAGCCGTGCTGTAATTTTGCTGTAACGCGAAGGCATTACGTGGCATAGCGTGTCGTCTGGTGACACGAAAGATATCAAGAGAATCAAGGGTAATTTGTGCATGAGGGTGCCAAGAAGGGACACGATAAGACATAATTTATGCCTTCACACGGCAGGGGTCAGTGGTTCGATCCCACTATCGCCCACCAATAAAAACAAGGACTTAGAGCAGCATCTCCCCCACAAAATCCGTTTCCGCTCCACTTCCGCTCCAGTCAGCCTTGAAG